>NZ_MLHG01000028.1 GCF_001998825.1 Rodentibacter mrazii
TGAAGGTGGATTTTTACTTTCAATGGTATGTGCTTTGCCCGAAGTTATGGCGTTATTTTTGCAAGAAATTAAAACGAAATAAAAAATGATTGTTTAATAAATTATTCATACCCATGAGTTTATTTTAGAATGTTTAACCCGAGCTCACAGCAATGATAAATTGAGTTGGAAAAGTAATAATGGCTAAATGGAAAAAACTTCTTATTTTTATACCGCTCTTTCTTATGGCTTTGATGGTTTTATTTTTATATTTTCATTTTATTCTTGCGGAAGAAATAGTGAATCCTGCAGAAGTCCATATTGGTTATGTTCTCGGACTTCTTTGGCTGACTTTTCCATTGGGTTATCTCGCCCTTGTTATTTTTTCTTTTCTTCTTAGCGACTTTTTTGATCCGATTGCAGTAGAATTAATGGGTATTGTTGCCATTATCGCTTTTTATTTTCAATGGTATGTGCTTTGCCCGAAGTTATGGCGCTATTTTTGCAAGAAATTAAAACGAAATAAAAAATGATTATTTAATAAATATTCAATTAAACTGAAAATGCTTTGCTTTGTAAACTTGCCAAAGTTTCTTTATTTACAATCAATTAAATGGGGGCATTATGAGTAGCCCACTTGCAGGCACATAGTTGGATGAATTAAGGGCTTATTTCGATTTTCTTCTGAAGAGAAAAGTTAAAAAGTAAACGGCTGATATTCAGCCGTTTTTTCTTATCAAGAATCTATTCCAATGTTGCCAAAATAATTTGTTCCGGATCGATATGCAACCAAATTTGTTGAGCAATTTTCCATTGGTTTGGTTGGAGGATTGTTGCACAAAATTCCATTCCGTTATCATCAAAAACTAAAATAGCTTCCTCTTCGTTGATTGATTTTATGCTAACGGGAAATTGATTTGTCTGATTTTCCAAAGGTTGTTCCGTCATTTTCACCCAAGGCGCTTTGCACATCAGCATCACTTCTTTTTCTGTCATTAATTTCAAACGTGAGGCACTTTTTGTAGTAATTGATACTTGTAAGGGCATTGGCAATCCTTCTACGCTTACATCAACAATACAACGGGAATAAATCATTCGTTGGTGTGCAACTTTGCCAAAGAATTGATTACGTGCGCTACTTTGCAAGGAAAAGCGTGCTGTGGCGGTAAGCAGACTATCGAGTGGTATGGATTCATCTTGCAAAATTTTGAATGCATGCTCTTGGGTTTTCTCTAATAAGTCATAAAGTTGCAGTAAACGTTCTGCATAGCTTGTTAAAACTGTACCACCGCCATTTTTCCCGCCCGTATTGCGTTCCAGCAAAGGAGAAGGGCTGAGTCTGTCCATCGCTTCAAGATGATCCCATGCACTTTTATAGCTGACTTTAGCATTTTTTGCCGCTTGATTAATGGAACCGCATTGTTGAATTTCTTTGAGTAACCGAACCCGTTTGGGATCAATAAAGAGCATTTGTTGAAGTTTTATGGTGAGTAAAATTTCTGTATTTTTCATGGGGATTCCTTTCATCACAATAGAGCGTGATATATTCTATGATAAAACCACATTTTCACGTATCGCTATTTTCTATTTTGATATATAATAAAGTAAATAACGTTATTCGATATAGGAGAAAATGATGAGAAAATTAACTAAAATTTCAACCGCACTTTTTGTTATTGGCTTTGGCGTTTCTTTGGCGACTTCCGCTAAAGTTACGGTGTTTGCCGCTGCCTCAATGACGGATGCTTTGCAAAATGTGGCGGCAGATTATATGAAGCAAAATCCTGAAAATGAAGTGATCTTTTCTTTTGCTTCTTCATCAACCTTAGCAAAACAAGTGGAAGAAGGTGCACCGGCAGATATTTTTATTTCAGCCAGTAATAAATGGATGAAATATCTTTCTGAGAAGGATTTAACGGTGAAAGATACGGAAAAAGTATTGGCAGGAAATGAATTGGTATTGATTGCACCGATAAAAAATGCGGTAGAAAAGGTCGATATTTCTAAAGGTGAGTGGATTAAGGCATTGAAAGACAGCTATTTATCAGTGGGCGATCCGGCGCATGTACCGGCAGGACAATATGCGGAAGAAGCTTTAACCAAATTAAATCTATGGGATAAAGTAAAAGAACGTTTAGCACGAGCTAAAGATGTGCGTGGTGCATTAGCGTTAGTTGAAAGATCAGAAGCGCCTTATGGTATTGTGTATAGCACAGATGCGAAAGTAAGCCAAAAGGTGAAAACGGTGGGGATATTTCCGTTAGATAGCTATAAACCGGTGGTTTATCCTATGGCGATTTTGAAAGGACATGATAATTCGGATTCCCGTGATTTCTTAACATATCTTGATTCTGAAGCAGCGAAAAAAGTGCTTGAAAGTTACGGTTTCTCCATAAAATAAATTTCAGTAAATAAAGGGCAAGTATTTGCCCTTTTTGTTAAAATCTCATATCACTTTTAAGCAACATATCAGTATTATTAAGGAAATGCAGTTTGCTCACTCAATTTCTTTCCCTCTTCAATCTTAGCCCGTTAGAAACCGATGCGATTCGCCTAAGTTTAAGTGTGTCGTTTAGTGCAATGCTTTGGAGCTTACCTCTTGCGATCTTTGTCGCATGGCTTTTGGCGCGTAAAAATTTTTACGGTAAATCCTTAGTGAGTGGTGTTATTCATTTGCCTTTAGTGTTACCGCCGGTTGTAATTGGATATGTATTGCTGGTGGCAATGGGGCGAAACGGGTTTATTGGCCGGTATCTATATCAATGGTTTGGGCTGTCTTTTGGGTTTAGTTGGAAAGGGGCGGTAGTTGCTTCGGCGGTAGTTGCTTTTCCTTTAGTCGTTCGGGCGATTCGTCTTTCCCTTGAAAGTATTGATGTTCGGTTTGAACAGGCGGCGCAAACTTTGGGGGCTTCTCCATGGCGTGTATTTTTCACGATCACTTTTCCCCTTTCACTACCGGGAGTATTAGCCGGATTGATATTAGGTTTCGCCCGTTCATTAGGTGAGTTTGGCGCAACTATTACTTTTGTTTCCAATATTGCCGGTGAAACCCAAACTATTCCCCTTGCGATGTATTCTTTCATTCAAACACCCGGTGCTGAGGTGCAAACCGCACGTTTATGCCTATTTGCGATTATACTTTCATTCATTTCATTGCTTGCCTCGGAATGGCTGGCTAAACGTATGCAGAAACAATTAGGGCAAAGCAATGTTGCAAATTAATATAAAAAAGCAATTAGGAAAATTGGCATTACAGGCAAATTTGCAGATTCCTATTCAAGGTGTGACGGCTATTTTCGGTTTGTCCGGTGCGGGGAAAACCGCTTTAATTAATTTAGTGAGCGGACTCACTCAACCTGATGAGGGATTTATCCGATTAAATGACCGCACTTTGGTTGACACTGAAACACAACAAAATGTCCCTATTCATTTGCGTAAAATCGGTTATGTGTTTCAAGATGCCCGACTATTTCCTCATTATACGGTGAAAGGCAATTTATGTTACGGTGCGCAAAATGTTTCAAAAGAGGAGTTTGATTATATTGTCGAATTACTTGGCATTAGCCATTTATTGAAACGTTACCCGCTCACCCTTTCCGGAGGGGAAAAACAGCGTGTTGCCATTGGACGTGCATTGCTCACTGATCCGGAAATGTTATTGATGGATGAACCCCTTTCTGCGCTAGATCTGCCGCGTAAACGGGAATTAATGCACTATTTAGAACGACTTTCTCAAGAAATTAATATTCCCATTTTGTATGTCACGCACAGTTTAGAGGAATTATTACGCCTCGCAGATCGGGTAGTATTAATGGAAAATGGAAAAGTCAGAGCCTGTGATTCGCTGGAGCGAATTTGGAACAGTGCGATTTTCGCCCCTTGGCAAGGGGAAAATGAACAGAGTAGCGTTTTAGCCTTACCCGTGTATTTGCATCATCCGCCTTATAAAATGACCGCACTTTCCTTAGGAGAACAATTACTTTGGATTCATCAAGTGAATTCAACGGTAGGGGAGCTTGTACGCATTTGTATTTATAGCTCCGATGTGTCAATCGCCTTGCAGAAACCGCAACAAACCAGTATTCGCAATATTTTACGTGGTCAAATTGCACAAATTGATATACAGGATTCTCGTGTGGATATTGCGGTATTAATTGAAGGGCATAAGATTTGGGCAAGTATCAGTAAATGGGCGCAAACTGAATTACGGTTTATGATGGGTATGAATGTTTATCTGCAAATTAAAGCGATCTCCGTTGTTTAAAATGATATTCCATAAAATTATAAGCTATAACAAAAAACGATTAGATCTTTTATGAGGAAGTCTATCTAATATCGCCACCTAAATTTATAGGAGAATATGAATATGTTATTTCTTACTTTAGCCATTTTTGCACTGATTCTTGTGCTGTTAGGCTATCTTTACAAAAAAACACAAAAATTGGGTCAAACGGTTTTTGTTGGTTTAGTACTGGGTTTAGGCATGGGGGCGTTGCTCCAAAATGTGGGTGATGAAGGCACTATTAAAACTGCATTAGATTGGATTAATCTTGTGGGTAGCGGCTATGTCCGTTTATTACAAATGATCGTGATGCCACTCGTCTTTGTTTCAATTTTATCGGCAATTACCCGCCTAAATGAGGCTCGCTCTTTAGGTAAAATCAGCTTCAGCGTGCTTTCGGTATTGCTTGTTACCACCGCAATTGCTGCGTTTATCGGTATTATTATGGTGCAAATATTCGGTTTAACGGCAGAAGGTTTGGTTGCCGGTGAACGTGAACTTGCTGCCCAAACCCGAGTATTAGGTCGTGCAGATCAAATTAATGCATTAAGTGTGCCGGCAATGCTGCTTTCTTTTATTCCTAAAAATCCTTTTGCTGAATTAACGGGGGCAAATCCAACTTCAATTATTAGTGTGGTGATTTTCTCTGCATTTTTAGGCGTAGCGGCGTTGAGTTTACGTAAAGAAAATCAAGAATTGGGTGATCGCATTGCACAAGGTGTGGAAACTCTTAATAAATTAGTGGCTCGTTTAGTGCGTTTTGTTATTCGTTTAACGCCTTATGGGGTATTTGCATTAATGATTAAAGTGGGGGCAACCTCAAAATGGGCGGATATTTTGAATTTAGGGAGTTTCATTGTCGCTTCTTATATCGCTATCTTCCTGATGTTTATTGTGCATGGCGTATTGCTTTTATTGTCCGGTATCAGCCCGATTCAATATTACAAAAAAGTGATGCCAACCCTCGCTTTTGCCTTTAGCTCTCGTTCAAGTGCTGCAACTATTCCATTAAATATTGAAACGCAAACGGATAAACTTGGCAATAATCCGGCTATTGCAAATTTCTCGGCTACCTTTGGGGCGACAATCGGGCAAAATGGTTGTGCGGGGATTTATCCTGCGATGTTAGCTGTTATGATTGCGCCAACGGTAGGTATCGATCCTTTTAGTGTGAGTTATATTGCCACACTTGTTTTAGTGGTGGCGATTTCTTCTTTTGGTATTGCCGGTGTAGGTGGTGGGGCAACCTTTGCTGCGATCGTAGTGCTTTCAACCTTAGGCTTACCGCTTGAATTAGTCGGTTTATTGATTTCAATTGAACCGCTTATTGATATGGGACGTACCGCATTAAATGTAAACGGTGCAATGACGGCGGGAACATTAAGCAGTAAATGGTTGAAATTAAAAGAATAAATAATTTACCCGATATAGGGTAACCACGACACAAAGATGATTTTACTCGTAGGGACACACTGCGTGTATGTCCGCTTATCACATATTAAGATGATTTTGATTTTATAACGGACACACGCAGTGTGTCCCCACATTTCATTGATATTTCTATTTTGGGGTTTTACATTCCGTTTAAATCATCAAGTTTGGTCAAAAACTACCGCACTTTTATCACAGCCAAAATGAAAAAGCCCGCAAAGTGCGGGCTTTTTTACTCAAGTTTTTTATTTATCGGATTTACCGAGATTATCAAAGAATTTCTTCACGCCATCTAAAAAGCCGGAGGATTTCGGACTATGTTTGCTTAATCCTTTACCTTGCAAACTTTCTTCAAGTTCTTTCAGTAATTCTTTTTGTTTACTGTTTAAATTCACCGGGGTTTCAACCACAATACGGCAGATTAAATCACCTGCATAGCCTCGATTGGATACTACACCTTTTCCACGCATTCGGAATAATTTACCGGTTTGGGTTTCGGCCGGAATCTTGAGTTTTACCCGACCATCTAAGGTTGGTACTTCAATTTCACCACCCAATGCTGCAGTGGAAAAGCTAATCGGTACTTCACAATAAAGATTGTTGCCATCACGTTCAAAGATATGATGTTCTTTTACGTGAATAACAACATAAAGATCACCTGCCGGCGCACCGTTTTCACCGGCTGCACCTTTACCGGCTAAGCGAAGTTGGTTACCGGTATCCACCCCTGCCGGGATTTTAACTGAAAGACTTTCTTTTTTATGAATGCGACCGTCTCCGTGGCAGACGTGACAAGGTTTTTCAATTTTCTTGCCGGAACCGTGACAGGTCGGGCAAATACTTTCAGATACAAAGAAACCTTGTTGGCGGCGAACGCGTCCGGCTCCATGACAGGTTGGGCAGGTTTCAACTTTTGAGCCTTTTTCAGCGCCTGTACCATCACAATTATCACAATGTACGAGTGTGTTAATTTGGATATCTTTGGTTGTTCCTTTTACGGCTTCTTCTAAGCTGATTTCAAGATCATAGCGTAAATCTTCACCACGTACGACACGCTGACGGCTACGACCGCCGCCACCAAAAATATCGCCAAAAATATCGCCAAACATATCACCGAAATCGGCACCGCTAAAACCGCCACCAAATCCACCGCCACCGAAACCGCCTTGTTCAAAGGCTGCATGACCATATTGATCGTAAGCTGCACGTTTCTCTTTATCACCTAAAACTTCATAAGCTTCTTGGATTTCTTTGAATTTTTCTTCTTTGGCTTTATCACCCTTAGTTCTATCAGGATGATATTGCATAGCGAGTTTTTTATATGCTCGTTTAATTTCTTTTTCATCTGCACCTTTTGAGATGCCGAGAAGTTCGTAGTAGTCTTGTTTTGCCATTAGGTTTTTCCATTTAGCTTTTTATTCGTTCTCCGAATTTCCCCCTCTTTAGTAAAGAGGGGGAGATATTTAAAGTGCGGTCAAAATCAACCGCTCTTTTTATAAGATAAATACACGAAAAGGGCGTTTTGCAACGCCCTTGTTATTCGCAACAAATTAATTATTTGTTATCTTTCACTTCTTCAAACTCTGCATCAACAACGTCATCATTTGGTTTGCTGTTGCTTTGAGTTTGCTCGCCTTGTGGTTGGGCGGTTTGTGCGAGTTTCTGTGCCGCTTCTGCAAGGGCTTGGATTTTCGCTTCAATGACCGATTTATCTTCACCTTTTGCCGCAGTTTCTAAGTCACTTAATGCACTTTCAATCACGCCGCGATCTGCCGCTGGGACTTTATCACCTGCTTCATCTAGTTGTTTGCGTGTACTGTGAATGAGGTGATCCGCTTGGTTACGAGCTTGAACCAATTCTTCAAATTTACGATCTGATTCAGCATTTGCTTCAGCATCACGTACCATTTGTTGAATTTCTTCATCACTTAAACCGGAAGAGGCTTTAATGGTAATTTGTTGTTCTTTACCTGTGCCTTTATCTTTTGCAGAAACATGGATAATACCGTCCGCATCAATATCGAAAGTCACTTCAATTTGTGGCATACCACGTGGAGCCGGGTTAATGCCTTCAAGGTTGAATTGACCTAAGGACTTATTGGCTGATGCTTGTTTACGCTCACCTTGTAACACGTGAATAGTTACCGCACTTTGGTTATCTTCCGCCGTTGAGAACACTTGTGATTTCTTAGTCGGAATCGTGGTGTTTTTCTCAATGAGGGTTGTCATTACACCACCCATGGTTTCGATACCAAGTGATAATGGGGTAACGTCTAACAATAATACATCTTTAACATCACCGGCTAATACACCGCCTTGAACTGCCGCACCGACAGCAACTGCCTCATCAGGGTTAACGTCTTTACGTGGTGCTTTACCGAAGAATTTTTCCACTTCTTGTTGAACCAATGGCATACGGGTTTGACCGCCCACTAAAATTACATCATCAATTTCAGATGGTGATTTACCTGCATCTTTTAATGCAATACGAACCGGTTCAAGGGATTTAGCCACTAAATCTTCCACCAGTGATTCTAATTTTGCACGGGTCAATTTAATGTTCAAGTGTTTAGGACCAGTTGCATCCGCTGTGATGTAAGGAAGGTTTACATCAGTTTGTTGGGCAGAAGAAAGCTCAATTTTTGCTTTTTCAGCCGATTCTTTTAAACGTTGCATTGCAAGCGGATCGTTACGTAAATCTACGCCTTGCTCTTTTTTGAACTCGTCAACTAAATAGTTAATAATACGGTTGTCGAAGTCTTCACCACCTAAGTGGGTATCACCGTTGGTTGCTAATACCTCGAAAGTTTTCTCGCCACCGACTTCATCAATTTCAATAATGGATAAGTCGAATGTACCACCACCTAAGTCATAAACTGCGATGGTTTTGTTGCCTTGACCTTTATCCAAGCCGTAAGCTAAAGCAGCGGCTGTCGGTTCGTTGATAATACGTTTCACATCTAACCCAGCAATACGCCCTGCATCTTTAGTGGCTTGACGCTGTGCATCGTTAAAGTATGCCGGAACAGTGATAACCGCTTCGGTAACCGGCTCTCCTAAGAAATCTTCGGCAGCTTTTTTCATTTTTTTCAATACTTCCGCAGAAATTTGTGGAGGTGCTAATTTTTCGCCTTTCACTTCAACCCAAGCATCACCGTTGTCTGCTTTAGTAATCGCAAACGGCATAATATCAATGTCACGTTTTACTTCTTCATCTTCAAAACGACGACCAATTAAACGTTTGATTGCAAACAAGGTATTTTTTGGATTGGTTACTGCTTGGCGTTTTGCCGGCTGACCGACTAAGATTTCGTTGTCATTTGTATAAGCAATAATTGACGGAGTAGTACGATCACCTTCTGCGTTTTCAATGACGCGAGGTTTATCGCCATCCATTACAGCCACACAAGAGTTGGTTGTTCCTAAGTCAATACCAATAATTTTTCCCATTTTGTTCTCCTAATTAAATTTTCTAATTCAGTGTAATTCACTATGAACTGTAAGATGTGGATACTTCTTCATAATTTCAAGAGAGAATTTAAAAATTTTTTATCTTTCTTACTTAAAAATAGCGCTGTTTCCGTTCTTGCTTTGTAAGATAAGAACAAAGCATAAAACTTCAAGGGATAATTTATGAATTTTTTGATAAAAATGTGGATAAGAAGGAAAAGTGCGGTAGAATTGACAAAGTTTTTATATTTCATTATCAAAAGGATAACTTATGAAAAAATCAAAGATTGCAATTAGCGTGATTGCCGTACTTGGCGCAGCTTGGATTGGTGGTGCATGGTTTACCGGTCAAATAGCGGAAACAGAATATAAACGTCAAATTGAATTGGCAAATCAACAATTCCGTGCTTTGGGGAGCTCGGATTCCTTCAATATTGAATTTAAAAATAAGCAATTTGAGCGTGGTTTTTTCAGCTCTCAAGTGGAAGATGAAATGGTAATTTCTTTGGCAAAAGAAGAAAAACAATGGACGATTCCTTTTTCAACAAAACTTTATCATGGGCCGTTACCGCTTAATCAACTAATGAGATTTGACTTTATGCCGGTAATCTTTTCGGAAGAAGGTTTTATCACAAAAAATGAAAGTACACAGCCGTTATTTGATGTGACTAAGTCGGACAAGCCGATTCGGTATCGTGCCTCAACAAGTTACGCTTTAACGACAAAAGGTACAGTTGACGTGGTGGGCGGAGAAGTGAGCTATTCCGAGCCTTCAAAAGGGAATATTGCTTGGTCAAATGCTAATATCGGTTTTGCAATAGACAAAGCACTTTCCGGAGAATATGAGTTTTCGGCAGATGAATTAATCTTTCATTCTTCAAGTAATGGTCAAAGAGATAATGCTTCTGATGAAGGTGTGGAATCTAAAACTCACTTGAAAGGAATTAAATACAAAGGAAGTATTGAACCGACAAAATGGGCTTATATTCAAACAGGGAAAGGCTCATCTTCTATTGATAGCATAGAAATCTCGTCGATAGGCGGAGCGAATAAAAACCGGTCTGTCATTGAAAAAGGGGTGAAAGGAATTACTGAGATCGATGTTAAAGATGATTTTTTAAATGTTAAGGGCACAAATTCTATTGATTCGCTAATAATTGAGATGGAAGGGAGAGACAAAACAGATTTAGGTAAATTAATCTATAACGTAGAGCTAAATCATCTTGAAGCCAATTCAGTTAATGCTCTGTTTGAATCTTTCATTAACATATTCAAAGAGGGATATGTCGGCAATAGTGTGGCGATAAAGCAAATTGTTGAATCGTGGTTTACCAAATACGGTATGGCAATTTTTAGTAACCAACCGCAAATTAAATTTAACCCAGTCTCGATTTCCGATAATCAGGGGAAATTGGCGTTGGATTTAAATGTAACTTTAGCTAAAGATCCTAAATTCGACTTGATGAGTGGCGGTTTGTATAACCAATTCACTGACTTTGCCGTGAATATTGAATTGGATAAAGCAACCGTTGAAGCGATTTTAACGAAATTTACCTCAGAGGAGGAACGGACAAATATTAAAGCTAAAATTGAAGAAATGGCGAGTGAAGGAGCAAACAACGGTATTGTCGTAAATAGTGAAAAATCAGTTACGATGAAACTTGCGCTTGAAAATGGCGAATTAAAACTAAACGGTCAAGCTGTGCCGGAAGAGCAGGCTAAAAGCATAATCTTTATGTTATTAATGAGCGCAGTGATGCAACATTAGGCTTAATGTCCATCCGCTTTTGATGAAATAAAAAAGGAGATAATGTCATTTATCTCCTTTTTTGTATTTGAAGTGCGGTTAATTTTTACTGAGTTTTATCCTAGACGTTCTTTCAAATAAGTTTCGTAATCGGGGATTTCAATTTCTATATTTTGCTCAAAAAGTGAAGATGTGAGTAAAAAATCTGCGGTCGTTTGATTAATTGCGACCGGAATGTTCCATACGGTTGCAATACGCATAAGGGCTTTCACATCCGGATCGTGAGGTGCGGCATTCATTGGATCCCAAAAGAAAATGATGAGATCAATTTTCTTTTCCGCAATAAGTCCGCCCAATTGTTGATCACCTCCCATAGGACCGCTCAATAGCGGTTTAATTGTCAAACCGCTTTCCCGAGCCAGTAAATGTCCCGTTGTACCTGTCGCATAAAGTTGATGAGTGCTTAATGAGATACTATGTTTTTTCACCCACTTAATAAGATGTTGTTTACAATTATCATGGGCTACGAGGGCGATGCGTTTGTGTTGATGGAGTGTTCTGGTTGTTGATTTCATAAAGAAAGTCCTTGTCTTGAAAGTAGAGGAAACTCTAGCGCAAAGATTATACGGATGCAATGATTTTACTTATCGTTTTGATGAGCTAATTAAAATACGTCGAAAAACTACCGCACTTTAGGTAAATGGGATAAAAAGGGAACGGAGAAACATAGTTTAGTAGAAAATTTACTATCTTTATTTCAAAAAATCTTCTAAAATTTATAGGATTTGTTAAATGTTTGTAATTTAAAACAAGCATTATTATATTCGTGTTTGGCTTTAGTATTTGGCTGTAAGTCAAACTAATTTTCACTTAATTAACAGATAAGGAAAACCTATGTCTGAGATTTTAAAAAATGACGTCGATCCAATCGAAACCCAAGATTGGTTGCAATCATTAGATTCTTTGATTCGTGAAGAAGGTGTTGAGCGTGCGCAATACATCATTGAGCAGGTTATCGGTCAAGCACGTACTAACGGAGTTTCATTGCCAACAGGCGTGACCACGGATTATGTAAATACCATTCCGGTGTCTGAACAGCCGGCTTATCCGGGCAATCGAGAAATCGAACGTCGTATTCGTTCTGCGGTGCGTTGGAATGCGATTGCGATGGTTTTACGTAGTCAGAAAAAAGATCTCGACTTAGGTGGTCACATTTCTACTTTCCAATCTGCCGCAACTATGTATGAAGTGTGCTATAACCACTTCTTTAAAGCGGCAACTGAGAAAAATGGTGGCGATTTAATTTTCTTCCAAGGTCATGCCGCACCGGGTATGTATGCGCGTGCTTTCTTGGAAGGTCGTTTAACAGAAGAGCAGTTGGATAATTTCCGCCAAGAAGCCTTTGTTGATGGTTTATCTTCATATCCACACCCGAAATTAATGCCTGAATTCTGGCAATTCTCAACCGTTTCAATGGGATTAGGTCCGGTTAATGCAATTTATCAAGCTCGCTTCTTAAAATATCTAGATAACCGCGGTTTGAAAGATACAAAAGACCAAAAAGTTTATGCCTTCTTAGGTGATGGTGAGATGGATGAAATTGAGTCTAAAGGTGCATTAACCTTTGCTGCACGTGAAGGCTTAGATAATTTAATTTTCACAATCAGCTGTAACCTTCAACGCTTAGACGGACCGGTAAATGGTAACGGTAAAATTGTTCAAGAGTTAGAAGGCTTATTCACCGGTGCAGGCTGGGAAGTGATTAAAGTTCTATGGGGTAGTAACTGGGATAAATTGTTTGAGAAAGATACTTCCGGTAAATTAACCCAATTAATGATGGAAGTAGTAGATGGTGACTACTTAACATTCAAATCGAAAGATGGTGCCTATGTTCGTGAACATTTCTTCGGTCGTTATCCGGAAACTGCGGCGTTAGTTGCTGATATGACAGATGATAAAATTTGGGCATTACGTCGTGGTGCGCACGATTCTGAGAAACTGTATGCTGCTTATGCAAAAGCACAAAATGCCACAAAACCGGTTGTGATTTTGGCGCAACAGGTTAAAGGCTATAAAATTCCTGAAGCGGAAAGTAAAAATACCGCTCACCAATCGAAAAAGATGTCTTACGACAGCCTTAAAGGTTTCCGTGATTACTTCCAATTGCCATTAACCGATGAGCAAGTTGAAAACCTTGAATACATCAAGTTCCCGGAAGGATCTGAAGAATACAACTATTTACACGGTCACCGTAAAGCATTAAATGGATATGTGCCTGCACGCAAACCAAAATTTGATGTGGAATATAAAGTTCCAGCATTAGATGACTTCAAAGCGTTACTAGATGCACAACCTCGTGGTATCTCAACTACTATGGCATTTACCCGTGTATTAAATACCTTATTGAAAGACAAAAATATTGGTAAAACCATTGTTCCGATTATTGCCGATGAAGCACGTACTTTCGGTATGGAAGGTTTATTCCGCCAAGTCGGTATTTATAATCCGTATGGTCAAAAATATGTACCTTCAGACCGTGACTTGGTTGCTTACTATCGTGAAGCAACGGACGGTCAAGTATTACAAGAAGGTATCAATGAATTAGGCGCGACGGCATCTTGGTTGGCTGTGGCAAATTCATACTCTGTAAATAACCAGCCAATGATTCCTTTCTTCATCTATTACTCAATGTTTGGTTTCCAACGTGTGGGCGATATGATGTGGTTAGCAGGCGACCAGCTTGCACGTGGTTTTATGATTGGCGGTACATCAGGTCGTACAACACTCAATGGTGAGGGGTTACAACACGAGGATGGTCATAGCCATGTTCAAGCAGGCGTAATTCCTAATTGTGTCACTTATGATCCGTCATTTGCTTTTGAAGTTGCGGTAATCATTCAAGACGGTATTCAACGTATGTACGGTGAAAAACAAGAAGATGTGTTCTACTACATCACCACATTGAATGAAGTGACAGAGCAACCTGCAATGCCTGAAGGTGCTGAGGAAGGCATCCGTAAAGGTTTATATAAATTTGAAACAGTGAAAGGCAAAGGCAAAGGACACGTTCAATTGTTAGGTTCTGGTGCGATTATGCGTCATGTTCGTGAAGCAGCACAAATCCTTGCAAATGATTATGGTGTGACTTCCGATGTGTTCTCAGCACCATCATTCAATGAATTAGCACGTGAAGGTAATGATGCGGCTCGTTGGAATTTATTACATCCGACAGCAGAGCAACGCGTACCTTATGTTGCACAAGTATTGGCTGATTTACCAACAGTAGCATCAACAGACTACGTTAAAGGTTATGCGGATCAAATTCGTGCATTTGTACCGACTAAACATTATCACGTATTGGGTACGGATGGTTTTGGTCGTTCAGACAGTCGTGCAAACTTACGTGAACATTTTGAAGTAGATGAGCGTTATATCGTTGTTGCCGCTCTTTCTCAATTGGCGAAAGAAGGTACTGTAACAAATCAAATTGTTGCGGATGCTATTGCGAAATTCGGTTTGAATGTTGATCGTATCAATCCGCTTTATGCGTAATTGATGGAAAACTGCGGTTAAAAATTTTGGTAAATTTGACCGCACTTTATTAAGGAACAAAAAATGTCAAAACAAATTCAAATTCCTGATATTGGTAGCGATGAAGTTACTGTAACGGAAGTAATGGTAAAAGTCGGTGATACCATTGCAGTAGATCAAAGTATTATTAACGTAGAAGGCGACAAGGCTTCAATGGAAGTACCGGCACCGGAAGCGGGTGTAGTAAAAGAAGTTTTAGTGAAAGTTGGCGATAAAGTCACTACCGGCACACCAATGTTGATATTGGATTCTGCAGAAGCAGCAGCTCCGGTATCAGCTGCGCCAGTACAAGAAGTGAAACCGGTTGATGTACCTGTGGCAGCGAGCGTAGTAGAGGTAAACGTTCCTGATATCGGTTCTGATGAAGTCAATGTCACCGAAATTATGGTGAAAGTCGGGGATTCCGTTGAAGTTGATCAATCTATCATTAACGTAGAAGGTGACAAAGCTTCTATGGAAGTGCCGGCTCCAATCGCGGGTGTAGTAAAAGAAATTTTGATCAATGTGGGTGATAAAGTTTCTACCGGTAAATTAATAATGAAATTTGAAGTAGCAGGCACAGCACCGGCTGTTTCTGCGCCTGTTCAAGAATTGGCTCCAGCGGCTGCTCCGGCAACATCTGCAATTAAAGATGTAAACGTACCGGATATTGGTGGCGATGAAGTGAATGTTACCGAAATTATGGTTGCTGTGGGTGATACTGTTTCCGAAGAACAGTCTTTAATTACGGTTGAAGGTGATAAAGCGTCAATGGAAGTACCGGCACCATTTGCGGGCGTGGTAAAAGAAATTTTAGTGAAATCAGGCGATAAAGTATCAACTGGTTCATTAATTATGCGTTTTGAAGTCGCAGGTGCAGCACCGGTAGTGGCTCCAGTCACACAGGAAGCTCCTACTGCACAAACAACAGCAGCTTCGGCTTCTACGACAGAAAGTGGCAATGTATCAGGCTTAAGCCAAGAGCAGGTTGTTGCAAGTACAGGTTATGCACATGCGACTCCGGTCATTCGTCGTTTAGCTCGTGAATTCGGTGTAAACTTAGACAAAGTAAAAGGTACGGGACGTAAAGGACGTATTGTTAAGGAAGATATTCAGGCTTATGTGAAAACCGCAGTTAAAGCTTACGAAAGTGGAGCAACTGCTTCTTCGGCGACTGGTAATGGTGTAGCAAATGGTGCAGGTCTTGGTTTATTACCATGGCCGAAAGTGGATTTCAGCAAATTTGGTGAAATCGAAGAAGTTGAGTTAAGTCGTATCAATAAAATTTCCGGTGCAAACTTACATCGTAACTGGGTGATGATTCCGCATGTAACTCATTTTGACAAAGCGGATATCACTGATTTAGAAGCTTTCCGTAAAGAACAAAATGTGTTAGCTGAAAAACAAAAATTAGGTGTGAAAATTACCCCTGTCGTATTTATTATGAAAGCTGTTGCGAAAGCATTGGAAGCCTATCCACGTTTCAACAGTTCAATTACTGAAGATGCGCAGCGCCTGATCCTGAAAAAATATATCAACATCGGTGTTGCGGTGGATACACCAAACGGTTTAGTGGTACCTGTGTTCAAAAATGTGAACAAAAAAGGTATTATCGAGCTTTCTCGTGAGTTAATGGAAGTATCGAAAAAAGCCCGTGAAGGTAAACTTTCAGCATCGGATATGCAAGGCGGTTGTTTCACCATTTCAAGCCTTGGTGGTATCGGTACAACACATTTTGCACCAATTGTGAATGCACCGGAAGTGGCAATTTTAGGTGTTTCTAAATCTTCTATGGAGCCTGTATGGAACGGTAAAGAATTTGCGCCTCGCTTAATTCTTCCAATGTCATTATCTTTCGATCACCGTGTGATTGATGGTGCCGACGGAGCCCGTTTCATTAGCTATATTGGCTCTGTATTAGCGGATTTACGTCGCTTGATTATGTAATAAATGACGCCTCTCGCGATTGAGGGGCGTTTTTTTGAATGGTTCCTGATTGCTCAAAAGAGCGGTCAATAATTTCAACGTTTTTACGAGGTAAAAATGAGTAAAGAAATTAAAACCCAAGTCGTTGTACTTGGTGCCGGTCCGGCTGGTTATTCCGCAGCATTCCGTTGTGCGGATCTTGGCTTAGAAACAGTGCTTGTCGAACGTTATTCTACGCTGGGTGGTGTGTGCTTAAATGTGGGTTGTATCCCGTCTAAAGCATTATTGCATGTTGCCAAAGTGATTGAAGAAGCAAAACAAGCTGAGAAAAATGGGGTTTATTTTAGTGAACCTAAAATTGATTTAGACCAAGTTCGCGCAGGTAAAGAAGCGGTTGTTGCAAAATTAACCGGTGGTTTAGCGGGCATGGCTAAACAACGTAAAGTAACGGTAGTAGAAGGATTAGCTGCTTTTACCGATCCGAATACTTTAATTGCCCGTGATCGTGATGGCCACCCGACGACAGTAAAATTTGATAATGCGATTATTGCAGCGGGTTCTCGTCCAATCGAATTACCTTTTATTCCACACGAAGATCCGCGTATTTGGAATTCAACCGATGCACTTAAATTAAAAGAAGTACCGAAAAAATTATTAATTATGGGTGGCGGTATTATCGGTTTAGAAATGGGAACAGTTTATCACGCATTAGGTTCAGAGATTGAAGTGGTTGAAATGTTTGATCAAGTCATTCCGGCTGCAGATAAAGATGTCGTCGCTATTTACACCAAACAAATCGAGAAGAAGTTTAAGCTAATGCTTGAAACTAAAGTAACGGCAGTTGAAGCGAAAGATGATGGTATTTATGTTTCAATGGAAGGTAAAGCCTGCAATGATACGAAACGTTATGATGCTGTATTAGTCGCTATCGGTCGTGTACCAAACGGTAAATTAATTGATGCCGGTAAAGCCGGTGTTGAAGTTGATGAACGTGGTTTCATTCATGTGGATAAACAAATGCGTACGAATGTGCCGCATATTTTTGCGATCGGTGATATTGTTGGACAACCGATGTTAGCGCATAAAGGCGTTCACGAAGGTCATGTTGCCGCTGAAGTTATTGCGGGACAAAAACACTATTTTGATCCGAAAGTCATTCCATCAATTGCCTATACGGAGCCGGAAGTTGCTTGGGTGGGTAAAACAGAGAAAGAATGTAAGCAAGAAGGCTTAAATTACGAAGTTGCGAAATTCCCATGGGCAGCATCCGGTCGTGCGATTGCGTCTGAGTGTTCAGAGGGGATGACGAAACTTATCTTTGATAAAGATACACATCGTATTCTTGGAGGCGCGATCGTTGGTTCAAACGGTGGTGAACTGTTAGGTGAAATCGGTCTTGCGATCGAAATGGGATGTGATGCGGAAGATATAGCCTTAACTATTCATGCTCACCCAACATTGCACGAATCTGTTGGATTAGCCGCTGAAGTTTTTGAAGGGTCGATTACCGATCTCCCTAATGCTAAAGCGAAGAAAAAGTAGTTAATTTCTAACAATTAAAAGGCAATTCCTATGAATTGCCTTTATTTTTTAGAAATCATATTATAAATTGGTATAAAAATTCAATTTTAGCTGGCTATTTACCTTTACATTTGATAGCCTCGGAGAGTTTTTTTATAATTTTGATTCTTTTAAATTTTTTAATATGTTAAAGCGACTTTTAATAATTACTGGAGTTATCACGCTCGCTACTGCGTGTTCAAGTGGGAATAATAAAATATCAGAAAGTGATGATGCTCAACTCAGCGGATTAATAAGTAAATTAGAAAAGGGTGATGGTAGTATTCATCGCACATTAAGAACAAACCGTCCCCGTTCCGGTTTAGTTGGCGATAAAGCACTTGCCGGCGTTTATAATGAATGGGCAGGAACGCGTTATAGAATGGGCGGAAGTAGTAAACGTGGTATTGATTGCTCAGCGTTTATGCAAACGACTTTTTTGAATGCTTATGGGATTAAACTTCCTCGTTCTACAGCGGAACAACGTTATTTAGGGCGTAAAATCAGTAAGCATGAATTACAAAAAGGTGATCTCGTCTTCTTCCGCGGTAACCACCATGTTGGTGTTTATATTGGTAACAACCAATTTATGCATGCAAGCTCCAGCCAAGGGGTTACCATTAGCTCCTTAGATGAAAACTATTGGGCAAGAACTTATACCCAATCACGTCGTATTATGTAAAGTGCGGTTGTTTTTTTAAGTATTTTTTAAGGCTAAATGAGAGGTCAATTTCATTTAGCCTTTTTGTTTTTGAAGATTTTTTATATTGCATTACGTCAGGAAATTTCCATTTTTTCTAGCATTTTATGATAGAATCTGGGCTCAAAAAATTGACATTGTCTCACTTTACCATTGAGCTCATTTATGAATAAACAACTTGAACTTATTAAATCGTCTATCAAATCTATTCCTAATTATCCAAAAGAGGGAATTATCTTTCGTGATATCACCTCCTTGCTAGAAGTACCGGCTGCATTCAAAGCGAGTATTGAGCTGATCGTTGAACAATACCGTACTAAAAATATTACTAAAGTATTGGGTACTGAATCCCGTGGTTTTATTTTTGGTGCACCGGTTGCGATTGCACTAGGTTTACCTTTTGAATTAGTTAGAAAACCTAAAAAATTACCCCGTGAAACAATTTCTCAATCTTATCAATTGGAATATGGGCAAGATACCTTAGAAATACATACTGACGCAGTTTCTCCGAGGGATAATGTATTAATTATTGATGATTTACTCGCGACAGGCGGTACTGTAGAAGCAACGGTTAAACTTGTCGAGCGTTTAGGCGGAAAAGTTAATCACGCGGCATTTGTGATTAATTTACCGGAACTTGGCGGTGAGAAACGTCTAAATGATTTAGGCGTGGATTGCTATACTTTAGTCAATTTTGAAGGTCATTAACAAAACAACCGATGAGTTATCAAGTTTTAGCCCGAAAATGGCGACCTCAAACCTTTGAGGAGGTAGTCGGGCAAGGGCATATTATTACCGCACTTTCTAATGGATTAAAAGAACAGCGGCTTCATCATGCATATCTGTTTTCGGGTACGCGTGGTGTGGGAAAGACTTCTATTGCACGCCTTTTTGCCAAAGGTCTGAATTGCATTAGAAACGGTATTACGGATCATCCTTGTGGCGAATGTGAAAATTGTCAAGCTATTGAACGGGGAACATTCATTGATCTGATTGAGATCGATGCGGCTTCACGGACAAAAGTAGAGGATACACGTGAATTACTTGATAACGTGCAATATAAACCGGTGATTGGGCGTTTTAAAGTGTATTTAATCGATGAAGTGCATATGCTGTCGCGCCATTCTTTTAATGCACTACTTAAAACGTTGGAAGAGCCGCCTGAGTATGTAAAATTTTTGCTGGCTACGACGGATCCGCAAAAACTCCCGGTAACGATTTTATCCCGCTGTATGCAATTTCATCTAAAAGCGTTAGATGAACAGCAAATTTCGCAACATCTTGCGAATGTTCTCACCCAAGAAAATATTCCTTTTGAACCCTTAGCTTTAGACAAGCTGGCGAAAGCTGCCCAGGGCGGAATTAGGGACAGTTTAAGCTTAACTGACCAAGCTATTGCAATGGGCGACCGCCACGTTACGGTGAACGTGGTGAATACAATGTTAGGCTTATTAGATGATACTCAAGCTATTGATGTTATTTATGCTCTACATCAGGGGAACGGTGAACGTTTGATGAAAATTCTTCAAACTGTCTCTGAAAAAGCCGGTGATTGGGAGCAGTTATTGGCGGAAGTGGCGGAAAAACTTCACCAAATTGCATTAATGCAGCTATTGCCTCAAAATTCAGTGCATGAAAATGAGCATCTTGCTTTCCTTGCGAAACATATCTCACCGGAAGACGTACAGTTTTTCTATCAAGTGGTTGTTTCAGGCAGAAAAGAGCTGAATGCAGCACCAAATTATCGTGTAGGGGTAGAAATGACCCTATTGAGGGCATTGGCATTCCACCCAAAGTTTCTTACGGCAACATCTAAGGCAAGTTTGCCTGCCAATGTTACAGATTCTCCTGCGAAAGGTGTCGTTGAAAACGAAGGCAATTATATTAATATGCCGGTGTTGTCGCAAAATATTAAATCTAACTATAAGAAAACGAAGTCCGTTCAACCTATTTCTTCCCCTTCAACAAATAACGAAGTAAATTTCGCTGGGCTGGCAGCGTTAGAAGCACTAAAACAGCTTGATCAAATTGAAACCAGTGAACGACAAGTCCGGCAAAAAGAAGTGAATGATGCTGTGAATGAAGCAATACATCAGGTGCAAACACTTGATGCACAAAAAACACAGCGAAAAATGACCGCACTTCCTGTGCGTGAAATGACGCCTCCCAAGAAAGCCAAGCCGACAATTTCAAAAAATATGTCGGAAATGTCTAAAAATGTTCAAACTATCATGAACACAATGGAAGATAATTCTGACTTGGAACAGGAAGAACAGGATATTATTGGGGCAGGAAATTATCGTTGGGAATGGCGTAATCCGGAATTAGCAAAAGAAACGGCGACTGTTGCGCCTTCTGATATTAAGCAGGCTATCTTAAAAGATATTACGCCGGAGCTGAATTCACGTATCATTGAAATGACACAAGAACAGGATGAATGGGCTAACATTGTGGAAAGCTCTGGAGTGAGTGGTTTTTCAAAAGAATTGGCGCTAAATTGCTTTTTACTTGATAAATCTGAAAATAAAATTTGTCTGGGGCTTCATTCAAGCAAAGCGCATTTACGCCAAGAACGGAGTATTTATTTATTGGCTGAAGCATTCAGCCAATTTTATGACAAGTTACTAACCGTTGATATCCAATTAGATGATCGTGATATAGCAACGCCAATGACTTATCGTAAAAGAATTTATCAAGGTTTGCGGGAGCAAGCTCGAGACGAGCTTCAACAGGATAAAAAACTCCTTCTTCTACAACAGGAATTTGATGCTAAATTGGATATTGATAGTATTCGTCCTGTTTAGATTAGTTTTAAACGTAGTTGTAAAATGGAGAGAAAATAGACCGCACTTTATAAATGTTAGCGAATGAAAAGTGCGGTTTTTTTATAGAGAAAATTTTTAAATTGGTTTTTTTGATTAATTTGATAGATTTTAATCGTTTAAACCTTTTGATATTATTCCACACGAAATCTACTTAAACTCAATCCAAAGGAGCATATTATGACATCAAAATGTCCGTTTTCTCATTCAACGCCTTTAACAATGGGAAATGGCGCACCTGTTGCCGATAACCAAAACAGCTTAACAGCCGGTCCGCGCGGTCCATTGCTTGCGCAAGATTTATGGCTTAATGAAAAACTAGCGGATTTCGTCCGTGAAGTCATTCCTGAGCGTCGTATGCACGCAAAAGGTTCAGGTGCATTTGGTACTTTTACCGTAACACACGACATCACCAAATATACGCGTGCTAAAATCTTTAGCGAAGTGGGTAAAAAAACTGAAATGTTCGCACGTTTCACTACCGTAGCAGGTGAACGTGGTGCGGCAGATGCAGAACGTGATATTCGTGGTTTTGCATTAAAATTCTACACCGAAGAAGGTAACTGGGATATGGTGGGTAACAATACACCGGTGTTCTTCTTACGTGACCCTCGCAAATTCCCGGATCTAAACAAAGCAGTAAAACGCGATCCACGCACCAATATGCGTTCAGCGACCAATAACTGGGATTTCTGGACATTATTACCTGAAGCATTACACCAAGTGACCATCGTAATGAGTGATCGTGGTATTCCGGCAAGTTATCGTCATATGCACGGTTATGGTTCTCACACTTATAGTTTCTGGAATGAAGCGGGCGAACGTTTCTGGGTGAAATTCCATTTCCATACTCAACAAGGCATCAAAAATTTCACGAATGAGGAAGCGGCAGAGTTAATCGCAAATGATCGTGAAACTCATCAACGTGATTTATATGAAGCCATTGAGTGTGGTGATTTCCCGAAATGGAAAATGTTTATCCAAGTGATGCCGGAAGCCGATGCAGAAAAAGTGCCTTACCATCCGTTTGATTTAACCAAAGTATGGCCGAAAAAAGACTATCCGTTAATTGAAGTGGGTGAGTTTGAACTTAACCGTAACCCTGAAAACTTCTTTGCTGATGTAGAGCAATCTGCTTTCGCACCAAGCAATTTAGTCCCAGGAATCGGTGCAAGCCCGGATAGAATGTTACAAGCTCGTTTATTCAACTATGCTGATGCACAACGTTACCGCTTAGGGGTGAATTATCGTCAAATTCCGGTAAACCGCCCTCGTTGCCCGGTTCATAGTAACCAACGTGATGGTCAAGGTCGTGTAGATGGTAATTATGGTAGCTTACCGCATTATGAGCCAAACAGCTTTAATCAATGGCAGCAACAACCGGACTTTGCTGAACCACCACTTCGCATTAATGGTGATGCAGCATTCTGGGATTATCATCAAGATGATAACGATTACTTCAGCCAACCGCGCGCATTGTTTAACTTAATGAATGCAGAGCAAAAACAAGTGTTATTCAATAATACCGCAGCGGCAATGGGTGATGCACCTGATTTCATCAAATATCGTCATATCCGTAACTGTCACTGGTGTGATCCTGCATACGGTGAAGGAGTGGCAAAAGCATTAGGTTTAACCGTAGAAGATGCATTGAAAGCTCGTGAAACCGATCCGGCTTTAGGTCAAGGCGGCTTATTATAATTCACTGAATAAGCAAAAAGGTTGATGTCAAAATGGCATCAACCTTTTTTATTTATTGCGCCGACAGCATTGGGTAGGCGTTGATAAAATCCGGTAAT
Organism: Rodentibacter mrazii; assembly: GCF_001998825.1. Lineage (GTDB taxonomy): Bacteria > Pseudomonadota > Gammaproteobacteria > Enterobacterales > Pasteurellaceae > Rodentibacter > Rodentibacter mrazii. The sequence goes on from NZ_MLHG01000028.1 coordinate 23,267, forward strand.
CGATAGGCTTTACTAAAAATTAAGGTGTAAGTATTCCGATCATTATTGACGGCGATGGTGTCAGGAATTGATTCATCTAAACCAAATCGCCAAGGTTGATTGCCTATACGTGTAATCAAATATTCATTACTCACCTCAAAAGGTCCTTCATAGGGTTTTCCAGCTATTGTTACGGTTTTATATTCAATGGGTAAACTCACGGAACCATAAACAGTTTTCCAAAAGAAATAAGGCGAGGCAGTTGGGTTTAAGATAGAGCGGTTTGTTCCTTCTTTCTGTGTTAATTCAATCACTTTACCATCACTCAATTCCAAGCGATGTTGTCCCGGTTCTAACATGAGTTTTTGGGTTTGATGAGCGGCAAGGGTGATTTCTTTTTCATCTAATTTAAACGTCACGGCAGTGTCTGTTGGATTATCAGCATAAACAATATTTTTATCGTACCATGCAACAAGATCTTCCGCTTCAAACGGAAAATATTTTGCCACGAGCGAAACCACAAAATTTCGTTTGCCATCGTCAGTATTGTTATCGGTTGCAGAAGGTTGTACAGCGGCAATGCCGATTAAGGCAGCAATGATAATAAGTAGTGAAAGTAATTTTTTCATAAAATTCTCCTAAAAATAACCGCACTTTATTGATGAAAAGTGCGGTAGAAATAATCGTTATTTTCTTGTGCTGTAGTTTCCTTCACACACCCATTTGTAAGTGGTAAGGGCTTCTAATCCCATAGGACCACGAGCATGAAGTTTTTGGGTGCTGACGGCGACCTCTGCGCCTAAGCCAAATTGTCCGCCATCGGTGAAACGTGTGCTTGCGTTCACATAAACCGCTGCTGCATCCACTTGATTCACAAACTGGCGTGCTAGAGTTTGAGAGGCGGTTAAAATGCTTTCTGAATGCTGTGTGCCATATTCACGAATATGGGCAATTGCAGCCTGAATATCTTTCACGATCACGACATTTAAATCAAGCGATCCCCATTCTTCACGTAATTGTTGATCAGTCACTTCATCCACGCTTGCTCCGGCTTGTTTTAATATCTCAAGTGCGGTTGATTTTGCGTGATATTTTACCTTTTTCGCTGAAAGTTGAGCCACGAGTTTAGGTAAGAATTCAGTAGCAATAGACTCTTGAACAAGTAGGGTTTCTAGCGTATTACAGGTGCTTGGACGCTGAGTTTTCGCATTGTCGATAACTAAAACGGCTTGATTTTGATCCGCACTTTCTTCCACAAAGGTATGACAAACACCGACACCGCCTATAATCACCGGAATCGTAGAATGTTGTTTACAAAGTTCGTGTAAGCCTGCACCACCACGAGGAATAATCATATCTACATAGCGATCCAGTTTTAATAATTGCATCACAAGATCCCGATTAGGATCAGTAATGGCTTGCACTGCGAATTTAGGCAATCCGGCTTGCTCAAGGGCATTTTGTAGTACTTCTACTAAGATATTATTAGAGAATTGGGTTTCTTTTCCCCCTCGCAAAATCACCGCATTGCCGGTTTTTAGACAAAGGCTTGCCACATCGATAGTGACATTCGGGCGTGCTTCATAAATCGTACCGATCACCCCAATGGGTGTGCGGATACGTTCAATTTTTAAACCGCTATCCAGTGTTCCCCCATCAATGACTTTACCTACCGGATCGGCAAGGGAAATTACATGGCGGACATCATTGGCAATGCCTTGTAAACGCTCAGGGGTGAGCAAAAGGCGATCAATCAAGGCTTCTGACAGCCCGTTTTGTTTTGCCAGTTCAATATCTTTGGCATTCTCGGCTAAAATGCGATCTGTTTGTTGTTCCAACTGCTTAGCAATAATAGTTAAAGCACGATTTTTTTCCACAGTACTTAATTGTGCCAACACAAAAGCTGCCGCTTTGGCTTGTTTTCCCATTTGTTCTAACATACTATGTCTCTCTAAAGGTAAAATAATGATGCGTAGCTTATCTGAAAAATTAAGAAGATTAAATGCTTAATAGTAGGATTTGGAGAAAACTTATATTTCTAGAACTAGAAATAATGAGGCATTCTCCAAAAGAGCGGTCGTTTTTTAAATGATTTTTAAAGGAATACAAATGAAAAAACAAATTTTAATTTTTGTATTAGGCTCACTGATGCTAAGCCGTTTTGCGTTTGCACATAATTTACAACTTGAACAACCATTGCCGTCAGTAAAAGTTGTGGAATATGGTGAAATTATACTTGCAGGGAAAGAAGCTAAATTCCAAACTTGGACATCTTCCTCATTAGTGGGGAAAGTGCGGGTTATTCATCATCTTGCAGGAAGAACGGCGGCAAAAGAAAAAAATCAAGGGATGATTGATGCCATTAAAGCAGCTCATTTTGCTCCAATCCACTACCAGACTACCACTATTATCAATGCTGATGATGCCATTGTCGGCACTGGTATGTTTGTGAAAAGCAGTGCGGAAAAAGGAAAAATAGAAAACCCACATAGCCAAGTAGTGCTGGATGATAAAAGTGCGGTGAAAAACGCTTGGCATTTGAATACCAAAGACAGCGCGATTATTGTGTTGGATAAAAAAGGCAAAGTGAAATTTGTGAAAGAAGGAAAATTGTCTCAGACAGATATTCAGGCAGTTATTTCTTTGATAACAGAATTGACGAAGTAATATTCGTGCGGAAGCTTAAAACTTCCGCGTTTTTATTTTTTGGCGCTTTTTGCAAATTCTTTCATTAATTGACTTAGCTCGCTACAATTTTGCTTAAAATTACGGCAATGAGGACAGGTCACTAAATGAAGACGTAAACCGACTTTTTCTTGTAAAGTTAATGGACGTTCATAGGAATCTGAAATGATTCTTGTAGCTTGACGGCAACGCATAGAGGCTCCTTATAATTTCCGAGAAAGACAATGTTGCAGTTGTAAGCGTGCACGGTAAAGTGTGGTATGCAAATTAGATATGCTTAACTGCGTTTCATGACAAATTTCATCTGACGATAATTCTAAAAATTCACGCATCATAAAAATTCGTGCTTGTTGAGCCGGTAGACAAGTCAGGCAGGTTTCAAAAATTAGCCAAAATTCTTCAGAATAAACTTTTTCTTCATGTTCTTTTAAATTACTCGGTGTGCATGCCAAATTCCAGTGACCGGATTCATCAAAAAACGTATTCGGCGAATCTTCCTCTTCTATTTCACTTTCTAAAACAAACCGTCCTTTTTGGCGCAAATAATCGATAATTTTATTTTTTAGAATGGCAAACATCCAGGTTTTAAATGCCGCCTTACGTTTAAAATGCTCGATATTTTTAAACGCACTTAAAAAGGATTCTTGCACAAGATCTTCTGCAAGCTCATGGTTGTGTAATTGTAATTCGGCAAATTTCAGCATCTGCTGCCGAATATCATTCAATTCCTTTTCAGAAATTTGACTAGACATTGCTATTCCTTTAAAAAATTTTGTAAGAAATGAAAAGTTTCTTCGTCTAACATCAATGAATGAATAAAGTTCATTCAAAAAATAATGTATCACTTATAGAAGGAAACTAAAAATGAAAAATATCACATTAAAAAGTACAATCATCAGTATAGCGGTTGTATTAGGTGCAGCAAATGTTTATGCCTCATCAATGCACACCGACTGTTCAAAAGACAAAATGGGTTGTGAAGAATCTATGCAAATGAAATCTGACAATATGATGAAAGATGACATGAAAATGAAATCCGATAGCATGATGAAGGACAACATGAAAATGAAATCCGACAATATGATGAAGAACAACATGAAAAATAATATGTAGTAAACAACTATTCTAGTTTAATGGTGATCGCTTAGTCGATCACCTAAATCATTCATTAATCCTTTTGCAGATACCCATAGATCATTAAATAAGGAGAGATATTCAACTATCTCCCTCAACTTTTGGATGCATTATTGCTCGGCAAATTGGCGAATTTTCTCTGTATTTAAATGTCCCGGTACGGTTTTTTTGACATTTAAATCAGCATCTAAAAATACATTAAAAGGATAACCACGAACACGTGCACGATCAATAATTTCCCCTTTTTCATCCAGTAATACCGTAATATCTTTGTAGTCTAAACCTTTGTACCATTCAATGAAATCAGCCGTTGTTTTTTCACCTTTATGAGAAGGTGAAACGATGGTAATGATTTCAAACTTTTGATGTTGCTCGGCACTTAAATCATCAATTTCCGCCAAGCCTGCTAAACAGATGGGACACCATGATGCCCACATTTTGATATACACCGGTTCGCCTTTGTATTGGTCAAGAGTAACAGGTTGATTGTTTAAATCCTTGAGGGGAATGTCTGCTAAGTTGGTTGTTGCGAAAGTCTGAAGGCTGAATGCCATTAATAAGATTGAGAGTAGTTTTTTCATTTGTTTTTCCTTTTTGTTTTGTCATACCAAGAGTTGGGTTTATTCAATTCAAGCCACATTGGGGTTTTTTTAAACTTATGATATGGCTTGGTTTAAGAACCTGCATAGCAAATGCTAGGCTAAATTATTGGTGATTAATAAAAATCCCATCACAATAATCAAAATTCCGCCACCGATTTTGAACTTGTTTAAATGCTTGTTTAAGCTTTTAGTTCGTTTAAGCAAGCTGTCTGAGAATAGTGAGAACAGCATAAAGGGGGTAGCCAAACCAAAGACATAAACAAGCATCATCGCAGCACCGTAAATAGCTGAACCTTCATCACCGGACAGCGCAAGGACAGAGGCAAGAATTGGTCCAATGCAAGGTGTCCAACCAAGGCTGAAAGTTAAGCCAAGCACAAATGCTTCAAGTGCGGTGGATTTTCCCGATGTTTTGATTTCCAATAATTTAGTACGCTCAAGCAAGTCGATTTTAACGATACCAAGTTGATGAATTCCGAGAATAATCACGATAATACCGGCAATCACACGGGTCGTATCACTGAATAAAATATTCCCTAAAAAACCAAAGCTAAAGCCTAGGCTCACAAAGGTAAGTGAAAGCCCTAAGATAAATAAAAAAGTGTTAAGGACTTTTTTTCCTCCTTTACTGAGAATACCAAAATAAATCGGGATAATTGGAAAAATACAAGGGGAAAGAAAAGAGGCTATCCCCGCTAAAAATACCGTACCGATAAGAAGTTGTTGATCTAACATTGTTTCATTTCCTTATATTTTGTAAGGTGTGTAAAGGCGTTCGCACACCTTACAACATTATTTTTTAATGGTTTTTATTAAATACCCATATCCGGCTTTTTCCATCTCAGCCAAAGGTATAAATTTGATGGAGACACTGTTGATACAATAACGCAAACCGCCTTTATCTTTCGGACCGTCATCAAAAACATGTCCTAAATGAGCGTTACCACTGCGACTTAGCACTTCAGTGCGTTGCATATTAAAACTGTTGTCCGTTTGATAATGCACGACTTCTTTGGCAATAGGGTGAGTGAAACTTGGCCAACCACAACCCGATTCAAATTTATCATTGGATGAAAACAGCGGTTCACCGGTTGTGACATCGACATAAATGCCCGGCTGGAAGTTATCCCAGTATTCATTGCTGAAGGAACGCTCCGTGTGCTTATTCTGAGTCACCGAATATTGCAATGGGGTTAATGCCGCTTTGAGAGTTTCATCGCTTGGTTTTGGGTAATCTTTCTCGTTAATCATCGGTTCGTCTGCCTGTGTAATGTCGATATGGCAATAGCCATTGGGATTTTTTTTCAAATAATCTTGGTGATATTCTTCTGCTTCTGTGTAGTTTTTAAGGGGTTGTACTTCAATTTGAATTTTATTTTTGTACTTCGTTTGAAGTGTGGCAATCGCACGGTCGATTACGGTTTTGTCTGTGCTATCTTGATAGTAAATCCCCGTACGATATTGTCGCCCTCGGTCATTGCCTTGTTTATTCACACTGGTTGGATCGATCACTTTAAAATAATATTGCAGCAGTTTATCCAGTGAAATTTCGCTTGCATCGTAAGTGACTTTGACCGCCTCAGCGTGATCTGTAACGGCTAAAAGCGTATAGCTGGTTTTATCCGTATTGCCATTGGCATAGCCTGAAACCGCATCTTTCACGCCGTAAATGCGTTCCATATACGCCTCTACCCCCCAAAAGCAACCACCGGCTAAATAAATTTCACGTAGATTTTGTTGAGGTTTAATCATGGGTTTTTGCTCCGTGTTTTGCATTGACATGTTTTTTTCTACTGCCCAAATTGATTGGCTTGTAGCACAAAGTGCGGTTAAAAGTAGAAAGATTTTTGAAAATTTCATAATAGGGTCCTCCTTCAATATTCAAGTTATATTGTTTTAGACGAGGCAAGTTTTCATTTCTTACAGATTTTTTGAGTTTGGCGTTTGTGGTGTGATGGAGAAGAGAAAAGTGCGGTAAAAAGTAACCCATTTTTTGTTCATCAATTTTTAGATGCAACGGGGATTTGGATAAAATTCCTATTTTTTCAATTTCTGGTTGATAAGAATAGTGGTGTCGGTTTTTTACGGACACAAAATTGGACCTATTTTTCAATAGGTCCAAGCGTCATTGGCATAGCAAGTGTTCGCGAAAGAGAATTTACAGACTCTGTAATTATTTTGTTTTCTTTGGTAGTTTATCTTGTTCTTCTTGCGACAATTCTTGGTAGTTAAATACCGGTAGTCCCCATTCAAAACGAATAGCTAAAACCCTTAATGTAAAGCTCGTGATTAAAGTGATTAAGACTGCAATGATATGTTCTATTTTGAGTGTGCTAAGTGCGTAATAAGTGAGAGTAGCAAAAAGAGAGACACTGGCATAAAGTTCCTTTTGGAAAACAAGAGGAATACGATTGCAGAGTAAATCACGTAATACACCACCAAATGCACCGGTAATACAACCTGCGATACAGACAATCGTGAGACTATGCCCCATATCCATAGCGATTTGTGCGCCGATGATAGAAAATACGACTAATCCCATGGCATCCAACACTAAGAAAATCGTGCGGAAGTAGCGCATAAAATGATTAATAAAAGGAGCAACATAGACAGTTATCACCGCAGCGGTTGCAACAATTAAAAAATATTCTGGATGTTTAACCCAGCCTAATGGGTAATGACCTAATAGCACATCACGTACAGAACCGCCTCCGATAGCGGTTACTGAGGCAATAATAATCACCCCGAAAATGTCCATTTTTTCTCTACCGGCAGCTAATGCGCCGGTCATACCTTCGGCTGTGATACCGATAATATATAAAATGCTGAGTAACATTTGAGTTCCTAAAGTGCGGTCAAAATCCCGTTCATTCTACTTTAAAACATTGTGAATTTTTAGCATAATGACGCATTATTTTTCTATATTTTTCAATTATGTCTGAACAATCCTCCAAATCTGTCTTACTGCTACTCTCTATACTTACTATTTTTATGGTGTTGGCTATTGATATTTTTATCTTTGCGTTAAAACTTCAAACACAAGCGATTCCTCATTTAGGTTTAGCGGTGTTGGTGGCACAATTACTTTCTTTACTGGTATTTTATAAAGGTGAAATTTGCCCCGGACAGAGAGGGCGGCTGGTTAAAGTAAATTTAGCCTTTGCATTATATTGGATAGTATGGATGGTTGTGAGCCTTTTACTTGATTATCATCATACCCTTACCAATATCATGAGCTTGTGCGGTTTATCCGTAGTGTACTTTATTTGGAAACAATTAAACGTTGAAAAAGCCCGTAATAGTTTTTTATTGATGGCAATTTTGGTGGCGGGGTTAGGTGGATTGAGTTATTTTATACTGTTTAGCCGGCTACCTATGTCGGCTTTCGCTGAATATAACCCTATTGCACCGATTTTAGCCGGTGTGATATTGACTAACTTAGTGTTAGTGATAGCAAAAAATCGCTTACAAAATTTTATTGCCTTGTTGCCATTGTTAATGATTATATTACTGGCTTTAAATGCGTTGGCAATATTCATTTTTTTAATTTTCATTGGTTTGCAGAGTGCGTTCAATCCGGAAAGTATTTTTGCCTATAGCATTTATTTTATTTGCCATTTTGTGATTGCGGCGATTTTAGTTATTCATAGTTTTCAAAAATGGACATTAAGCCTAAACACATTATTCATTTTGCTTTTTATCAGTGTTTGCCTGCCATTATGGATGGTATTTGTATAGAAAAACAAAAAAGTGCGGTTAATTTTAACCGCACTTTGGTCTTCTATTCCGTTGCTTTCTTTTTCAAGTAAGCATAAAGCTCATCTTTAATTCGTAGTTTTTCTTTCTTTAAGATTTCAATTTCCGTATGGGTTGCAAGCTGAATGTTTTCTTCTTTATTTTTAATATCTTGATCCAATTCATTATGCTTGTTAAATAGACGCTCAAAGTAAGCATCATTATTTTTAAGTTTAGTGATTAAGTCTCTGAATTCGGGAAACATATTAAGCTCCTATTTTGATAAAAACTTTCTTTACTTTACTCTTTTTATAAAAAATTAATAGTGTGGAGTAGTAAAAGTGTGAACTGGATCAAAAATAAAATCACTGTGTTTAACCGTGAAAAATGACGGTTTAAAATTTTTTTATTTTTATAAAATCCTTGTTATTGCTTGGCTTTTAACTGGTTTATTTTATCAATCCACGCTAGAATACGACTACTCTCATTTCAACAAATACTAAGGACGTTCAATGATTGATCCGAATCTAATCCGCAATAATTTAGCGGAAGTCGCAGAAAAACTAAAAATTAAACGTAACTTCATTCTTGATACCGAAAAACTTGTGGCGTTGGAAGAACAGCGTAAAACGCTTCAAGTTAAAACCGAAACCTTGCAGGCGGAACGTAATACTCGCTCGAAAGCTATCGGTGCGGCAAAAGCCCGTGGTGAGGATATTGCCCCATTACTTGCTGAAGTCGATAATATGGGCAACCAATTAAATGAAGCGAAAACTCAATTAGATGAAGTTTTGGCGGAAATCAATCAAATTGCATTAACCATTCCAAATTTACCGGCAGATGAAGTGCCGCTTGGTAAAGATGATTCGGAAAACCTCGAAATTTTACGTTGGGGAACGCCAAGAATTTTTGATTTTGAAATTAAGGATCATGTTACTTTAGGCGAGCAAATTGACGGTTTGGATTTTGCTGCCGGAGCAAAATTGGCGGGGGCGCGTTTTGCTGTGATGAAAGGTCAAATTGCTAAAATGCACCGTGCTTTAGCCCAATTTATGTTGGATCTTCACTCGGAACAACATGGTTATTTAGAAACCTATGTGCCTTATTTGGTGAATCATGCAACTCTTTACGGTACAGGGCAATTACCAAAATTTGGTGAGGATTTATTTCACACCAATGCTTTAGAAGGGGAGCAGCCTTACGCCTTAATTCCAACGGCGGAAGTACCGGTAACGAATTTAGTCCGTGATGTGATTCTTGATGACGCAGAATTACCGATTAAAATGACCGCACATACGCCGTGTTTCCGTTCAGAGGCAGGATCTTACGGGCGTGATACGAGAGGATTAATTCGTATGCACCAGTTTGATAAAGTGGAAATGGTGCAAATTGTTGATCCGGATAAATCAATGGAAGCCCTTGAAGAATTAACCGGCCATGCGGAAAAAGTATTGCAATTACTCAATCTTCCTTATCGCAAAGTATTGCTTTGTACCGGTGATATGGGATTTGGTTCTTGTAAAACCTATGATTTGGAAGTGTGGGTGCCGGCACAGGATACTTATCGTGAGATTTCTTCTTGTTCTAATATGTGGGATTTCCAAGCCCGTCGTATGCAAGCCCGCTGCAAAGCAAAAGGCGATAAGAAAACCCGTTTAGCGCATACGTTAAACGGCTCGGGTTTAGCAGTAGGGCGTACGTTAGTTGCCGTGCTTGAAAATTATCAAAATGCAGACGGTTCAGTTACCGTACCGGAGGTATTACGCCCGTATATGGGCGGATTAGAGGTTATTGGCAAATAATCCCAATATTCAGCGAGTAAAAAGTGCGGTCAATTTTAACCGCATTTTTTGTTTTCTACATACTACAACCGATTTTTTATAATACAGCTACTGCGGCATCATAATTCGGTTCACTTTTAATTTCAGATACCAATTCACTGTGTAATACATTGTTGTTTTCATCTAACACGATCACAGAGCGGGCGGTTAAACCAGCAATCGGGCCGGTTGCAATAGCTACACCTAAGTTCTCATGAACATCTTTATGGCGGAAAGTAGAAAGTGTTTGCACATTTTCAATGCCTTCGGCACCACAAAAACGGGCTTGAGCAAAAGGGAGATCCGCTGAAATACATAATACGACGGTATTTTCCAAATTTGCCGCACGTTGGTTGAATACACGTACTGATGTCGCACAAATACCGGTATCAATACTTGGGAAAATATTTAATACTTTGCGTTTACCTGCAAAATTTTCTAAGCTGACATCCGCCAGATCTTTATTGGTTAAGATAAGATTATCAACTTTTTCACCTTTTTGTGGAAAGTTGCCTTTGATTTCAATGGGGTTACCCATCATAGTTACTGTTGCCATAAAAAGCTCCTAGTTGGCTTGAGTTAAATTTAGCACGTTAATTAGTGCGGTAAAAAATTTGTCGTTTTCGTGAGGTAATCCGATACTCACACGTAAATGATTTTGCATTCCGTAGCCTGTAATTGGGCGAACAATCACGCCTTCCCGTAATAACGCTTCATAAATCGGGGCTGCAGGCTGTTTGAAGTCGATGGTAATGAAATTGCCTTTTGAGGGAATATAATCCAAGCCATATTGTTGGCAGAAACTTTCATAACGCGCCATTTCGGCACGATTATTTTCTGCCACTTTTTCAATGAAGGCATCATCATTCATCACGGCAATCGCTGAGGCAAGCGCCAAACTATTGCAGTTAAACGGCTGACGAACACGGTTTAATAAATCAGCAATTTCAGGATTAGACACGGCATAGCCAATCCGTAAACCGGCTAATCCATAGGCTTTCGAGAGTGAACGGGAAACAATGAGATTGGGATATTTTTTCAATAAACCGAAAGAATCGACCCGTTCTTCGGGCAGAGTAAATTCCGTATAGGCTTCGTCTAATATCACTAGTACGTTTTTTGGTACTTTTGCCAAAAACGCATCAATTTCTTGTTCTGTGAGAAAATTCCCCGTTGGATTGTTCGGATTCGCAATAAAAATTAATTTGGTTTTGTCAGAAAGTGCGGTTAAAAATCCCGCTAAATTATGCCCCCAATCCTTTGCCGGAATTTCTTTTGCAATGGCATTAATCGCCTTTGTAACAAGGGGATAAACGATAAAAGCATATTGTGAGTAAATGATTTCGTCTTCTTCACCGGCAAAAGTATGGGCGAAGAGTTCAAGCAAATCGTTTGAACCGTTGCCTAAGGTAATTTGATTCGGCTGAACACCAAATTTTTTTGCAATAGTTTGTTTTAGTTCAAAACCGTTTGCATCGGGATAGCGGGTAAGCTGATCTAACTGGTTGATAATTGCTTGTTTGGCACTTTCGGGAAAACCGAATGGGTTTTCATTAGAGGCAAGTTTAACGATATTGGAAATACCAAGTTCACGTTCAAGCTCTTCAATCGGTTTGCCGGCTTGATAAGGTGAGAGGGATTTTACCCCCTGATTAGTGATGTTGATGTATTGCATAATTTTATATTGAATTGAAATATAGGGGCGTATCCGCACGCCCATATTTGATGTAAAAACGGATTATTGTGCTTAAGATTAAGATAAATTTTCGGCTTCAAATTTTTGCATAAATTTGATGAGTGCTTCCACGCCTTCTAACGGCATTGCATTGTAAATAGAGGCACGCATACCGCCTAATACTTTGTGCCCTTTTAGGGCTTGTAAACCGGCAGCCGTGGATTCCGCCACAAATTTTGCATCCAATTCCGGATTGCCGGTAACAAAAGTCACATTCATTGTGGAGCGATTTTCTTTTGCCACAACATTTCGATAGAGTTTGCTGGAATCGATATAATCATAAAGGGTTTTCGCCTTTAATTCATTTCGCTTAGCAATCACTTTCAAGCCACCGAGCGATTTAATATGTTTGAATACAAGCGAGCATAAATACCATGCAAAAGTTGGCGGAGTATTAATCATAGAATCTGCATCGCGTTGCACTCCATAGTTCCAAATAGAAGGCGTTTCTTTGCGTGCATTGCCAATTAAATCTTCACGAACAATCACAAGCGTGATACCGGCAGGACCGAGATTTTTTTGTGCGCCGGCATAAATTACGCCGAATTTGCTAATATCAATTTCACGAGAGAGAATATTAGAGGACATATCCGCGACGAGTACAGTATTGCCAACCTTTGGAACATCAAAAATTTCTACGCCGCTGATGGTTTCGTTAGGGCAGTAGTGCACATAATCATATTGATCGGCAATATCGCTAAAATCTAATCGGGTAATATGTGTATTATCGCCATTTTTAACAATGGTAATTTCATCAATTTCTGCAAAATTACGGGCTTCTTTCGCCGCTGTGGCAGACCAATGTCCGCTGTTTAAATAAAGTGCTTTGCCTTTTTTACCAATCAAATTTATCGGCAATGCGGCAAATTGACCACGTGCACCACCTTGTAAAAATAACACACGATAGTTATCCGGGATGTGATAGACCTCACGTAGATCTTTTTCTGCCTCTGCAATGAGTTCCATAAAATATTTTCCGCGGTGGCTGACTTCCATAACGGAAACACCTTGCCCTAACCAGTTAGTCAGTTCTGCTTGTGCTTGGTGTAGTACTTCAGGAAAAATCATTGCCGGTCCGGCACTAAAATTGAAGACTTGAGACATTGTGCTTTCCTTATTTTTAGAAAAATAATGGGTTACGTTTTATCACTAGAAAAGCGGATAATCAACGTTTTTTAGAAAAATCTCTGCTTTTTTTATATCGGACAAAAAATTTAAATTTAAGGTTTTGACGAATAGGAAAAAAAAAGCTAAATTACAGTCATTTATTTATCTGGGGGAGTAATGTAATGGAAACCGTAAACAAACAATCTTTTCAAGAAGTGTTGGAATATGTGCGTATGTATCGTTTAAAAAATAAGCTAAAACGTGATATTGAAGACATCAGCCGTAAAATTCGTGACAACCAAAAACGCGTGTTATTACTTGATAATTTGAACCAATATATTCGTGATGATATGGATATTGAAGATGTTCGCGCTATTATTGAAAACATGCGTGATGACTATGAAGCACGTATTGATGATTACACGATTCGTAGTGCAGAACTTTCTACACAGCGCCGCAAAATCAGTGGAAAGATGAAAGACCAAAAGAAGTCTCACGCAGAATTATTGAAAAAATCTAAATAAAAATTACTGCATAAAAATTCAGTCAAAATAACCGCACTTTGAGAGTATTAGAGTGCGGTTATTTTTTTAGATTTTTTTCATTGAATGATCGATAAAATTCGATGCTAATTCAGAGAGTTTTTTCCCATCAGGAAAAATAAGATCCGGTGTAATTTCCAACAAAGGTACAATGACGAATTCCCGATTATACATATCATAATGGGGTATGGTTAGACGTTCATTTTGAATCATTTCATTGCTATAAAGTAAAATATCCAAATCCAATGTTCGTTCACCCCAACGGCGCAAGCGTACCCGTCCTTGTTCATTCTCAATACGTTGTAATTCATCCAACAACAATAATGGAAAAAGAGCCGTTTCGATTTTTGCTACCGCATTGACATAATCGGGCTGATCTTGCGGACCAAGTGGTTTACTTTGGTAGAATGAACTTACCGCAATAAGTCGGGTTTGCGGCAAGTTTTTTATTGCTTTCAACGCACTATTAAGCTGTTCAGCAGGTGTATTTAGATTGCTACCAAGAGCAATATATGCAGTTATCATTGGTTATTTTCTATCGGTCTTGGTTTGCGACGTTTACGAGAACGAAAGTATTTTTTCTTCGGTTTTGGGCGTAACGTTTGCTGCTCTTTTACAAGCTGGTTACGCTGATCGCTATTACTGAATTGATATTCATGCCACCATTTAGCGAGCTCAATAGTATCTCCACCTTCAACTTCTGCGCGCATTGCCAATAGATCGAAAGCTGCGCGAAATTTAGGGTGCTCCATCACGCGTACAGGTGTAGAGCCCGTACGTTTGAGTAATTGTAATTGCAAAAACCAAATATCACGAATTACTGTTGTATGACGGCGTGGAGCAGTCAAGGATTGACAAAATAAATCCAGTACTTCATTGCCGGCAAGAACGTAGGCGTCATGGTTGTTTAATCCCCCTTCATTTTTTAACATTTCTACTTTTTCACGCAACGGATACCAGAAAAATGCAGCAAATAAAAATGCAGGATTAATACGTAATTTATCAGCGACACGTTCGTCAGTTGAGGTGAGTGCAGTCACGATCATACGCTCGGCAAAACTATCTTCTTTTTCCGTAAAAAAAGGTATGAGGCTAGGAAATAGCTGCTCAAATAAGCCGTATTGGTGTAATAAACGATAGGTTTTTACGCCATGACCGGTTTGTAGCAATTTTAAACTTTCATCAAATAAACGTGCCGGTGGAATATTTTTTAGCAAATGGGCTAACTCGTGAATAGGCTGTTCGCTTGGTTTTTCAAGGAACATATCCAATTTTGCCATAAAACGGATTGCACGTAACATACGTACGGGATCTTCTTGATAACGGGTTATCGGATCACCAATTAAGCGTAACTTACCAGCCTTTAAATCTTCAATACCATTGAAATAATCGCGTAATGTATTATCTTGCGGATTATAATAAAGGGCATTTATTGTGAAATCACGGCGTTCAGCATCTTGTTCAATAGTGCCATAGACATTATCACGCAAGAGCATTCCATCATGACTCTGTTTGGCTTGGCGTTCATTACGTACATCAGTATGATTTGCACGAAAAGTTGCCACTTCGATAATATCGCGACCAAACATAATATGAGCGAGACGGAAACGACGACCGACCAAGCGACATTGGCGTTGGAAAATATTTTGGACTTGTTCCGGACGGGCATTGGTAGCCACATCAAAATCTTTTGGATGTTTGCCCAGTAACATATCACGAATAGAACCGCCAACAATATAGGCTTCAAATCCTTGGCGTTGTAATTTTTCAACCACGGAAAGCGCATTACGGCTAAACATACGTGGATGAATACCAAAATTTGTCGCCTTAATCACGCTTTTATCATAGCGATGAGATTGATTGGCTGTATTTTTCACATATTGTTGTGTAACAGGTTGCTCAACTCGTCTAGAATGAGCTTTTGCTTGGGGTGCTTTTTGCTGTCGCACTTTTTTCTTTTTGCCAAACAAATTTTTAATATAAGTAAGAATAATAAGCTCCGTTTTTTTAAACGCGAAAAGTGCGGTTGTTTTGACCGCACTTTTTCTAAATGAATGGTAAATTAACCCGCAACTTGCTTCTCGCGAATCTCTGCAAGGGTTTTACAGTCAATACACAAATCTGCCGTTGGACGGGCTTCTAAACGGCGAATCCCAATTTCTTCACCACAAGAATCACAGTAACCGAAATCATCGGTATCCAATTTTTTTAATGTGGATTCGATTTTTTTCATTAATTTACGCTCGCGATCACGATTACGTAATTCTAGGCTGAATTCCTCTTCTTGAGTCGCACGATCCGCAGGATCCGGAAAGTTAGCTGCTTCATCTTGCATATGAGCAACCGTACGTGATGCCTCTTCCACGATTTGTTCGTGCCAAGCCGTTAAGATTTTTTTAAAGTGAAGAAGTTGATTTTCATTCATGTATTCTTCATCTTTTTTTGGTTGATATGGTTTTACGCCTGCCAGCTCTAATAAGCTTAACGTTGCTTTTGACATATCTCACTCCTAATACAAACAGAATTTAAGCGTGAACTTCACTACTTCCTGTCATTATCATTGATAATTTGTTCTCAATTTTTATTGAGAAACCCGCTTTTTTAAGGGCGATATAAATAGCAGATGTTGCCCCTTTTAGCAAACAAAATTTCCTCACTAAAATTTTATTTTGCGATCAAGCTCTCAAAATTTAGGAGAAAAGATTGTTTATTAATTTAAAAATACATAGTGTGCGCACATTTCATTCATTACTCTTATTACCAATGCCTTTAAATTTGTTTACCTTGGCAATAAGTCTGATTTGTGCTTCGTTATCGTTAATATTTCTACCCGATTTTATGTTGATCGGTTGGAAACAAACGTTACTATGTAATTTAATTTTCACTCTGACCGCATTTTTTTTCTATTGGTTCAAAAAAATATGGCTGTTTCATTGTTTCATTATGTTGAATGTCGTTGTTTTGGCATTCGGTTATACACATTCTTTTGCATTGAATTTATTACAACAAGCCGATGAAATTTTACCTGAAAAACAAAATTTAGTTTTACAAATTGAAGGTTTGTTACATCAGCAGGAATACCAAACTGTAATTGCTCGTACGATACTAAATAAAAAGGAACAACGAATTTTTCTTAATTGGAAAGCGGAGGTAAAGCCTTTTTTAGGCGAGAAATGGCAGGGTGAAGTTTCTGTTAGACCACTTTCTGCAAGATTGAATTCGGGAGGATTTGATCGCCAACAATGGTATTTTTCTCAAGGTGTGACGGCGATTGGAAATTTAAAAAGTGTGGTTAAAATTGGCGATGATTTTTCATGGCGGGAGAAAAAGTTATGGCGTGCATTAAAACAAACTGAAACACTTTCTGCACGAGGTTTACTGATAGCTTTAGCTTTTGGGGAGCGGGCCTGGTTGGATCAAACGATATGGCAAATTTATCAGCAGACGAATACGGGACATTTAACTGCGATTTCTGGCTTACATATCGGGTTAGCTATGGGGATGGGATTTTTATTGGTTAGATTGGCGCAGTTTTTCTTGCCGACAAAGTATATTCAACCTGCTTTTCCGCTGTGGTTAGGCGCTTTTTTTGCCTTGTTTTATACCTATCTGGCGGGCTTTAATATCCCCACTTTTAGGGCCATTTCCGCCTTGCTTTTCGTTTTAACAATACAATTACAGCGTCGTTATTATTCGGCTTTCCGGCTTTTTATCTTAATCATCACCTTTCTTCTACTATGTGATCCTCTTATGCCTCTTTCAACGAGTTTTTGGCTTTCGATAGGGGCGGTATTTTGTCTCATTATTTGGTATCGTTACCTACCTCTTTCTTTGTTTCAATGGCGGTTTAAACCTTTTTCACTTAAAGTGCGGTGGATTTTAGGCTTATTTCATTTGCAGTTCGGTTTATTGCTGTTGTTTACGCCGTTACAACTTATTTTATTTAATGGAATATCATTGGGCGGTTTTTTCGCCAATTTAGTGGCAGTACCCTTATACAGTTTTTTTCTTATCCCTGTGATCTTATTTGCCGTGCTAAGCGATGGGGCTTTGTATTCTTGGCAATTAGCAAATAGTCTGGCAGAAGGTATCACACAACTTATTTCCTCTTTTCAGGGAAATTGGTTTAGTGTTTCATTGAATTTATCACTTGTTTTAACCGCACTTTCCTGCTTGTTTTTTCTTCTGATCATTCTTGCGATCTACCGTGAAAAAAGCCTTTTGCAAAAAGCTTGGAAAATAAAATCAGCGAAATATTTTACATTAGATACTAATAGAGCATTGCCGACAATTTGCAAAAAACAAGCCATTTGGGGGGCTATCGGTATTGCTGTGTTATCCTTATTGACAGCAGTTATTCGCCAATACCATAAACCGGTTTGGCAGTTGGATACCCTAGATGTAGGACAGGGATTAGCAACTCTAATTGTAAAAAATAGTCGGGCGATTTTGTACGATACTGGTTCAGCATGGCAAGGCGGTTCAATGGCCGAATTGGAAATTTTGCCTTACTTACGGCGAGAAGGAATAAGTTTGGATAAACTCATTTTAAGCCACGACGATAATGATCATTCCGGTGGTGCAAAGGCCATTTTAAGAAATTATCCGAATGCAGAACTTATCACTTCGTCTGAAAAAAACTATGGTGAGATTCATCGGGATTTTTGTATTGCCGGAAAAGAATGGGAATGGCAGGGGATTCATTTTCGTGTTCTTTCACCGCAGAAAGTCGTTGTACGGGCGGATAATCCGAATTCTTGTGTCATTTTATTAGAAGATGGCAACTATCGTGTTTTACTTACCGGCGATGCAGAGACCAAAAACGAGCAAATTTTTGCCCGCACTTTAGGGAAAATTAATGTGTTACAGGTCGGACATCATGGTAGCAAAACTTCTACCGGAGAGATTTTGCTTTCACACACCAAACCGGATGTTGCGATTATTTCAAGTGGGCGTTGGAATCCTTGGAAATTTCCTCATCCAACAGTTATTGAACGTCTTAAACGACATCAAAGTGCGGTCGAAAATACAGCGGTTTCGGGACAAATTCGTGTTAGTTTTTACCCTGACAAATGGAAAGTTTCACGCCAAAGGACGGCATTTTCTCCTTGGTATGCTCGCCCGATTGGATTATCAACAGAATAAAAGGTACAATGCGACGAATTTTTTCGGACGATAATGACTATGCAGGATCAAAAAATGCAAGATAAAGACCTATCCACTATGCAGACTTTCAAACGTTTGTGGCCAATGATTAAACCGTTCAAATCCGGATTAGTGGTGGCTGCTGTTGCACTTGTACTTAATGCTTTAGCGGATTCCGGTTTAATTTATTTATTAAAACCCTTACTTGATGAGGGATTTGGTAAAGCCGATCATTCTTTTTTGAAAATGATGGCTTTTGTTGTGGTAGGCATGATTTTTTTACGCGGTGTAAGTAATTTTATTTCTAACTATTGTTTAGCTTGGGTTTCAGGCAAAGTGGTGATGACAATGCGTCGCCGCTTATTCAAGCATCTAATGTTTATGCCGGTGAGCTTTTTTGATCGTAATCCTTCCGGCAAGTTGCTTTCCCGTATAACTTACGATTCTGAAATGATCGCGAATTCTTCTTCTAACTCACTGGTGACGATTGTACGTGAAGGGGCTTATATCGCTTCTTTGCTTGCTGTCATGTTTTATACCAGCTGGGAATTAACGTTAGTGTTATTTGTGATTGGACCGATTATTGCCGTACTGATTCGTATAGTGTCGAAAATCTTCCGTAAACTCAGTAAAAATTTGCAAGATTCTATGGGGGAACTCACCTCTACTACAGAACAAATGTTAAAAGGGCATAAAGTCGTCTTATCTTTCGGTGGTCAGTATGTGGAAGAGGAACGCTTCAATCATGTGAGTAATGATATGCGCCGTAAAGGGATGAAAATGGTCACGGCGGATGCGATTTCTGATCCTGTTGTACAGATTATTGCTTCTTTAGCTTTAGCTGTGGTGCTTTATTTGGCAACAACCCCATTAATTGCAGATGATAATTTAAGTGCCGGTTCTTTTACGGTAGTTTTTTCCTCCATGCTTGCCATGATGCGTCCGCTTAAATCTTTAACGAATGTCAATTCCCAGTTTCAACGCGGAATGGCGGCTTGTCAAACATTGTTTGCAATTTTAGATTTAGAACCGGAAAAAGATAACGGTAGCTACAAAGCGGAACCGGCAAAAGGCGAATTAGAATTCAAAAATGTGACCTTTGCTTATCAAGGTAAAGGTGAGCTCGCATTAAATAACATTTCATTCAGTATTCCTGCTGGAAAAACCGTGGCATTGGTCGGTCGTTCAGGTTCAGGTAAATCCACTATTGCCAATCTTGTCACCCGTTTCTACGATATTTCACAAGGTGAAATTTTGCTTGATGGCGTGAATATTCAGGATTATCGTTTATCCAATTTACGTCAAAATTGTGCGGTGGTTTCTCAACAGGTACATTTGTTTAACGATACGATTGCGAACAACATCGCTTATGCAGCAAAGGATAAATACACGCGTGAAGAAATTATCGCTGCGGCTAAGGCGGCTTACGCACTAGAGTTTATCGAAAAACTACCGCAAGGTTTTGATACCGTAATCGGTGAGAATGGTGCGAGTTTATCTGGAGGACAGCGCCAACGTTTGGCGATAGCTCGAGCCTTACTGCGTAATTCTCCAGTATTAATTTTAGACGAAGCGACCTCAGCCCTTGATACGGAATCCGAACGTGCGATTCAATCGGCACTGGATGAATTGAAAAAAGATCGTACCGTGCTTGTGATTGCACACCGTTTGTCAACCGTTGAAAATGCCGATGAAATCTTAGTGATTGAACACGGAGAAATTCATGAGCGCGGTAGTCATGATGAACTGCTCGCTTTAGAGGGGGCATACAAACAACTCCATAGTATGCAGTTTAGCGGTTAGGTTTAACGCGGGTTGAAAAACTCGCGTTATTTTATTCGCACTTTTTAGAGGGAACATTTATGCCGTTTTGGTATTCACATTCCAAACTCGCTTGGTTTCTTTTGCCATTCTCCTTTTTATTTTGGCTGATAAGTCAATTTCGTCGAGCTTTGTTTTCGCTTGGGGTTAAGTCATCTTATCGAGCGCCGAAACCGGTGGTGATTGTGGGGAATTTATCCGTTGGCGGTAATGGAAAAACTCCGGTCGTGGTGTGGCTAGTGGAGGAAATAAAAAAACGCGGGTTGCGTGTAGGGGTGATTTCCCGTGGTTATGGTAGCCATGCGAAAACCTATCCGTTACTCGTCACCGCAAATACCCATTCCCATGAAGGTGGAGATGAGCCGGTACTCATCGTTCAACGCACCGGCGTGCCGGTGGTGATTTCACCAAACCGCCGACAAGCTATTGAATTACTCTTGAATCAAGGTGATTGCGACATCATTATTTCGGATGATGGATTACAACATTATCAATTACAACGAGATATCGAAATTGTTGTGATGGATGCGGAACGTGCGCTCGGCAATGGCTTTGTGTTACCTGCCGGCCCTTTGCGTGAATTACCAAGCCGATTAAAAACCGTGGATTTTGTGATCACTAACGGCGGTAAAAATCAATATTCCGATGCCGTGATGACCTTAGTACCTCATTATGCTATCAATTTAAAAACTAATGAAAAACGCCCTTTGAGTACTTTTCAATCAGGCGCTGCTATTGCCGGTATTGGTCATCCACCACGTTTTTTTACGATGTTGGAAAAATTAGGGATAAATTTAGTACAGACCCAGGCTTTCCAAGATCATCAAGATTTTGATGCGACACAGCTAGAAAAATTTCCGCAAAATCAACCGCTCTTTATGACGGAAAAAGATGCAGTAAAATGCCAAACTTTTGCTAAAGAAAATTGGTGGTATGTGCCGGTGGATGCCGAAGTGGTTGAGGCGGAAAAACAAGGCGAAAATTTACCGCACTTTTGGCGCAAAATTGATGCAATCGTGGAGAAATACAAAAATGCCTGAGCGACTAAATCCAAAATTGCTTGAAGTGATCGCTTGCCCTCGTTGCTTGGCTCGTTTGCAATATGATGCTGAAAATCAACGATTAATTTGTCGTTATGAACAGTTGGCTTATCCTATTGAAAACGGTGTGCCTCTATTAATTGCGGAAAAAGCGGAAAAGATCACAGATTAACTTTTAGGCTGTTAAACGCCTTAGAACCGTTAAGGATTAAGAAGGAATATTTTATGTCATTTACTGTTATTATCCCTGCCCGTTTTGCTTCCTCACGTTTGCCGGGGAAACCCCTTGCGGAGATTGCGGGAAAACCAATGATTCAACACGTATTTGAGAAAGCGCAACAATCAGGTGCAAACCGTGTGATTATTGCCACCGATAACGAAAAAGTGGCAGCAGTGGCCCAAGGTTTTGGAGCTGAAGTTTGTATGACATCGGAACAGCATAATTCAGGTACAGAGCGTTTAGCGGAAGTGGTGGAAAAACTTACTATTTCTGATGATGAAATTATTGTGAATATTCAAGGTGATGAACCCCTTATTCCGCCTGTGATTGTTCGTCAAGTGGCGGAAAATTTAGCAAAATTTAAGGTGAATATGGCAACCCTTGCAGTGAAAATTCACGAAGCGGAGGAATTATTTAATCCGAATGTCGTCAAAGTGCTCACGGATAAAGAGGGTTATGTGCTGTATTTTTCCCGCTCGGTCATTCCTTACGATCGGGATCAATTTATGGGCTTACAAGACATCACAAAAGCCACCTTGGCGGAGGTTTATTTACGCCATATCGGTATTTATGCTTATCGTGCAGGATTTATCAAAAAATACGTGCAATGGGCGCCGACACAGTTGGAAAATTTAGAAAAACTGGAACAATTGCGTGTGCTATGGAATGGTGAACGGATCCATGTTGAACTGGCAAAAGAAGTGCCAGCTGTGGGAGTGGATACGGCAGAAGATTTAGAAAAAGTGCGGTCGATTTTAGCGGCGAATTAAGATGTTTGATGCTAAAAAATTCCTGACAAATGTTTCCCATGAACCGGGTGTTTATCGTATGTATGACGATAAAGAGCAGGTGATTTACGTGGGGAAAGCCAAGGACTTAAAAAAACGCCTGTCGAGTTATTTTCGTTCCAATCTTAGCAGTAAAAAAACAGAAGCGTTGGTGGCGTCTATTCATCATATTGATACCACGATTACCTCTTCCGAAACGGAAGCGTTGTTATTGGAACACAATTTCATCAAACAGTATCAGCCTCGTTACAATGTGCTTTTGCGTGATGATAAATCCTATCCTTTTATTTTATTGACGAAAGAACGCCACCCTCGCATTACCGCTTACCGTGGTGCTAAAAAAATTGCCGGTGAATATTTTGGTCCCTATCCTCATGCAGGGGCAGTACGGGAAACTTTATCCTTGATCCAAAAATTATTTCCGGTTCGCCAATGTGAAAATTCCGTCTATGGCAATCGCTCACGCCCTTGTTTGCAATATCAGATTGGGCGGTGCTCTGCGCCTTGTGTGGCGGGTTATGTGACTGATGAAGAATATTCGCAACAGGTGGAACTGGCGAGGTTATTTTTGCAGGGTAAGGATCAGCAAGTGCTGGATTATTTGATTGGCAAAATGGATCAGGCAAGCCGAGATTTGGATTTTGAACAAGCCGCGCGTTATCGAGATCAAATCCAAGCGGTGCGATCGGTTATCGAAAAACAGTTTGTGTCCAATGAGCGATTGGACGATATGGATATTATGTCCATTGCCTATCAACACGGTTTAGCTTGTGTTCAAGTGATGTTTATCCGTCAAGGAAAAGTATTGGGCAATCGTAGCTATTTTCCTAAAGTGCCGGCAAATACCGATCTTTCCGAGCTAACGGAAACCTTTGTAGGGCAATTTTATTTGCAAGGACATCAAGGCAGAAGTATTCCAAATAGTATTATTGTAGATCGAAAACTCAGGGAAAAAGTGGAATTAGAAACTCTGCTTACAGAGCAAGCAGGCAGAAAAGTGACGATTCAAGAAAAAGTGAAAGGGGATAAAGGAAAATATCTACAACTGGCACAGGTGAACGCAAAAGCTGCATTGGCAACCCAACTCAAGCAATCCTCACGAATGTCCGAGCGTTATCAGGCATTATGCGAATTGCTCGGTATGTCGGAAATTAAGCGAATGGAATGTTTTGATATTAGTCATACTATGGGGAATCAAACGGTGGCATCTTGTGTGGTGTTTAATCAAGAAGGCCCTTTAAAATCCGATTATCGGCGATTTAATATTGAAGGCATTATAGGTGGTGATGACTATGCGGCAATGGAGCAAGCTCTCAAAAAACGCTATGACCGTGATTTGGAAGAAGACAAAATCCCTGACGTAATCTTTATTGATGGTGGAAAAGGGCAACTTAACCGTGCTTTGGAAGTGTTTCAGCAATTGAAGGTCAAGTGGAATAAAAACCGACCGCACTTAATTGGTGTAGCGAAAGGGGTCGATCGCCGAGCTGGGCAGGAAGTGTTGATTATAAGCAAACAAAATCGTGAAATACACTTGCCCGATGACAGTTTGGCCTTGCATTTAATCCAACATATTCGTGATGAAAGCCATCATCACGCTATTAGCGGACATCGTAAAAAACGGCAAAATGCTTTTACTCAAAGTGGCTTGGAAACTATTGAGGGGGTAGGGGCAAAACGCCGCCAAGCCTTGTTGAAATATCTTGGTGGTTTGCAAGGCGTGAAAAATGCCACGGTAGATGAAATTGCTTCAGTACCGGGCATATCAAAAAAATTGGCAGAGACGATTTATGAAACGCTAAAAAGCTAGTTTTGATTTTTTTAAGAACGGATAGAATAAATAGCTATTGCTTTTCTTAATAAAGCGATTATGATCCGGCTCTTTGAATTTTTCGTAGGAACAAATTATGTTTGAATGGCTTAGTGATCCCGAAGCTTGGCTTTCTCTTGCAACATTAGCTGCACTTGAAATCGTTTTAGGGATCGATAATATTATTTTTATTAGTATTTTAGTGGGACGTTTGCCGGCGCATCAACGCCAGTCCGGTCGTGTTATCGGTTTATCTTTAGCAATGATCACCCGAATTTTACTCTTGATGTCGCTTGCTTGGATGATGAAATTAACCGAACCGCTGTTTACCCTGTTTAGCCAAGAGATTTCAGGACGTGATTTAATTTTATTCTTGGGCGGTTTGTTCTTAATTGTGAAAAGTATCGGAGAAATTAAAGAAGCGCTCCATCCTGAAGAACATCATAAAAATGAAAGTCAAAAGAAAGTGAGTTATTTTGGTGTATTGATCCAAATAGCCATACTGGATATTGTATTTTCCCTTGACTCTGTGATTACGGCTGTCGGTATGGCAGAACATTTACCGGTGATGGTTTTAGCAATTATTATTGCTGTCGGCGTGATGTTGTTTGCAGCGAAACCAATCGGTGATTTTGTGGATACCCACCCAACTTTAAAAATTCTCGCTTTAGCATTCTTAATTCTAGTGGGAATCAGCCTCATTGCAGAAAGTCTTGATACACATATCTCAAAAGGCTATATTTACTTTGCTATGGGATTTTCTGTCGTAGTGGAAATGTTGAATATCAGAATGAGAAAATTGATGAAATAGTAAAAAAAAGTGCGGTCAAAAATGATCGCATTTTTTATATAAATTAATATTTTTGATCTATTCAATTTTCCTATTTATTTTTCTGAAGAATCCAACCATAATACTAGGAAATTTTTCTAAAAGGACTTACTATGAATATCCAGAACATAATCAAACAACATCATCTCGAATTACTTTTCCAACAAGGTTTATTTGGTATTGAAAAAGAAAGCCAGCGTGTCTATGCAGACGGTTCGATTGTAACGACTGATCACCCGAAGGCCTTTGGTAATCGTAGTTTTCATCCATATATCCAAACAGATTTTGCTGAAAGCCAGCTGGAATTGGTCACACCGCCGAGTAAAACATTAGAAAATGCAATGCGTTGGCTGTCCGCTATTCACGAAGTAACATTACGTACCCTCCCCGAAAATGAGTATATTTTTCCATTCAGTATGCCGGCAGGGTTGCCACCGGAAAATCAAATCAAGATTGCGCAATTAGAGAATCCGGAAGATGTGGCATATCGTGAACATTTAGTAAAAAGCTACGGCAAATATAAACAAATGGTTAGTGGAATTCACTACAACTTCCAGCTAGATTCGGCATTTGTGCAAGCGTTGTTTGAAGCTCAAGCGGAACAAAAAAGTGCGGTAGATTTTCAGAATGATTTATATCTAAAAATTGCGAAAAATTTCCTTCGTTATCAATGGATTCTGCTTTATTTATTTTCTGCTACACCGACAGTTGATGAAAACTACTTCCGTAAAGGTACCCCGCTTCAAGCCAATCAATATGTGCGTAGCCTGCGCTCAAGCCAATTTGGTTATGTAAACGATCCTGAAATCAAGGTCTCTTTTGAAAGCTTACAATCCTATGCTGACAGCCTTGAACATTGGGTGAACAGTGGTAAATTGATTGCAGAGAAAGAATTTTATTCTAATGTTCGTTTGCGTGGTGCGAATAAAGCCCGTGATTTAGTAAAAAGCGGTATCCAATACCTTGAATTCCGCCTTTTTGATCTCAATCCTTTTGCTCCTTATGGTATTACTCTGGAAGATGCAAAATTTATCCATTATTTCATTTTATTGATGGCGTGGTTGGATCACACGGCCGATCAAGATGACGTAGAATTAGGCAAAACCCGTCTTTTGGAAGTGGCTTGGGAAGACCCTTTATCACCAACGACTTACTCTGTGGAAGGGGAATTAGTATTACTTGAAATGCAAAATATGCTTGAAGTTCTTCAAGTAAATGATGATATTAAAGCTATCGTAAAAGAAAAATTTGCACAATTTGCCAATCCGCGTGACACGCTTTGTGCCAATGTTGTCGCAGCCATTGAGAAATTTGGTGGTTATCAAAAATTGGGGGCAGATATTGCGAAAGGCAATAAGAAAAATGCCTTTGAACGTTTTTATGCCCTGTCCGCCTTTGACAATATGGAACTTTCAACCCAAGCATTAATGTTTGATGCCATTCAGAAAGGCTTGAAAATTGAAATTTTAGATGAGCGTGATCAATTTTTAAGCCTGCAACATGGCGACCATATTGAGTATGTAAAAAACGGCAATATGACTTCACATGATCGCTATATTTCACCATTAATTATGGAGAATAAAGTCGTCACGAAAAAAGTGTTGGCAAAATCCGGTTTTAATGTGCCGCAAAGTGTGGAATTTACCGATGTAGAAAGTGCGGTCAAAAATTTCCCGCTTTTTGAAAATCGGGCTGTGGTGATTAAACCAAAATCAACTAATTTCGGACTTGGTATCACGATTTTCCAATATGGCGTACAAAACCGCGATGATTTTGCCAAAGCGGTAGAAATTGCTTTCCGTGAAGATAAAGAGATCATGGTGGAAGATTATTTGGTTGGCACGGAATATCGTTTCTTTGTGTTAGGTGATCAAACTTTAGCTGTATTATTACGAGTACCGGCAAATGTGATTGGTGATGGGGTACATTCAATTAAAGAATTAGTGGCAATGAAAAATGATCACCCGTTACGCGGCGATGGTAGCCGTACTCCATTGAAGAAAATTGTCCTAGGTGATATTGAAAAACTTCAATTAAAAGAACAAGGATGGACGATTGATTCTATTCCTCCAAGGGATCTTATCGTGCAATTACGGGCTAATTCAAATATTAGTACCGGTGGGGATTCTATTGATATGACGGATCAAATGCATGAGAGCTATAAAAAGATCGCAGTGGAAATTTCCAAGTCTATGGGCGCAGCCGTATGCGGTGTCGATTTAATTATTCCGGATTTAACAAAACCGGCTGAGCCTAACCTCCAATCTTGGGGTGTGATTGAAGCCAATTTTAATCCAATGATGATGATGCATATTTTCCCGTATGCAGGACAATCACGCAGAGTTACCTTGGATGTGCTCAAAATGTTATTTCCTGAAATGAAATAATGTCGTCAATCGAAAAAAAGTTGGCTTTTATGAAATATCGGGTTTTGCCATTGGTGAAACCCGATGTAAATGAAAGCGGATTGAGCTAAAATAGTCCTGAATTTAAATCACTCAGCATCAAACATTAATGACAACATTTACCCTAGAACCTCAAGATAATACACGTCTTCAATCCCTTTGTGGTGCATTTGATGAACATCTCAAACTGATCGAAAAAGAGTTTAATCTGAGCATTGCCCGCAATAATTTCACTTTTACCCTTAAATCAAATGAAGATAACCCCAAACCCTACCACGAAAAACTCATTCAAAGTGCGGTTAAATTAATCCAAGATTTATATGTAGAAACAGCGCCGATCAAGGGGAAAGTGAATGAATTAGACTTAGAAGATGTGCACATTGCTCTACAAGAAAGCCGAATGCTTTCTCAATCGGAATCGACAAGAACGGAAAGTCAGGTTTATAGCACAACGATTAGAACCAAACGTGGTGTGATTAAGCCACGCGGTGAAAATCAAATTCAATATTTACATAATATTTTGACTCACGATATTAGTTTTGGTATCGGACCTGCGGGCACGGGAAAAACTTTTTTAGCTGTTGCGGCCGCAGTGGAAGCCCTAGAACGACAAGAGATCCGCCGTATCTTATTAACCCGTCCGGCAGTTGAAGCGGGGGAAAAACTCGGTTTCTTACCGGGGGATTTAGGGCAAAAAATCGAGCCTTATTTACGACCGCTTTATGATGCTTTATTTGAAATGCTGGGCTTTGAACGCGTACAAAAACTGATGGAACGCAACGTGATTGAAATTGCCCCGTTAGCCTATATGAGGGGGAGAACATTAAACGATAGTTTTATCATTTTAGATGAAAGCCAGAATACCACAGTGGAGCAAATGAAAATGTTTCTCACCCGTATCGGATTCAATTCTAAAGCGGTGATCACCGGCGATGTGACACAAATTGATTTACCGCGTAGTACCAAATCAGGCTTACGCCATGCGATTGAGGTGTTGGAAACTGTACCTGAGTTGAGTTTCAATTATTTTGATAGTCAAGATATTGTGCGTCATCCGGTGGTGGCAAAAGTTGTACAAGCCTATGAAGCATGGGAAATCCAAGATGAAATTCGCCGTAAAGAATTAGCCGAAGAACGTAAAGCGGAGCGGGAAAAAGAGCGGTTGTTTTTAACTGAGAATTGAGAAGGGTAGTATGGGAAATATGTTAATTGATTTACAGATTGCCACTGAAAATACGCAAGGTTTGCCAACGGAACAACAAATTATTCAATGGGCAACCGCAGCTGTGCAGCCGGAAAGCGATAATGTGGAAATGACAGTGCGTATTGTAGATGAAGTGGAAAGTCACGAACTCAATCTTACTTATCGTGGAAAAGATCGCCCAACAAATGTGCTTTCTTTTCCCTTTGAATGTCCTGATGAAGTCGAGTTGCCTTTATTAGGCGATTTAGTGATTTGTCGCCAAGTGGTAG
Organism: Rodentibacter mrazii; assembly: GCF_001998825.1. Classification (GTDB taxonomy): domain Bacteria; phylum Pseudomonadota; class Gammaproteobacteria; order Enterobacterales; family Pasteurellaceae; genus Rodentibacter; species Rodentibacter mrazii. The sequence continues at coordinate 52,137 of NZ_MLHG01000028.1, forward strand.
AGCGTGAAGCCATCGAGCAAAAAAAAATGCTAATGGCACATTGGGCGCACATGGTCGTGCACGGCAGTTTACATTTATTGGGCTATGATCATATTGAAGACGATGAAGCCGAAGAAATGGAAAGCCTGGAAACACAGATTATGCAAAATTTAGGTTTTGCTGATCCTTACTTATTAGAAAAAGAACAAAATTTGGAGTAACCATGTATAAAGCCGTATTTAGTGATTTTGACGGAACCTTATTAACCTCGGATCATAAAATTTCCCCAAGAACTTTGGCGGCAATTCAACGTATCACCCGCAAAGGGATTCCCTTCGTACCTATTTCAGCCCGTTCCCCTCTTGGTATTTTGCCTTATGCCAAGCAAATAGAAAATTACAATGTCATTGTGGCATTTAGCGGTGCGTTGATTTTAGATCGAAATTTGACCGCACTTTATTCAGTGAATATTTCCTCAGAGGATATTCAAAAAATTAATCAAGTTTTGGCACAGTATCCGGAATTAGGTGTGAATTATTACACCAATGACGATTGTGTGGCACGTGATGTAAATAATAAATGGGTCATTTTTGAGAAGAGTGTGACGAATATTCAAATCGATCCTTATGATGAAAGTGCGGTTTATTCGCCACACAAAATTCAGATTATTGGTGAAACAGATGAAATCATTGAGGTTGAAAAACTTCTAAAAGCGGCTTTTCCAGATTTAAGTATTTTCCGTTCTCATCAAAATTTCTTAGAAGTGATGCATCAATCCGCCACAAAAGGCAATGCCGTGCGTTTTTTAGAAGATTATTTCCATGTCAAAATTGAGGAAACCGTCGCCTTTGGAGACAATTTTAACGACTTAGATATGCTGGAAAATGTTGGTCTTGGCGTGGCAATGGGCAATGCACCTGAAGAAATCAAACAAGCCGCCAAGCGTGTCACTGCAACAAATGATGAAGATGGGTTAGCCCTGATTTGGGAAGAGATTTTCCCGGAATAAAAAAAGAGATAAAAAAATGACCGCACTTGATCTGCACCTTAATCGGTTGGTTATTAAACCGATGGTTGGGGTTAGATCGCTAGAAGAATATAACAAATATGGCGATATCGAGGTTAAAAAGATATTCTCTTATCTTCCTTTATTTTTTGTTAGTGTGCAATTATTGTATTTTTACTATACAACGCTATCGTTCACATTTAAGCGCAAAACCATTATTTACAGGGGAGATTATGTTGGTTATACATTAGTGCTTTTTGTACTAAGTTTTCCTTTGGGTAGTTTTTTATTTTTGTTTTAGCTCTAGTTGGTTTTGAAGGAACAGTATTTTTTAATCCTTTTTTGTATTTATTTTAACGGTTATTGCCACTCTTAGTTTTAATGTTCAGTGGCATATAGTTTATCCTAAATTACGAAAGATAATATTAAGAAAATACTTTTCAGGTTCTGAAAATTATTTTATTTTTGATATTCTCATTTTTGTTTTAATTGTTTTTCTTATTTTATTTCTTTCTGAGGTTGAAGTTGGTTAATGATTGTATAGTTTCCCTCCGGCAGATGTTATTATTTTAAATTAGTGAGATGGTGTTGAAATAATCCCTAAAATAGCAACTGCACTACCTGCTAGAATTGCCCAATCTGGAGCAAATGAATTAACTATGGCGTAAACAATCCACCCAGTTGCTACGCCGGCGAATAGATTTCTTGCTAAAAAGAAAGAAATAACCAAACTGCCTATTACCCAAGCTATCATAAAAACTCCTTATCTAAAATACCCTTTACTATTGTAAAGCCCAGACATAATTCCATTCAAACCTATTTGAATTGCACCATATCTATGTCATATTCTTTCAAAATCAAGCATTACAAGTTGGCAA
>NZ_MLHG01000029.1 GCF_001998825.1 Rodentibacter mrazii
AACTCAATCGTAGATGAAACCACTTTTGAACAATGCAAACAAAACATCATTAACGGCGAAACCACACTGCAAGAATTGTGTGATAGTGGTTTATATGAGTTCAGCAAAGAGCAGCATGAGGAATTGGAAAAGTTGGAAAGTCAGAAGGGGGAATAATCCCCCTTTCGGATAAAAATGGCATTACGCCCCTTTTTTGACTTTGAGTATCTCTGTCTGATATCTATTAAAAATAAAAGCTCGAAATGAAGGTGTAAGCAGATACGAATTAAACATAGGATGAAAGAACTTCACGCTAATAATCCCCTTAGAAACTAAACTTATAGCTTGATCTTTTTTTAATTCTAAGGGTGCGCCATCTTGGCTCACCAGTTTTTCGACAATCGCTAAGTCTTCCTGAGAAAGTGTTGCATAAATATTTTCCCACGCACGAAATGCTTTCCACCGTTTAAAACGTGGATAACAATAATTATCTATTGCTCTCACAAAAAGAAATACGCCACTAGAACACACAAATAAAAAGCCCCAATAAATTCCTATAGGTAATATTCTTGGTGCAAGGTAATAAGTAGCCATCTCATAAGGAATAGCGAACCATAGTAGACCAAACGTCAAGGTAAAGAGGAACATAGCAGTAAATGAAACCTTATCAATCAAGTGAATAACTATCTTGGAAACTGAATCCCACATACTGAAATCTCCTGTTCTGATGAATATAAATTGGACACTTACATTCTAGCACAGGATAGGGGGTTTCAGTATGTAGGATATTGACACCACCGCCCTTTCGGATTAAAAAAGGGCATTACGCCCCTTTTTGAGATTGTTTAAGTAATTCCACCGCTTGCTGAAGGACTTTACCTTTTGAGATACCAAGAGCGATTGCCAACTCATCAATATCTTGTGATACACTTTGAGGGATTTTAAACGCTTTCGTCACAATCCCACGTTTTGCCTCACTGCGGGCGTTAATTTCAGTTCTTGACAGAGCCATAATAATTCCTTATGATTTTGAAGAACTGGGGAGTTGCAGCTCCCCAGTAAGTTATCGGATTAGTAAACTGGCAAAGACCAGAGTAATAAAACGATAACTAGGATAATGTACTTCAACATTTTATTATCCTCTTCGTTGTAAGGTTTAAGCCTTACGCTCACTTTCAAGATTGCCCCTTGAAAGTGAGGTTATTATATTGTATGTTTACATACAAAACAAGAGAAATTTCAAGAAAGCCTACAAATTATTTGTGGGCTTTTTTATTTGACAAACCGCTCTAACTCGGATTAAGATAACCGCACTTACATACATAAACAGCGGTTTCCGCATCCGATATAATGCGTTTTTTTATGCCTAAAATTTAGGTGTAATTTGATCTATGATCGGGTCGAGAGAGCGATATACAATACATCTGAATAAGCTCCGCCGTCTGAAGCGGTAAGTTGAACCCCGATCAGCCCTGATAACTTAAAATCATCTCCTCGATGAGTGCAGTTTTAGATTTACCCGTTCGTTCACTTAATAGATTTAAATATTGGATCGTTTCTTCTTTCAACTTAAAACCAACCATACGTACTCCTCGTTTTTTATCAGAACGGTCTTGAATTTCTTTTTTTGTCATTGCCATATCAGCTTCCTGTTGATTTTTAAAATCTAAGTTGTTATATTAGGAGCCGTTGGGGGGAGTACCAGTCCCCCCGCAGGGTTATCCATTAACTAGTAAGCGTTTGAACTTACTACCAACAAGATAACTAGGATTGCGATTTTCCAGAACATAATCCTAGCTCCTTTTAAGACCGCTCACTACAAGGGCGGTTTCTTGTTCTAAAGCACCTTGCCTTAGATATGACTATTGTAGTTAAAACTATATTTAATTGCAAGTATTTTTTGTAGTTTTAAATATATTTTTTATTTGACAACCCCAACACTTTATACTACTATCCGCCCCAAGGTGTCGAAACCTTGGAACAGGCGGTAGTAAACGGATCGCCAAAGTGCGGTCTTTTTTTATGCCGAAATCTCGACTATGTCGGGAGGGTGAGGAATAAAAGACCTTCGGGGAATAACTCCAGCCTAACCTGTTTCAGGCTTTCGAACCTCCCGACGCCCAGTGTCGAAACTGGGTTAATTTTCGAAAACAGAAACAGGAAAAGTCAAAATGACAAATATCATCACAGCCGATTACAACGGCACTCAAGTTTTCTTCCAAGATGACGCATATCTCAACGCAACTGCTATTGCAAAACATTTCAATAAACTTCCTAATGAATGGCTACGTCTAGATAGCACTCAAGAATATATTGATTTACTTTGTAAAAATTTAAATACGGAAAAATCCCGTATTTTAAAAACAACTCGTGGAGTAAGTGGTGGCACTTGGCTACACCGCAGATTAGCTGTTCCATTTGCCCGTTGGCTAAATGTTGAATTTGCCATTTGGTGTGATGAGCAAATTGAAAAGATCTTAATTGATAAAAATCAACCAAAACAACTTGCTTTGCCTGAACCATCGAAAATGTATCAACGTGATTTAACCGAAAAAGAAATGCAAGATTTCTGTTGGGCGTGGTACGCATTGCGTAACTACATCGAACTCACGGATAAATTGCAAAAACAATTCGGTGGTTTCGGTGGTGATTATGCCCGAGCCATTCGCCAACTTAACGAACGCTACGGCAATCTTCCACAAGAGATGTTGCCGACATTGCAACGGATAACGACCGAATTTAATCAAGACATTACGCACGGCAACGGCTGGAACCGCATTATCTACAATGTGCGACACCCTAACGCCATCATCCGAAGTGGCGGATTAGTCCACTTATTCTAAAACTTAATTAAAACCGACCGCACTTTCCCCCGTGAAAACCGTGCGGCGGTTTCTTGCACCCAAAATTCAGCAAAAGGAAGAAAAAATGCTCAAGAAAGGTTTAAAAATTGTGCTTGCCGTGTTTGTGATTATCAGCGCATATCAACTGGATCTCACCCACGACTACGATGGGAAAATTTCTCACATTCAACAATAAGGAATAACTATGTACCAATTCAAAGCCCGATGTTCAGGTCTTGCCGACTTTATGCCACAGAAGAGAGGCGGAGAAGGACTTTCCGACACCGCCAAAAGTGCGGTCAGAAAGATCGCTAAATTCGATCTGTTCGGTTATCAAGATTTTGAAGGCAACAAATACACCGAAAAAGGCAATTTACTGGAAGAACAAGCCATTAAATTAAGCGGCAGAAAACGAGGCTTGCCCCTCAAGAAAAACACTGAACGCCGAGAGAATGAATGGATCACGGGAGAGTGTGATATTTACGTTCCCTCTCGCAAGCTCATTATTGATACAAAATGCTCGTGGGATATTGGCTCACACCCATTTTTTACCGATGAAGCGGCAGACAAAGCGAAAAAAGCCGGTTATGACATTCAAATGCAAGGCTATATGTGGCTATGGGATTGTGAAGAAGCACAAATTGATTTTGTCCTCTTCCCTACCCCTTACGAAATGTTAAGCAGCTATGATAGCCCCGAACGCTACATTGATTTAGTCGAACAAATCCCGCAAGACAAACGCATTACAACGGTTGTGGTAAAACGTGATAATGCCCTCATCGACAAAATCAAAGATCGTGTTGATGCCGCCAAAATTTATTATCAAGCGTGCATTGAACAATATTCAGCTTAACCGCCCACCTCACCATGGGCTTTTTATAGGTAAACAAAATGAACGAAATCTATATCAGCATTGCCTATTCGTTTTTCGATGAATTGTTTGGTAAATATGTTTATGACAATTTCAACGCCAATTCAGCGGACGAACGACTGAGAGCCATTGAACAAGTCAAAAAATACTGGTTACTTTTAGATAGCGAAATGCGTGAGTTTATTGTTAAAGAAGCAACCAAGCAAGCCCGTTATTATCACGAATTTAAAGGCTTGTTGGCTTGGATTGACGAAAATCGAAATAAAAGACAAGAAACACCTCAACCGCTTAATGCGTTTGTTGAGTTGCCGGTTGTTGATACAAGCCGCAATTAACCGAACCGCTCTTATGCACAGTTTCATTTTATAAAAGCCCTGTTATTACAGGGCTAAATTTTAAGCAACAGTCAAGTCTTTAACTTCTGTTTGTTCATTTACAGTTTTAATAACGCCAATGGCGTGTTGGCAACTTTGCTTTGTTGTATAGCCTTCACCACTTGTCGCTATAGATTGGTGATTACCTGCTTTCAATCTCCAGCGAAATTCACCTTTCGCATCTTTATAAATTTCAAAATACATAGGAGCTCCTTATGCACCAAATGAAAGAATATACCTTTACTTATCATTTTGAGGGTCAAACTTGGGTTATCAATATCTTTGCCGATACGCCAAAGCAAGCCAAAGAAAAAATAAAGGCAGTTTCCCAAGCAACCTACGAAGGCGAAATTACGCAATCAATTCACATTCCGGTAAAAGATACCTCGTGGTTAGCAAAGGCGATCAAAAGAATAGCACAGCGATTTTCATCTTCAACAAAATCATTTTAATTTTGAGGCATATCTCACATTTTAATAAGTGGTTTTGCTTTTGAAAAATTTGACACCGCCTCACTTCGAATGAAGAAAAGCCACCTACATTTGAACTGGAATATCGATTAGCTTCCCCCATTTAAACGGAAAATATTCCGATTTAAAATGTAACCTAATTGAGTAAAATGACCTATTATACGTTTTTAAATTAACATAAAATTCTAAAAATACTTTATTTTCTATTGATTGATGAATAGATGGAATAACCAAATTTATATTTGATAGATCAATTTCACTCTGAAGCTCAATTTTTCCACGACCTAAATAATCTGTACCGTCCCACGCCTTAAATAAAGGAAGGTCAGATTCAATCCGTTCTAATTGATACGCAAAAGAAGTTCGCTTTGGATAAATGGTTATTCCCTTAATATGAGACGTATTTAAAATACCTCGAGAATGGAAATGAGGAAAAGGCATTCTCTTTCTTAAGATATTTTGTAACCACATCCAACGCCTAGAACACCCAACACTGCACAAATCGCTGTGATAGCGTTTGCATCAAACATAGCAATCTCCTTGTTGCGAAAATAATGATTAAGCACCTTTATTCTAGCACTGGGAGATTGCTTTTTAATAGGAGAAACGAATGTACAATTGGATATATATCCTAATAGGCATAGCGATTTGCTGTGTCGGTTTAATTGCATTTACTATCGGTATTTCATTTATATTCGGTAAAATCTAATTTGACACCCACCGCCCTTTCGGATTAAGATAACCGCACTACTATACAAAGTCGGTTTTCTCGCTCCGATATAAAGCGGTTTTTTTATGCCTAAAATTTAGTGGCATATTTGATCTATGATCGGGTCTAGAGAGCCTAATATAATACCTTCGGGAAATAAGCTCCGCCGACTTTGTACGGTAGTTGAAGCCCGATCACCCCTACTAAGGTTGATCGAATATTAACTAAATTACAAAGGGGCATAAAATGTCAAATATCAATTCCTTTAGAAGTCTATCCATCGACACGATAGATGAAATCAACAAACTCACCGAACAAGCCAAATCACTTATCCAAATTGTTTTGAATGATGGAAACGATCTTTCATCAGGCTTTTTATCATCTCAACAAGTTATTACCGGCACGTTATGGACTGCGTTAGATCTTGTCTCTCAAATCGATAATCACATTTCAACCGCCAAATAATAGGAATTTTTATTATGAACAAATTAATCACATTAAATAATGAAACTTTGACAATGAGTAGTCGTGAAATTGCGGAGCTTGTAGAAAGCCGTCATGACAAAGTGAAACAATCTATTGAACGCCTTGTAGATAAAGGAATTATCGTACAACCCCCAATGGGGGATGTACAATTTCAGGACAGCCTAGGTCGCCCTCGTTCTGAAAAAGTTTACCTACTAATTAAGCGTGATACTTACATTGTAGTCGCTCAACTTTGTCCTGAATTTACAGCAAGACTAGTTGATCGTTGGCAAGAATTAGAAAATCAACAAAAACCAACCGCACTTTTACCTGATTTTAGCAACCCTGCGGAAGCGGCAAGAGCTTGGGCTGTTGAGTATGAACAAAAACAAATTGCGATTGCTCAGGTTAAAGAAATGCAACCTACGGTGGCAGCCTTTGATCGCATAGCCACTCAAGCGGAAGGATCGATGTGTACAACCGATGCAGCAAAACATTTAGGTGTAAAGCCTAAATTTCTATTTGATTTCTTATCATCACAAAAATGGATCTACAAACGACCAGGAAACTCAAATTGGATTGCTTACCAAGATAAATTACAACAGCTATTACTCGAACATAAGATCCACATTACAACACGAGAAGATGGTACAGAAAAGGTCTGCGAACGTGTATTAATCACAGCAAAAGGATTAACAAAACTAGCCAAAATGCTTGAATTAAAACAGGCAGCATAAAACTTAAAACAAGCCTAGCGAAAGCTAGGTTTTTTATTGGAGGAAATATGGAGCAAATTAAACTTTCCTCAAAAGCTGAGGAAGAAATTGTTAATGCAGCAAAAATGGCTGCGTTATCCAACCTAACTGAAAAAAGCCAAAACCTAATTACGCTTGAGGATATAGCTATCTATATGAGACGACATTATCAGACTGTCGCAAAAACAATCTCAAAATTACCTAACTTTCCGAAGCCGGTCACATTAGATCCGCAAAAAAACTCTCGCCCTCTGTATATAGCGGGCGAAATTGTCCGTTGGTGTCGCATTAACGCTAAACGTCTTAATTAATCTAGCAATCCTGCCACCTCCGCCATATCTGGGGCATAATAGACATTTTGCAAAATCGAAATATCTTTATGTCCAGATATTTTGGCTAAAGTCATCACATCTACTTTTCTTGATAGCCTAGTCAATGCCTCTCTGCGGGTATCGTGGAAATGTAAATATTCACGCTCTGCAAGTTTTTTGAGTTTACGAAATGTTGCATCAAGTACACTGGACTTAATATCAAAACATAACCCATCATCCCCTACCTCACTTTTTAACCGCTCTAAAATAGCGATTGCGTTTTTCGTTAGCGGCACCGTTCTAGATGTGTCATTTTTTGTCATAGGCAAAAATGCAGTACGTTTCACCAAATCTACATTATCCCAACTAAGACTACAAATCTCCCCTGCCCTCATTGCAGTTTCAACAGCAAATAACATCGCTGCGGCTGTTCTCGCCTTTGCCGTTTTTAGCGTATCAACATATCCGCTGACCATCACAATAGCGGCAATATCTTCTTCCGTTACTCGTTGAGTACGTGGTTTTCCTTTTTCCGGTAATTGTACGCCGATCATTGGGCTTTTTTGTATGTAGCCCCACCGTTCAAGAGCGATTTTAAATATATGCCCTATCGTAGATAATTCACGGCGCACACTTTCGCTCTTCACTTCCCCCAGCCTTTCCTCAATCCAATTTTCAACATCTTTACGGGTTACATCAGAGATGTATTTATCAGTTATTGGATGTCGTAAAAACCTATTTAACCGATTAAACTCGTGTTTTTCGCCTCGCTTTGTTGGAGTAATTTCATTGAGATACCGCTTAATCACATCGGAAAATAGCGTATCTGGCTGTAATCCTTGTGCTTGCAACTCCATTTTCTTTTCTTCTTCTGCTCCCCACAATGTGGCTTCAGCTTTTGTTGCACAAGTTTTTGATTTGCGGACACCATTTTTATAGATTTCCACCCGCCATTTATCACCACGCTTGCGAATTGTTGACATTTTTGCTCCTATTTTTTGCTAAGGTACGTCAAAATTGCATGTTACATTGGCGTAATTTTGGCGTAATCGACACACAAAAATATATAAAAATACTTAAAAAAGAGCAATATCTAAGAAAGGAGATGAGTAATAGTTGGCAATAGAACAGCTTATAACTTATTGAGTTTTCTATAAAAAAACAAATAAAAGAAAACCCTTGATTGATTATCAAGGGTTTATATATGGTGCCTAGGGTCGGACTCGAACCGACACGGTTATTCACCGGCGGATTTTGAATCCGCTGCGTCTACCAATTTCGCCACCCAGGCAATGAATGTGGGGAATTATACGGATATAAAATATAGTCGCAAGTAAAAACTCTACTTTTTAAAACCATTTGATTTAAAATTAATCAAACTTATCCTTTTACTGCTATTGATGGTATTTTTAAGACAAAAAATATCGCCAAACAAATACGCCTCCCAGAACACATAATGTCACCAAAATTTGAACCAACTTTTTCTTTGTTAATTTTTCTGCTGCCATCTTCTGAAAATCCCTATTTAGTGTTAAAATCTTTGAGCTAGATCAATTTTACACTATTATTTTAAAAAATCTGAGGGTTAAATGAAAAATTTCATTTCGGAAGCTAAGGTAGGATGTCGGACTCAACCAATAGGTGGGGCTATTCATTGCCAAGATTGTAGTATTAGCCAACTTTGTATTCCTTTCACATTAAATGAACATGAACTTGATCAATTAGATAACATTATAGAACGCAAAAAACCTATTCAGAAATCACAAATATTATTTAAAGCTGGCGACAAACTGAATTCCATTTATGCTATCCGCTCCGGCACGATTAAAAGCTATACGGTCAGTGAAACGGGTGAAGAGCAAGTTACTTCTTTTCATTTACCGGGCGATGTCGTGGGTTTTGATGCAATTACTAATATGAAGCATCCTAGTTTTGCGCAGGCCTTAGAAACATCTATGGTATGCGAGATTCCTTTTGATATTTTAGACGAACTTTCAGGAAAAATGCCCAAACTTCGTCATCAGATAGTCCGTTTAATGAGTAGTGAAATCAAAAGGGATCAAGAAATGATTTTATTACTTTCTAAAATGAATGCCGAAGAACGTCTTGCCGCATTTATCCATAATCTTTCCAGACGCTACTCTCTCCGTGGTTTCTCGGCAAAGGAATTTCGTTTAACTATGACACGTGGTGATATTGGTAATTACCTTGGCTTAACGGTTGAAACCATCAGCCGTCTCTTAGGTCGATTCCAGAAATTAGGTGTACTTTCTGTACAGGGAAAATATATTATCATAAATAATATCAATGAGTTAATTGAGCTTTCGGGTATAAATAAAACAAAAATTACAATGACTGGATGAGAGTTGAGCGTAATTTTCTCTCTTTATTAATATGTGCTGGATCAGTTTTTTTGGGAACTTTTCTTGTCATATCATAAATTCTTTTTTATGCTATATGCATAACCAAGGAGATTGTCATGAAATTTAAAAATATCCTAGTTGTTCTTAACCCTGATAATGAAAAACAGTATGCTCTAGCTCGTGCGGTTCGGTTGGTAAAAGAGCAAGAAAGTATTGAAAAAGTCAAAATCACAACATTATTAACCGTTTACGATTTATCTTATGAAATGACAGCCTTACTGTCTTCTGATGAACGTGAGGAAATGCACAAAACAGCGATTGAACAACATCGTCAAGCTGTTCAATTTTATCTAGACAAATACGCAGATCCACAAATTGAATTTGAATCTCATATTGTTTGGAACAGTAACGAAGCGGAAGGTATTCGTGAAGAAGTTGAAAAAAACCAATATGATTTAGTTGTAAAATATACCAAAGATGAGGAAAGTTTAACTTCTCTTATTTTTACTCCGGTAGATTGGCAGTTATTACGCAAATGCCCGATTCCTGTACTTATGGTTCGTGATGGTAATTGGAAGCATCAACGCCGAATTCTCATTGCCGTAAACGTATCCGGTGAACAGGATTATCAAGATAAATTTAATCAGGAACTTGTCGAAACCGGCATTTCTCTCGCGGAAAGACTAAACCGTGGTAATGTTCATCTTGTTGCAGCCTACCCTGTCACTCCAATTAATATGGCAATTGATTTGCCTGAATTTAATACACTGGGCTATGAAAATAGCATTCGTGGACAACATTTAATTAATATGAAAACCTTACGTCAAAAATTCGGTATTGATGAAGATCATACACATGTGTATGAAGGTTTCCCTGAAGATGTTATCCCTGAAGTAGCACAAAAAATTGAAGCTGAACTGGTCATTCTCGGTACTGTTGGTCGCACGGGTTTATCTGCTGCATTGCTTGGTAATACTGCAGAACATGTTATCAGCAAATTAAATTGCAATTTACTTGCGATTAAACCCTCCAAAAAAGAAGCCTAATTACAAAAAAGTGCGGTCATTTAAAATGTTATTTTTTCTGACCGCACTTTTTTTGTGATCTATTTCACAAATTTAAAAAAAATTACTCGATCATCTTTCACTTTTCCTCTATATTCCCCACCCCATTTTTAAGAATCATTTTCATTTACAAGGAGAAAAATAATGAAAAAAAATCTGATCCTAGGGCTAGCCTTTTTTGTCGGTAGTGTACAAGCGCACGAGGTTTGGGTATCCGCACCAGAACGATTAAAAGCAGAAAATATTTTAAAAGCAGAGCTTGCTTATGGAGACTACCCTTATGTTGAAAAAATTCCTGATGCCCGCTTACATATTTTTGCACCAATGGAAATCATCAACCAAAATGGTGAACATCAACCCTTGATCCAAAAAGGTGAAAATTATCAATATCAATCTGAAAAACCTTTAAAATCAGGTTCTTATTGGGTTACCGCAACCTACAAACCGACTTTTTGGTCACAAAATGCTGAAGGCTGGAAGATGGATAATATGAAAGCGACACCAAATGCGACTTACTGCGAACAAACTCAAATGTTTGGCAAAAGCCTTTTGACTGTGGGAAATCAACCTTTAAATGCAGAAATGGCCATGACCCGTATAGGATTACCTCTTGAAATCGTTCCATTGAAAGATCCAAGTCAAGTAAAATCAGGCGAAGCCTTCCCTGTTCAAATTTTCTATAATGAAATGCCATTAGCGGGAGAAACAGTGATTGCAACGGCAGATACGGTCATAGTAAAAGATTTAGAAGCTGCAACGGGTCATCGTGAACCCCAAGGTTTTTCCGGTAAAACAGATAGCCAAGGACGAGTTAATATCATTCCGTTAATTGACGGTATTTGGAAAATTAAAGTCGTTCATAAAAAGCCATTTGCCGATCAAAATATTTGCCAACAATCGGCAAATTATTCAACCTTAATTCTTCCTGTAGGAAAAGGTTTGGATAAACTCCCAGCAAAACCGGAACATCATCATTAAAAGCAAAAAGTGCGGTTAAAATTAACCGCACTTTTTCTTTTCTATTTTTTCCTTTCAACCCATTTTCCATCAACAAAATCAACAATCCATTTTGTTGCTTTACCCTCTTTTTCAGAAGTTACATATTGCTTCTTCTCTTTACGGCTAAAACGAATAATGGCTTCATTACCCTCCGGATCTTTTTGTGGTGCATCAGCAAGATAAGCCAATTTTTCCGGCAGACGCTCACGATATAATGCCAATTCAGCTACTTTTGCCGGACGTGTTTCACGTGATTTAGGAAAATTATGGGCAGACATAAATACACCACTTGCACCATCACGTAGAACAAAATAAGCATCAGATTTTTCACATTTCAATTCAGGGAAATGTACCGGCTCTTCTTTTGGTGGGGCAACTTCTCCATTTTTCAAAATTTTGCGAGTGTTATCACATTTTGTACAAGCCATATATTTACCGAAACGACCTAATTTTAGGTGCATATCCGCACCACATTTGTCACATTCAACAATTGGTCCGTCATAGCCTTTAATTTTAAAAGAACCTTCTTCAATCAAATAGCCATCACAATTTGGATTGTTACCACAAATATGGATTTTACGATTTGCATCAATAACATAGCTGTCCATCGCAGTATCACATTTTGGACAACGTTTACGTTCCATCAATGCTTTTGTTTCAGAAGATTCATCTAATACGTTTAATAATTCCGCCTCAGGAATTAAATTAATCGTCGTTTTGCAGCGTTCTTTAGGCGGTAAAGCATAACCGGTACAACCTAAAAATACCCCAGTGCTTGCCGTACGAATAGCCATATTGCTGCCACAGGTTGGACACTTAATATCGGTTTCCACTAAGCTATTTGGACGCATACCGCCTTCCAATTCGTCTAACTCCGCTTTTGATAATTGATTGGAGAAATCTTTAAAAAATTGATTTAATTCTGTTTTCCAATTCGTAGAACCAGAGGCGATTTGATCAAGCACATTTTCCATATTTGCCGTAAAATCATAGTTCATTAAATCACCAAAAGATTCATTTAAGCGATCCGTAACTATTTCCCCCATTTTCTCGGCATAAAAACGACGACTTTCCGTTCTCACATACCCGCGCTCTTGAATAGTCGAAATAATTGTAGCATAGGTAGAAGGACGACCTATCCCACGTTTTTCCAACTCTTTTACTAACGCTGCCTCAGTAAAACGCGCCGGAGGTTTAGTAAAATGTTGGCTTGGTTGTACTTCTTTTAGAGTTAATTTCTCTGAAACAGTAACTGAAGGCAATTCTTGATCTTCTGGATTTTTTCCCAGTTGTGGAAGTACTTTTGTCCAACCATCAAAACGTAAAATTCTTCCCTTGGCTTTCAAAGTATAGTCGCCCGCAGTAACGGTAAGCGTACTACTATCATATTGTGCAGGTGGCATTTGACAGGCTAAAAATTGACGCCAAATTAAATCGTAAAGACGAACCGCATCTTTTTCCATTCCTTCCAAATGTTCCGGCAAAATGGCTATATCGGAAGGGCGAATCGCCTCATGGGCTTCCTGTGCATTTTCCTTGCTCGAATAGAAATTGGGTTTTGCCGGCAAATATTGTACACCAAAGTGTTTTTCAATATGGTTGCGTGCCATATTAAGTGCATCCTGACTCAAATTTGTAGAGTCCGTACGCATATAGGTAATATAACCCGCCTCATAAAGACGCTGTGCTAACATCATGGTTTTCTTAACACCAAAGCTCAAGCGAGTGCTTGCGGTTTGCTGTAGAGTGGAAGTAATAAAAGGTGCGCGCGGACGTGAACTGGTTGGTTTGGTTTCTAAATTTGTGACAACGTAATCAGAAACGTTCAGAAAATCAACCGCACTTTGAGCATCCTTCTTATTCTTGGGATCAAATTTCTTTCCTTTATAATCAGTAACATCCAACCTAATATTTTCTTTACCTAAAGTTTGGGTGAGAACGCCCACTTCCCAATATTCTTCCGGTTGAAATGCCTTAATTTCACGCTCACGTTCCACTAATAATTTGACTGCAACAGATTGCACACGTCCTGCGGATAAACCTCGTGCAACTTTTTTCCAGAGTAGCGGCGATACCATAAAACCCACCACACGGTCTAAGAAACGGCGTGTTTGTTGAGCATTCACCCGATCCATATTCAATTGTTCAGGTTTTTCAAAAGCTTGTTTAATCGCATTTTTAGTGATTTCATTAAATACTACACGGCTAAAACGGTCATCATCACCGCCAATCACTTCTCGTAAATGCCAGGCGATAGCCTCTCCTTCCCTATCCAAATCGGTGGCAAGATAAACATGATCAGTTTTCTTTGCCAGCGATTTTAATTCTGCTACTACTTTTTCTTTTCCCGGAAGGATTTGATAATTGGCTTTCCAATCGTGATAGGGATCAATCCCCATGCGTTTAACTAAAGCGCTACGTTCTTTTTCTGCTTTAATTTTCGCTTTTTCTTCGGCACTCATCCCTTTGGTTGAAATTGGCTTAGCTTTCTCGCCCGTACTTGTTCCCACTGTCGGTAAATCCCGAATGTGCCCCACACTGGATTTCACCACATATTGGCTGCCTAAATATTTATTAATGGTTTTTGCTTTTGCCGGTGACTCGACAATCACCAAAGATTTACTCATTTGATTACCTAATTGACTGGAATTTTGTAAAATTGGCGGTATAGTGCAAAGTTACGTAATCAAAATCAAGTATTTTTTGAAAAAAAGGAACATAAATGGACAAACTCAATGCGATTTCCATTTTTTGTAAGGTTGTTGAAACCCAGAGTTTTACTCAAGCGGCATTACAACAAAATATTTCTGTCGCGATGGCAAGTAAATTGGTTTCTCAACTGGAAGAACATCTAAAAACTCGTTTGTTACAACGTACCACAAGAAAAATTATGCCAACTGAAGCCGGTATGATGTATTACCAACGTTGCCAAGGTATTTTACTTGATTTAGATGAAGCTGATGCCAGTATCAGCAACATGACAACAAGTCTGCAAGGGAATCTTCTTATCTCCGTACCGCGTGATTTTGGCTTATTATTTATCTCCCCTAACTTACCTATGTTTATTGCGGCACATCCTAATTTACATATTGAAGTAGAATTTAATGATAAAAAAATAGATCTACTTGCTGAAGGCTACGACCTTGCTTTACGCATTGGCTATATGCAAGATAGTTCTTTAGTTGCACGTAAAATTAGCACATCCACCATTCACTTTGCCGCTTCTCCCCGTTATCTTGAGCGATATGGTATTCCTCAAACACCGGATGATCTCGAACACCATGAAGGATTACTCTATAAAAGCACATTAAATCAAGTGAACTGGCAAGGCGTACGACCAAATCAAATACAACGCTTTAAAATCAAATCAAAAGTTGTAAGCAATAATGGCTTAGCACTATTAGATATGGCGAAATCAGGGCTTGGCATTGTCAATTTACCCCGTTTTATTCTAGGCGATGCTTTTGAAACCGGAGAGTTAGTGGAAATTTTACCGGAGTACAAACAACAAGAATTGGAAATTTATATCGTCTATCCAAACCGCCGACATTTGCCTGCAAAAGTACGGGCTTTTATTGAGTTTTTGGCTAGTTTAGGGTTGTGTTCTGAAGTTTAATTTTTGGCGAATCAACTTAAGTGCGGTCAAATTTTTGAATATTTTCATTGAAAAAATAACATCAAAATTCACCGCACTTTTTATGCTTTTCTTCCTTCCCGGATAAAAAAGATAATTACACCTCCAGCAAAATCAAAATTGCCGCTTCTCCCCCCCATTCTCTTGGAGCTTGATGTAATGCCCTCACGTTGGGATGTTGAACAAGCCAGCGGGGTATTTGTTTTTTTAAGGTGAAAGTGCCGTAGCCTGTCATAATACTGGCGCAATATACTCTCTCACTTTCACAGGCAAGCAATAAAGCAGCTAATTCCATTTTTGCCTGTTCACGGGTTAAACCGTGTAAATCTAAAAATAATTCGGGGGAAAAATCCCCTCGGCGTAATTGTTTAAGTAAATGAGAATCCTCACCTTCCCGAAGATATTTTACGACCCCATCGTTTTCATTCAGTAACGGTTCATATTCATCAGAAAAATAGAATAATGTATCTTCTTTTTCACGAATATCACGTAAATGGGATTTTTTTTGACCGCTCTTTTGGCGTGGTGCTACAAACGTATCTTGTTTGATAGGTTTAATACCTTTCGTTTCTGCACGAAACAACTCAAATTCGTCTTGCATTTTTCTTCACTCAATTCAAATTTTGCTTATCATATCATAGTTATCAACGGTCTTATGTGGTATAACTAGGCAAATTTTTTCACTAGGAAAATATGATGGAAATTACATACAATCAAGAATTGATCGCAACAATTTTAGAAGATAACGTTGCCCATGAACTTCATACTATTCAAGATTTTCTCCGTTGGACATATAGCATATTTAATCGTTCTGATATCTACTATGGTCAAGGTTATGATAATGCTTGGGATGAAAGCCTTCAACTTGTGCTTGCCGGTTTACAATTACCTATTGATCTACCGACCGAATTATTCCACAGTCGTTTAACTCCCTCAGAAAAAGAAAGCCTCGTCCAACTGGTTTTAACCCGTATAGAACAACGTGTACCGGTTGCCTACCTAACAAATAGTGCGTGGTTTTGTGGCCATGAATTTTATGTAGATGAACGCACGATTATTCCACGTTCCCCTATTAGCGCACTCATTCAGGATCGCTTTGAAGGCTTAATGAAACAAACACCACAACATATTCTTGATCTTTGTACCGGCAGCGGCTGTATTGCGATTGCTTGCGCCTATGCTTTCCCTGAGACTGAAGTCGATGCTGTGGATTTGTCCGCTGATGCCTTAAATGTTGCAGAAATCAATATTACCCGTCACCAATTGGAACACCGTGTCTTCCCCATTCAATCAAATCTATTTGAGAATATTCTTGGTCAAAAATACGATCTTATTGTGACAAATCCACCTTATGTAGATGAAGACGATCTTGCTGATATGCCGGAAGAATTTCACTTTGAACCTGAACTCGCTTTGGGCTCAGGTAAAGACGGCTTGGACATCACTAAACAAATTCTAAGAGAAGCACCTGATTATTTAACGGAAAACGGCATATTGATTTGTGAGGTGGGAAATAGCATGGTAAGCCTAATTGAACAATATCCTGATGTGCCATTTAAATGGGTTGATCTTAAAAATGGTGGGCTGGGTGTTTTTGCGATTAATCGAGAAGATTTAGTGAGATATCACAATATTTTTTGATAAAAGTGCGGTCGTTTTT
>NZ_MLHG01000003.1 GCF_001998825.1 Rodentibacter mrazii
ACTCTGTTGTTTTTGATTTTTATGTTGCTGAGATGTCTAGACAAAGATTTTTTTGACAGTATGATGAAACAAATCAAGAAAATATTAGCTAATAATCAATTAATGTGCGGTCAATTTTAGGAGTAAATTATGAAAAAATTATCCGGTGCCGAAATGGTGGTGCAATCACTACGTGATGAGGGCGTAGAGTATTTGTTTGGTTATCCAGGAGGTGCGGTACTCGATATTTATGATGCGATTCACACCCTCGGTGGCATTGAACATATTCTTGTTCGTCATGAACAAGCCGCTGTCCATATGGCGGATGGTTATGCACGTGCAACAGGCAAAGTGGGCTGTGTATTGGTGACTTCAGGCCCCGGTGCCACTAATGCTATCACCGGTATTGCCACCGCTTATGCGGATTCCGTGCCGATGGTGGTGATTTCAGGGCAAGTGATGAGCCATCTCATTGGTAGCGATGCATTCCAAGAATGTGATATGGTGGGGATTTCACGCCCTGTGGTAAAACACAGTTTTATTGTCAAAAAAGCGGAAGATATTCCGGA
The DNA here is from genome assembly GCF_001998825.1 of Rodentibacter mrazii. Lineage (GTDB taxonomy): Bacteria > Pseudomonadota > Gammaproteobacteria > Enterobacterales > Pasteurellaceae > Rodentibacter > Rodentibacter mrazii. The sequence goes on from NZ_MLHG01000003.1 coordinate 549, forward strand.
AACAATCAAAAAAGCCTTTTACATTGCATCAACAGGTCGTCCCGGCCCTGTTGTGGTAGATATTCCCAAAGACACGGTAAACCCAACCCATAAATTCCCTTATGAATATCCAAAATCTGTTGAAATGCGTTCTTATAATCCCACAGTGAACGGACATAAAGGACAGATTAAAAAAGCACTCAAAGCCTTATTAGTGGCTAAAAAACCGGTGTTATTCGTAGGCGGTGGAGCGGTTGCCGCAGAATGTAGTGAAGCATTAACCCAATTTGCTCAACGTTTGAATTTACCGGTGACGGCATCGCTGATGGGATTAGGTGTCTATCCGAGTACGGATAAACAATTCTTAGGCATGCTTGGTATGCACGGGACTTATGAAGCCAACAATGCGATGCATGAAAGTGATTTAATTCTCGGTATTGGTGTACGTTTTGATGATCGTACAACAAACAATCTTGAAAAATACTGTCCACAGGCAAAAGTGATTCAGATTGATATTGACCCAACATCAATTTCTAAAAATGTCCAAGTGGCGATCCCCATTGTCGGCAATGCAAAAAATATTTTAGATGAATTTTTAAGTTTATTAGGTGAAGAAGGGGGGAATCACCCACAAAATCATCTTGAAGATTGGTGGAAACAAATTAATGAATGGAAAGCCAAAAACTGCTTGGATTTCGACCGCACTTCAGGTGTGATTAAACCTCAACAAGTGATGGAAGCCGTTTATCGTATTACTCAAGGTGACGCTTATGTGGCTTCAGATGTGGGACAACATCAAATGTTTGCTGCATTGCATTATCCCTTTGATAAACCGCGTCGCTGGATCAATTCCGGTGGATTAGGTACGATGGGCTTTGGTTTGCCTGCCGCATTAGGCGTAAAACTTGCCCAACCAAACGGCACGGTAGTATGCGTGACCGGGGACGGCAGTATTCAAATGAATATTCAGGAATTATCCACTGCAACGCAATACGGCATTCCTATTGTAATCATTTGTTTGAATAACCACTTTCTAGGTATGGTAAAACAATGGCAAGATTTGATTTATTCGGGTCGTCATTCACAAACCTATATGAATTCTTTGCCGGATTTTGTGAAATTGGCAGAATCTTATGGGCACGTAGGAATTAAAATTGCTACACCAGATGAGTTGGAGAGTAAATTAGAAGAAGCGTTTAAACTTAAAAACAAACTTGTCTTTGTCGATATCAATGTTGATGAAAGTGAACACGTTTATCCAATGCAAGTGCGTGGTGGCGCAATGAATGAGATGATTTTAGGTAAAGTAAAAGGGGAGAATGAGTAATGCGTAGAGTTTTGTCTGTTCTATTAGAAAATGAATCTGGTGCACTATCACGCGTGGTGGGTTTATTCTCTCAACGAGCATTTAATATTGAAAGTCTTACCGTTGCACCAACGGATGATTCCACATTATCACGAATGACGATTGCAGCAGTGGGTGATGAACAAGTGCTTGAACAAATTGAAAAGCAACTACATAAGCTCGTTGATGTATTTAAAGTGATTAATTTAAGTAATCATGAACACGTTGAGCGTGAAGTTTTACTAGTAAAAATCCGCGCAACGGGAGCATCACGTGATGAAATTAAACGTCTCACCGATATTTTCCGTGGTCAAATTGTGGATGTCACTCCTAAATCCTACACGGTTCAACTAACTGGTACAAAAGATAAATTAGACGCTTTTGTTGCGGCAGTGAAGGAAGAAACAACATTGCTTGAAATTGTTCGTTCTGGATTGATTAGTCTTTCTCGTGGCGAGAAAAACATTCTTTAATTTATCCCTTTCATTGATGAAAAGTCTGCGCTCATAATGAGTGCAGATTTTTTATATTTCCTTGTGTTAAGTGATGATTTTCTTAGGAGTAGGAGGAAAGTAAATTCTAAAAGGCTCTGTAAACTTTTTGTTTATTATACGTGAAAATAAAGGATAAAAAGGAAGCCAAATGGCTTCCTTTGAAAGTGTAGATTATCTTTGTCGCATTGCAGGAAAGAGAATTACATCACGGATAGACGGTGCATTTGCATAAAGCATTGCGAGGCGATCAATACCCAAGCCCTCACCGGCAGTTGGTGGTAATCCGTGTTCAAGTGCAACCACAAAGTCTTCATCTTTAAACATCGCTTCATCATCTCCGGCCTCTTTTGCCGCAACTTGTGCGTCAAAGCGTTCATTTTGGTCTTCCGCATCGTTTAATTCTGAAAAACCATTACCGATTTCACGTCCACCGATGAATAGTTCAAAACGGTCAGTGACTTCTGGGTTTTCATCGTTGCGACGGGCAAGCGGTGAAATTTCTGCCGGATGAGCCATTAAGAATGTCGGTTGAATTAAATGGTGTTCCGCTACTTCCTCAAAAATAGCGTTTACAATGCTACCTAATCCCCAAGATTTTTGCACTTCAATGCCTAAACGTTCAGCGGTGGCTTTGGCACGATCAAAATCGTATAAGTCCTCTTTAACAATGCCTTTATCTGCGCCGTATTTGATCGTTGCATCATGTAGGGTAATGCGTTCGAACGGTTTACCAAAATCAAATTCATATTCACCGTATTTCACAATAGTCGTACCAAGAATATCAATGGCTAGTTTGCGTAATAGTTCTTCAGTATTATCCATTAAATCGTGATAGTCCGCATAGGCTTGATAGTATTCCAGCATAGTAAACTCAGGGTTATGACGAACGGAAACCCCTTCATTGCGGAAGTTACGGTTTAATTCAAATACGCGTTCAAAACCGCCTACAACTAAACGTTTTAAGTAAAGTTCCGGTGCAATACGAAGATACATGTCCACATCAAGGGCATTATGATGTGTGACGAAAGGACGTGCAGCCGCACCACCGGGAATTGCTTGTAGCATTGGCGTTTCTACTTCCATGAAACCTTTTGAGATGAAATATTCACGAATTCCTGCTACAACTTTTGATCTAATAATAAAAGCTCGGCGGGACTCCTCATTCGAAATTAAATCTAAATAACGTTGACGATAACGCATTTCTTGGTCTGTTAAGCCATGGAATTTATCCGGCAACGGACGAAGCGCTTTGGTTAATAATTGAACTTCAGTTGTTTTAACAGTAAGCTCTCCGGTTTTAGTTTTAAATAATGTTCCTTTTACTCCGACAATATCGCCTAAATCCCACTGACCGACATCATCTTTATACACACCTTCCGGTAGATTATCACGTGCCACATAAAGCTGAATTTTACCGCTCATATCTTGCAATGTGATAAAGGTTGCTTTACCCATTGCACGGCGGGTCATAATACGACCGGCAACAGCGACTTCAATGTTTTTTTCTTTTAAGGTTTCATTCTCTTCCGATTCATATTGATTATGCAAATCTTGTGCAAGTGAGTTACGGCGGAATTGGTTTGGGAACGCATTGCCTTTAGCGCGTAGGACCGCTAATTTTTCACGGCGAACGAGCATTTCTCCATTGAAATCGAGTTCTTTTATTTCTTGTTCTGACATTTTTCTTTACCTTTGATAGTGAAAATTTGGTTGTAAAACTTAGTGGAAAATGGCCGCACTTTATAGTCCGGCTTTCAAACTGGCCTCAATAAAGCGATCTAAATCGCCGTCAAGTACGGCTTGTGTGTTGCGATTTTCGATACCGGTACGCAAATCTTTAATGCGTGAATCGTCTAACACATAAGAGCGAATTTGGCTGCCCCAACCGATGTCGGATTTATTGTCTTCCATCGCTTGTTTATCGGCATTTTTCTTTTGTAGTTCCAGTTCATACAATTTTGCTTTTAATTGCTTCATTGCCTGATCTTTATTTTTGTGTTGAGAACGATCATTTTGACATTGCACCACAATACCGCTTGGCATATGGGTAATTCGAACCGCACTTTCGGTTTTATTAACGTGCTGACCGCCCGCACCGGAAGCACGATAAACGTCAATACGTAGATCCGCAGGGTTGATTTCTATATCGATATTATCATCAACTTCAGGATAAACGAATACGGCACTGAAAGAGGTATGGCGGCGGTTATTGGAATCAAATGGGCTTTTGCGTACCAAACGGTGAATGCCGGTTTCTGTACGTAACCAACCGAAGGCATATTCACCGCTAATTTTAATGGTTGCAGATTTTAAACCTGCGACATCACCATCGGAAACCTCCATTAATTCTGTTTTAAAGCCCTTGCTTTCCGCCCAACGTAAATACATACGCAACAACATTTCTGTCCAATCCTGTGCCTCTGTGCCACCGGAACCGGCTTGTAAATCCACATAGCAATCAGAGGCATCATGTTCGCCACTGAACATACGACGAAATTCCAATTGCGCCAGTTGTATTTCAAGCGTTTCTAATTCTGCAACGGCTTCGTTAAAGGTGTCTTCATCCTCAGCTTCTACCGCAAGCTCAAGTAGCCCGTCCACATCTTCCAAGCCTTGTTCCAAATTTTTGATGGTGTTCACGACTTGCTCAAGGGCTACTCGTTCTTTTCCTAAGGATTGTGCGTTATCCGGGTCATTCCAGACTTCAGGCTGTTCTAATTCCGCGTTGACTTCTTCTAAACGTTCGACTTTAGTGTCGAAGTCAAAGATACCCCCGAAGTACAGAAGTGCGGTCGGAAAGATCAGCGATTTTATTTTTCACAGGATTTATTTCAAACATAATTAATTTGCTTTAACTATAAACTGTCGGATTATATGCTATTTTCTTATTTTTGGGTAGCTAGGGTTGCAGAAATTACTAATTTATCTATAATCTCAGGTTCGCTTTTAGCAAATTTAGGTATGAAAAATGAAAAAAATTTTAACCGCACTTTTATGCGCAATGGCTGCAAATGCAATGGCGGATGATTCAGCTATCAAAAATAAATTACAAGCACTTGGTGCGAAAAATGTTGATATTAAAAATTCACCTATCAGTGGTATTAAAACAGCCGTAACTGATGAGGGGATTATTTATGTAACGGAAGACGGTAAATATGCCTTTCAGGGAAAACTTTATGAATTAACCAATAAAGGGCCTGTCGATGTGGCCGGTAAATTATTGATGGATAAACTTAATTCCTACAAAAATGAAATGATTGTTTATCCGGCAAAAAATGAAAAGTATGTCGTCACGGTATTTATGGATACGACTTGTCACTATTGCCATTTATTACACCAACAATTAAAAGAATATAATGATCTTGGTATTACCGTGCGTTATTTGGCTTTCCCTCGTAACGGAATGAGAAGTGAAACGGCAAAACAAATGGAAGCGATTTGGACGACCAAAGATCCTGTTTTTGCTTTAAATGAAGCTGAAAATGGCAGACCGCCAAAAGAAGTTAAAACGCCTAATATTGTGAAAAAACACTACGAGTTAGGTATTCAATTTGGCGTAACCGGAACTCCGAGTGTTATCACATCAAATGGAGAGATCATCGGTGGATATTTAAAACCGGTGGATCTGTTGGCAGCCTTGAAAGAAAGCGAATAATAATTTAGCGATAAACAAAAACGATATTATGTTTTATAAAAGAGCTGTTGGTTTAACAGCTCTTTACTTATGAATTATGAATAAACTCATTAAACGCCGCGAAATTCCGGTTGGAAGTTCTGTTACCGAACATCCCTTACTGGATCGTCTCTATCGTGCCCGCCATATTAAAAATACGAAAGAATTGGACCGCACTTTAAAATCCATGCTGAATCCGAATCAACTTCACGGTATTACTCAAGCGGTATCACTGTTGGTATCGGCTTATCAAACGCAACAAAAAATTGTCATTGTAGGTGATTTTGATGCGGACGGTGCAACCAGTACGGCATTAGCGGTATTGGCACTTCGTCAGCTTGGCTTTACGAATATTGATTATTTAGTGCCGAATCGCTTTGAACAAGGTTATGGGTTGAGTATTCCCGTGGCGGAAATGGCGATTGAAAAAGGTGTACAATTACTAATGACAGTGGATAATGGCGTATCTTCTTTTGAAGGGATTGCTTTTTTAAAAGAAAAAGGTATCCGTGTTTTGGTGACGGATCACCATTTACCTTCAGATACTTTGCCACCGGCAGATGCCATTGTGAACCCGAACTTAAATCAATGCGGTTTTCCTTCAAAATCCTTGGCTGGCGTGGGGGTAGCATTTTATTTAATGCTGGCGGTACGGGCTAGATTTCGTGATCTGGGGATTTTTACTGCGGAAAATCAACCTAATTTTACGGAATTGCTTGATCTTGTAGCACTTGGTACTATTGCTGATGTCGTGCCGCTTGATCAGAATAATCGTATTTTGGCTTATCAGGGGTTAATGCGAATTCGTGCTAAGCATTGCCGACCGGGCATTATTGCTTTAGCGGAAGTGGCAAATCGTAGTATTGAGCAGTTTTCGGCAAGTGATCTTGGCTTTTCCATTGGACCACGTTTAAATGCGGCAGGGCGATTGGATAATATGTCTCTTGGTGTGGAATTGTTGCTTGCGGAAGAAATGCAAACTGCGCGTGAACTCGCCTTAGAACTGGATCAGCTGAATCAAACGCGCAAAGAAATTGAAGCGGGAATGAAATTTGAAGCATTGGAAATTTGCCGAAATCTCACCGCACTTTTCAACGAATTACCAAGTGGTATTGTACTTTATCAAGCAGATTGGCATCAAGGTGTGCTAGGGATTGTTTCGTCTCGTATTAAAGATCAATATCATCGCCCGGTTATTGCTTTTGCACAAGATGAAAAAGGCGTATTGAAAGGTTCTGCCCGCTCTATTGAAGGAGTACATATTCGGGATCTGTTAGAACGAATTCATTCTCAATATCCCGATATGATCTTAAAATTTGGCGGACATGCGATGGCAGCAGGTTTAAGCATTCGTGAAGAATGTTTTACGCAATTTCAACAAATTTTCAATCAAACGGTATTCGAATGGTTGGATGATGCACATTTACAAGGCATTATTTGGACAGATGGTGAATTAGGCTCGAATGAATTCACGCTTGAAACGGCTGAATTGTTAAAAAATGGTGGACCTTGGGGGCAGGCATTCCCAGAACCTTGCTTTGACGGTGAATTTAAAATTTTGGATCAACGCGCAATTGGGCAAGGGCAAAATCATTTAAAAATGTTAGTTGAGCCGAAGCAGGGCGGTCCGCTTTTGGATGCTGTTGCTTTTAATATTGATACCCGATTATATCCTGATTTATCCATTAAACAGGCTCGTCTGGCCTATAAATTGGACATAAATGAGTTTCGTGGTAATCGTAATATCCAATTATTAGTAGATCATATTGAACCAATAGATGAGTAAAATAATAAAGTGGCGATGGGGCAATCTTGCGTTATTCGGTATTGCAACGCAGTTTGCTTTCGCAGAAACGAATCCAAAAGATTTTTCTGTACAAAATCAACCGCACTTGCCGTCTGCAAATACATTAGGATTTGAGGACGGGCGCGATTATTTTTCCTATAAAGAACCGGTGGTTCATCCTTTGCGTGCCGATAAGAAAATCCGTATTCAATTCTTTTTTGATTATGATTGTAGAGTGTGTTCGTCCGCGCAAGATATTTTGGAATTCTATAGCCAAATGCGTCCTGATAAAATTGTTTTGGAACAATATCCAGTGGCAACTATCGAAAATCAATTTAGTGCAAAGGTGTTCTACACTTTAAAAGCATTAAAAGCAGGAGAATTATCTGATGCATTATTGTTTGAAACGGCAGAAAAATCACGTTATGTTGAACTGGCATCGCCGGCAAAAATGCTAAAATGGGCGGAGCAGCAGGGACTTGATAAACAAATCTTTGCAAAAACCGAAAATTCTTCGGATATAAAGGAAAAAATAAAAGATTCTATTGAATTAACGGAAGAATATGGTGTTTTTACTTATCCTTATGTGGTGATTGGTGGAAAGTATGTACTGACGGCGAGTACGCTTTATAATGATGATTACAGTGTGGCTGTATTAGATTATTTAGTGAATAAATTGGAAAAGGAGAGAGAGAAATGAAAATAGGCATTGTTGGTGCAATGGCGCAAGAAGTCGAAATTCTGAAAGGCTTAATGACGGATAAGATCGAAACGAGGGTAGCAAGTACGGTCATTTTTGAGGGAAAAATTAACGGAAAATCCGTTGCTTTGTTGCAATCGGGAATCGGGAAAGTTGCTGCTGCAATCGGAACTACCGCCTTACTACAACTGGCAAAACCGGATATTGTGATCAATACGGGATCAGCCGGTGGCGTAGCGAAAGGATTAAAAGTCGGCGATATTGTCATTTCCGATGAGACCCGTTATCACGATGTGGATGTTACGGTATTCGGCTATGAAAAAGGTCAACTTCCGGCTAATCCCGCGGCATTTTTGTCTGATGAGAAATTAGCGGATCTAGCACAAAAAACGGCTGAAGCACAGGGGCAATCGGTAAAACGTGGGTTAATTTGTTCCGGTGACAGCTTTATTAATAGTGAAGATAAAATTGCTGAAATCAAAGCGGATTTCCCTCATGTTACAGCGGTCGAAATGGAGGCAACGGCAATCGCCCAAGTTTGCTATGCATTTAATGTTCCGTTTGTGGTCGTACGTGCGATTTCTGATGGTGGCGATGGGGAAGCGAGTCTGTCTTTTGAGGAATTTTTACCGCTTGCGGCGAAACAATCTTCTGCATTGGTTTTAGGCATGTTAGACAAATTATAGGATTTCTTATGGGAATAATTATTACCGTTGATGGCCCAAGTGGTGCGGGAAAAGGTACATTGTGCTATGCGTTAGCGGAAAAATTAGGCTATGCCTTGTTAGATAGTGGGGCAATTTATCGTGTTACGGCGTTGGCTGCGATGAAAAGTGCGGTCGATTTATCAGATGAATTTGCTCTGGCGGAATTGGCACGTAATTTGGATATTCAATTTGTTCCGCGAGATGGGGAAGTTAATATTTTATTAAACGGCGAGAATGTAAGTCGTTTAATTCGCACTCAAGAAACGGCAGATGTTGCATCAAAAATCGCTGTTTTTCCGCAAGTTAGAGCAGCATTACTGCAACTTCAACGGGATTTCGCAAAAAATAATAACCTCATTGCTGACGGGCGTGATATGGGAACCGTGGTATTTCCCAATGCTCAGATAAAACTCTTTTTAGACGCAAGTGCTGAAGAACGTGCAAAAAGGCGCTACAAACAGTTGCAAAGCAAGGGAATTAGTGGTAACTTTGCACAGATTTTGGTCGAGATAAAGGAACGGGACTTTCGTGATAGAAATCGTGAAGTCGCTCCGCTTAAACCGGCTGAAGATGCGTTGTTACTTGATAGTACAACATTGAGTATTGATGACGTGATTGCTCAAGCGATGGCTTACATTCAACAACGTAAAAATACTTAACTTTGTTTATTCAAGGATGAATAGACGTTTATTCTCAACCCCACATCTTATGGATAAAATGTGGATGTTATTAACTTTTAAAGAAGATTATTTATATGTCAGAATCTTTTGCTCAACTCTTTGAAGAATCATTAAAAGGCCTTGAAACCCGTCAAGGTTCAATCGTTAGCGGTACTGTAGTAGCTATTCAAAAAGGTTTTGTCCTTGTTGATGCCGGTTTAAAATCTGAATCTGCAATTCCGGTTGCTGAGTTCCTAAATGCACAAGGCGAGCTTGAAATTCAAGTTGGTGATACTGTAAATGTTGCATTAGATGCAGTTGAAGATGGTTTCGGTGAAACTAAACTTTCTCGCGAGAAAGCGGTTCGTCACGAATCTTGGATTGAATTAGAAAAAGCTTACGAAGAAAAAGCGACTGTTATCGGTTTAATCAACGGTAAAGTAAAAGGCGGTTTCACAGTTGAGCTAAACGGTGTTCGTGCATTCTTACCAGGTTCTTTAGTTGATACTCGTCCGGCACGTGATGCAGATCACTTATTAGGTAAAGAATTAGAATTCAAAGTTATTAAATTAGATCAAAAACGTAACAACGTCGTGGTTTCACGTCGTGCAGTCATTGAATCTGAAAACAGCCAAGAGCGTGAACAAGTGTTGGAAAACCTTGTTGAAGGTTCAGAAGTTAAAGGTATTGTTAAGAATTTAACTGACTATGGTGCATTCGTTGATTTAGGCGGTGTTGATGGTTTATTACACATTACCGATATGGCTTGGAAACGTGTTAAACACCCAAGTGAAATCGTGAATGTCGGTGATGAAGTTACTGTTAAAGTATTGAAATTTGATAAAGATCGTACCCGTGTATCTTTAGGTTTAAAACAATTAGGTCAAGATCCTTGGGTGGCTATCGCTGAAAATCATCCGGTGAACAGCAAATTAACCGGTAAAGTGACTAATTTAACCGATTATGGTTGCTTTGTTGAGATCTTAGATGGTGTTGAAGGTTTAGTCCACGTTTCTGAAATGGATTGGACGAACAAAAATATTCATCCGTCTAAAGTGGTTAGCCTAGGCGATGTTGTTGAGGTAATGGTATTGGAAATTGACGAAGAACGTCGTCGTATTTCTTTAGGTTTAAAACAATGCAAACCTAACCCATGGACTCAATTTGCTGAAACTCACAATAAAGGTGACAAAGTAACCGGTAAAATTAAATCTATCACTGATTTCGGTATCTTTATCGGTCTTGAGGGCGGAATTGATGGTTTAGTTCATTTATCTGATATTTCTTGGAATGTATCAGGTGAAGAAGCTGTTCGTAACTACAAAAAAGGTGACGAAGTTTCTGCAGTCGTATTAGCAGTAGATGCAGTTAAAGAGCGTATTTCTTTAGGTATCAAACAACTTGAAGAAGATCCATTCAATAACTTCATTGCAATCAATAAAAAAGGTGCAGTAGTTTCTGCAACTGTGGTTGAAGCTGATGCGAAAGGTGCTAAAGTAGAATTAGTGGGCGGGGCAGAAGGTTATATCCGTGCAGCTGATCTTACTGATGAAGTTACGGCTGGAGATGTTGTTGAAGCGAAATACACTGGTGTAGATCGTAAAGCCCGTATTGTTCACTTATCCGTAAAAGCAAAAGCTCAAGCTGAAGAAGCTGCGGCAGTTGCAAGTGTGAATAACAAACAAGAAGAACTTGCTATTCCAAATGCAATGGCTGAAGCATTCAAAGCAGCTAAAGGTGAATAATTAATTTATTCTGTCAGGCTGGCTTGCCCCAGCCTTATTTTTCTTCAAGTTTTATTGATAATTTATTTATCATATGAATTATCAATAAAACTTATTGTCATAAACATGTTAATAATAGAAATAAAGGAGAAATATGATGACTAAGTCAGAACTTATTGAAAATTTATCTGCTAAACATCCTTCTTTATCTATAAAAGAAATTGAAGGTGTTGTGAAAGATATTTTAGAGCTCATTGCGCAATCGTTGGAAGAGGCGAACCGTATTGAAGTTCGAGGGTTTGGTAGCTTTTCTCTTCATTATCGTCAACCCCGTCTTGGTAGAAACCCTAAAACAGGGGATTCTGTGAAATTAGATGCTAAATGTGTGCCTCATTTTAAGGCAGGTAAAGAGCTGAGAGAACGGGTAGATATATTCTCTTAGAAATAAATGAAATAGCGACACTTAGGTGTCGTTTTTCATTGGAAACTTTGGCATAATAAAGAGGACATTTTTTAAAGGATCTCGCTATGATTAAATATATTCTAGGATTTATAATTGCTTTAGCCATTGTGCTTGTAGCCGTTACAATTGGTGCAAATAATGATCAAGTAATTACGTTCAATTATATTTTTGCCGAAAGCCAATTCCAGCTTTCAACCCTTGTCGCTATTTTATTTGGTTTAGGATTAATTTTGGGTTGGTTTATTACCGGCTTCTTCTACTTAAAATTGAAACTAAAAAACATGTCCCTCAGTCGTCAAATTAAACGTCAAACTTTACAAATTAACGAATTAACAACAACTCGTGATAAGGCTAAGGCAGAATAATGCTTGAGTTGCTCTTTCTGCTTTTGCCCATTGCTGCTGCTTATGGTTGGTATATGGGGCAGCGTAGTGCTAAAAAAGATCAGGAAGGTATTAGCAATAAACTCTCTCGTGATTATGTTACTGGAGTGAATTTTTTGCTTTCTAATCAAACAGATAAAGCCGTTGATTTGTTTTTGGATATGTTACAAAAACAAGAGGCTGAAAATGAGATAGAAAGCCGTTCACAATTTGAAGCAGAATTAACCTTGGGTAATTTATTCCGTTCTCGCGGCGAAGTTGATCGGGCATTACGTATTCATCAAGCACTTGATCGTAGTCCGGATTATTCTTTTGAACAAAAACTTCTTGCTAAACAGCAGCTTGCACGTGATTTCATGACAATTGGTTTTTTTGATCGTGCAGAAAATCTTTATATTGTACTAGTAGATGAACCGGAATTTGCCGAAAATGCACTACAACAGCTTTTGTTAATTTATCAAAAGACAAAAGAGTGGAAAAAAGCGGTAAATATTGCTGAAAAATTAGCAAAAATTCATCCTAAAGATAATAATATTGAATTAGCTCAATGTTATTGTGAATATATTCAAAGTATGAATACTGAAAGTGCGGTTGAAAAACGTCATATTTTACAAAAAGCACTGCAAGTTTCCTCAACATGTGTTAGAGCTTCAATGTTATTAGCTGATTTAGATATTGCAGAAAAATCTTATCAACAAGCAATTAAAGTATTAGAAAATGTGCTTTATCAAAATCCCGATTATATTGGAGAAGTCCTACCCACTTTAAAACATTGCTATACAGAATTAAATCAACTTGATAATTTTGAATTATTTTTAATCCGTGCAGGACAAGTCGCTAAAAATGATGGCGTTGATTTAGCACTTGCAAAATTAATTGAAGAAAAAGATGGAAAATCTGCCGCACAAGCGAATCTTTATCAACGATTAACGAAAAATCCAAGCACACTTATTTTCCATCGGTTTATCCAATATCAAATTGATGACGCAGAAGAAGGTCGAGGAAAAGAAAGCCTAGTTTTGCTTCACAAAATGGTAGGGGAGCGTATCAAACAGAGCGCAGTTTATCGCTGCTCAAATTGTGGTTATCAACTTCACAAACTACTTTGGAATTGCCCATCTTGCCGTCATTGGGAAACGATCAAACCATTATCCGCACAAGAACATTATTAAAGAGGAAAATTTATGACTAGCAAAGTTATTGTTGCACTTGATTACGAAACAGAAGCAGAAGCGCTTGCGTTAGTTGATCAAATTGATCCAAGTTTATGCCGCTTGAAAGTCGGCAAAGAAATGTTTACCACTTTGGGAACGAATTTTGTAAAACAACTACATCAACGTAATTTTGACGTTTTCCTTGATTTAAAATTTCACGATATTCCGAATACTGTGGCAAGAGCGGTGCGTTCCGCCGCAGATTTAGGCGTATGGATGGTGGATGTTCATGCCAGTGGCGGTTTAAAAATGATGGAGGAAGCGAAAAAAATTCTTGAACCTTATGGTAAAGATGCTCCGCTTTTGATTGCTGTAACCGTTTTAACCAGTATGGAAGATTTGGATTTACTTCAAATTGGTATTAATGCTTCACCGATGGAACAAGTATTACGCCTTGCACATTTAACGCAGCGGGCAGGATTAGACGGCGTGGTTTGCTCTCCGCAAGAAGTGGAAATTTTACGTAATAGTTGTGGTGCCGATTTCAAATTAATTACCCCCGGAATTCGTCCAATTGGTGCTGATTTTGGCGATCAACGTCGTGTAATGACGCCGGCTGCAGCAATTAAATCCGGCTCTGATTATTTAGTGATTGGTCGCCCGATTACACAAGCAGAAAATCCGGCAGAAGTGCTTCACTCTATTAACGTTTCTATTGCACAGTAATTATGTCTGAATCTATTTTAGTTTATTCCACTGAAAGTGGGCGAATTAAAGAAGAAAAAGCTCAGTTATCAAGGCCTAAGGGGGATGGTATTGTGCGTATTCAACGTCAAACCAGTGGGCGAAAAGGAGCGGCTGTTTCCGTCATTACCGGATTAGATTTATTGGATGACGGATTGAAAAAACTTGCTACGGAACTCAAGAAACGCTGTGGTACAGGCGGTTCTGTAAAGGACGGTAATATTGAAATCCAAGGTGAAAAAAGAGAGTTGCTCAAACGATTACTGGAAGAAAAAGGCTTCACTGTTAAGATAGTAGGCGGTTAGAAAAATAAAAATCCATCTTTAAAGATGGATTTTTTGTATCTCAATTTAATGGAAATATGCAATGAGAATCGCACCAATAAAGCTCATTAGAGAAAGCAGTAGGAATATTGGATTGGCTTTTACTACTTTTCTGCCAAAGAATTTTGTTGAAAAGATAACGTACAAAATGAGCAGACAGAATTTAGCGATAAGCCAAGTTTCCAATTCAAAAGGCAATAGGAAAAATATGACCGCTCCGCTTACAATTAAAAGCGTATCTGCTAAGTGCGGTAAAATTTTTAACAGTTTTATGGCTCGCCAATCTTTCCCACTTAATTGCATTATGCCGCGCACAATTAAAAGCCCTAAACTTAAAAATACACAGAAGACGTGCAAAAAAATTAACATAATCACTCCAAATTTTATTGTGGAAAAGTGCGGTTAAAATTAACCGCACTTTTCTTGCCTTTTATTTTGCAATACGTTTATATTTCATTCTGTGTGGTTGCAATGCCTCTGTGCCAAAGGTTTTCTTTTTCCACTCTTCGTAGTCAGAGAAATTGCCTTCGTAGAACGTGACTTTGCCTTCATCGCCATAGTCAAGAATATGGGTTGCGATACGATCTAGGAACCAACGGTCATGAGAGATCACCATGGCACAACCCGGGAATTCCAAGATTGCATTTTCTAATGCACGCAAGGTTTCTACATCAAGATCATTAGTCGGCTCGTCCAGTAAGAGTACGTTGCCGCCGGCTTGCAATAATTTAGCTAAATGTAAACGCCCACGCTCACCACCAGAGAGTTCACCAACCCGTTTTTGCTGATCAACCCCTTTGAAATTGAAGCGCCCGACATAAGCACGGCTTGGAATTTCAAAATTACCGATGGTGAGAATATCTTGTCCGTTTGATACTTCTTCCCACACGGTTTTCTTATCGTCCATGGCATCACGGAATTGATCTACGGAGGCGAGAACAACGGTTTCACCCATCGTAATAGAACCGCTATCAGGTTTTTCCTGACCTGAAAGCATACGGAATAGAGTAGATTTACCAGCCCCGTTAGCCCCGATAATCCCTACAATCGCACCTTTCGGAATGGAGAAAGAAAGGTCATCAATTAAGGTACGATCGCCATAAGATTTAGTGAGATTTTGTACTTCGATCACTTTATCACCTAAGCGTGGACCCGGTGGAATAAATAGCTCATTGGTTTCATTGCGTTTTTGATATTCTCCTGAATTGAGTTCCTCAAAACGTGCCATACGGGCTTTGCTTTTCGCTTGGCGGCCTTTCGGGTTTTGACGCACCCATTCCAACTCTTTCTCAATGGATTTTTGACGAGCAGATTCTGTCGCTTGCTCTTGGGCAAGGCGTTTTTCTTTCTGTTCTAACCAGGAGGAGTAGTTACCTTCCCAAGGAATTCCCTCACCGCGGTCGAGCTCTAAAATCCAGCCGGCAACATTATCCAAGAAATAACGGTCGTGGGTGATCGCTACCACTGTTCCCTCATAATCGTGTAGGAAACGTTCTAACCATGCCACCGATTCCGCATCTAAGTGGTTGGTCGGCTCGTCTAACAGCAGCATATCCGGCTTTTCAAGTAACAATCGGCAAAGTGCGACACGGCGACGTTCACCCCCCGACAAATGTTCAACTTTTGCTTCCCAATCAGGCAAGCGTAACGCATCAGCGGCACGCTCTAGCTGATTATCTAAATTATGTCCGTCTTGTGCTTGAATGATTGCTTCCAATTTGGCTTGTTCTGCGGCAAGTTTATCAAAATCCGCATCAGGATCGGCATAAAGAGCATAAACTTCATCAAGACGAGCAAGCGCGTTTTTAACTTCGGATACCGCTTCTTCCACCGCTTCACGCACGGTTTGTTGCGGTTCAAGTTTGGGTTCTTGTGGCAGATAGCCAATTTTAATACCCGGTTGTGGACGGGCTTCTCCTTCGATCTCTTTATCAATCCCCGCCATAATGCGAAGTAGGGTAGATTTACCTGCCCCGTTTAAGCCAAGAACGCCAATTTTCGCCCCTGGAAAAAAGCTTAGGGAAATATCTTTTAAAATATGCCGTTTAGGTGGAACAACCTTCCCGACGCGATGCATGGTATAAACAAATTGTGATGACATAATCGTCCTTTCTAATTGATTAAAAAAGTGCGGTCATTTTACTTGATGTTTAGCAAATAAGCTAATTAGAAGGTAAAAAAAACCACCCGATTCGGGTGGTAGGAAAGTAGTTTAGCTATATATTTATGATTATTTTATTTAGGAACTTTATGAATATCAAGCAATCACTTGACGGGGTGTATAGTACATAAAACCTCTTCAAAAATAAAATTCAATCTTATTGTTTATTGATGTAAGTCAATAAATTTCGATGACTTATTAATTTCTGATTATAAAGTAAACGTTTTTTAGAATTTTTTTGTCTATGCTAGAATGAACGAATTTTTTAGATGGGGGCTAATATGAAAAGACTATTACTACTTTCTCTATTTTATACCGATACGGTATTTGCTCATCCTCATGCTTTTATTGAAATGCAAAGTAAACCGTTGATTGAACAAAATCAATTAATTGGCTTTTCGATGAAATGGACATTGGATGAACCAAGTTCTTCAGCGATTCTGTATGATATGAAGCAGGCACGCAGCGAGGTTGAGCAACAAAAATTGATCGATGATGTGATGAACAATGTGGTGAACGAACATTATTTTAGTTATTTTTTTGATAAAAATAACAACAAAATTAAATATAAAAAACAAATACAAAATTATGGTGTAAATAAGGAAGGGGCAAAAGTTCAATACTATTTTGATTTTTTATTGGCACAACCTCAGCGATTAAAGAATAACGAATTTACGCTGATGACTTACGATAGGACTTATTATGTTTCTATGTATTATCTGGAGGAAAAAAGTGCGGTCGATTTTTCTGCACTTCCAGAAAACTGCAAAGGGGAAATCATTGAGCCGAATGTGGATGAGAAAATACGATTCTATGCCTCATCGCTCGATAAAACTCAAAAAGATGAGGATGATTCTCTCGGTATGCTTTTTGCACAGAAAATAAAAATTCAATGTGAGTAGGTGTAGCTATGAAGTCTGTTTTTCCATTTAAATGGTTGATTGCATTACTTGCCGTATTTATTGGTATTTTTTGGTTGTTACCTTGGCTTTTTATGAAAACCATAGGGTGGCAGCAGATGTTTAACCGATTGATATCTGAAAATCTTCACGCTATTCAGCAACATTCTACTTCGGCAGGCGTGTTATTAATTACGGTAAGTTTTCTATATGGTGTATTGCATGCGCTTGGGCCGGGCCATGGCAAATTTATTATTGCAAGCTATTTATCTACGCACGAAAGTGAACTAAAACAAAGTGTGAAATTAAGCTTACTTTCCTCACTTATGCAGGGAATTGTGGCAATTACTGCAAGCTCCATTATTGTGGTGATTCTAAATCTCTCCTCTCGCTATTTCAAATTAAGCCAATTATGGTTGGAACGTAGTGCGTTAATTTTATTACTCGGGCTTGGGATTTATTGGATTTATCAAGGAACGAGAAAATCAGCAAAAGCCTTTCGTATTAAATCCGTTCGGCTGACTCATTTGCCGTTACAAAGTGCGGTCAAAATTAACCGCACTTTTAAAGCGGATTGTGGCTGTGGACATCAACATTTACCGAACGCGGTTCAATTAAAGCAAGCCAATAGTTGGAAAAGCCAATTTCTTGTGATTATGAGTATTGGTTTACGCCCTTGTACAGGGGCAATTTTTGTGCTTTTCCTTGCTTATATGACGAATCTTTTCATTTGGGGGATTTTTGCTACGTTAGCGATGTCAATCGGCACTGGGCTGACGCTTTCCCTTTTTGCTATTTTGGTGCGTTATGCTAAGAATATAGCAATACAACTAGGGAAATGGTACGGGGCGAAAGCATTAAATCGATATAGCGGACAAATAGTAAAAATCGTTGCAGGTAGCATGATGATTTTCTTTGCGTTAACGTTACTTTACGGCACAACCCTTGAATCGATTGGTGGCGTAGTATTGTTTGGAAAGTAAAAAATAAAAATAAAACCCATCAAAATGATGGGTTTAACATCTTTTGGTTGCTAATTTAGAATTCGTAAAAGGAGACAAACAAATCCTAAACCAAAAGAGAAATTGGCTCCTCCTGCTGGACTTGAACCAGCGACATATGGATTAACAGTCCACCGTTCTACCGACTGAACTAAGGAGGAATAAATTCTGTATCACAGTGAATCGGAGGCGAATTTTAATGATCGAGTAATAGTTTGTCAACGGGTAAAATAAAAAAATTCAAAAAAATTTTAACGTATTTTTCTATCCACAAAGACTGTGGATAACTTTGTGGATTAAAATAAAATAAGATCTGGTAATGCTGATAAATACTGGGATTGTACAATGCGGGACAGTAATTGATTGCAAAATGACGTTTCCTTATTTATCAATTAGTTAAGTAAAGTCCAGCAAAAAATATAAAAAAAGTTTTCAATTTTGTGAGGTTTTTCTCTTGACATCGCTAACACTGTGTAAAACTTACCTTTTTCACTCTATATGGAGTAAGAAATATGCTAGAATAGCGCCAATAAAAACTCATTCAATTTTAACCGCACTTTTATGGCAGAAAAAATTAACAGTAAACCTTTTATTCTTCATTCCGATTTCAACCCTTCCGGCGATCAGCCTCAAGCCATTGAAAAACTCGCTGAAAATTTAGATGACGGGCTTGCCCACCAAACCCTTCTTGGGGTAACGGGATCGGGTAAAACTTTTACTATCGCCAATGTGATCGCAAAACTGAATCGTCCGGCGATGTTACTTGCACCAAATAAAACTCTTGCCGCCCAGCTTTATGCAGAAATGAAGGCTTTTTTCCCTGAAAATGCGGTGGAATATTTCGTTTCTTACTATGATTATTATCAACCTGAAGCCTATGTGCCAAGTAGTGACACTTTTATTGAAAAAGATGCCTCCATTAATGATCAAATTGAACAAATGCGTCTTTCCGCAACCAAATCCTTTTTGGAGCGCCGTGATACGATTGTGGTGGCTTCGGTTTCTGCTATTTACGGTTTGGGTGATCCGGATAGTTATTTAAAAATGATGTTGCATTTGCAACAGGGGGCGATCATTGACCAACGACAAATTCTTGCCAAATTGGCAGAATTGCAATACACGCGTAACGATCAAGCCTTCCAGCGTGGAACATTTCGTGTGCGTGGTGAAATTATTGATATTTTTCCTGCAGAATCTGACGATATTGCCGTCCGTATTGAATTATTTGATGATGAAATTGAACGATTAAGTTTGTTTGATCCGCTGACGGGTCATCATTTAGGTGCGGTGCCACGCTATACGGTGTATCCGAAAACCCACTATGTTACGCCGCGTGAACGCATTTTAGATGCCATCGAAAAAATCAAAGCAGAGTTGGTACAACGCCGTGAATATTTCATCAAAGAGAATAAATTGTTGGAAGAACAGCGCATTAGCCAGCGAACAATGTTCGACATTGAAATGATGAATGAATTGGGCTATTGCTCCGGCATTGAAAATTACTCGCGCTATCTTTCCGGTCGGAATGAGGGTGAACCGCCACCGACATTGTTCGATTATATGCCCTCTGATGCCATTTTGATTATTGATGAATCCCACGTGACCGTCCCACAAATCGGCGGAATGTATCGTGGCGATCGTTCACGCAAAGAAACGTTGGTAGAGTATGGTTTCCGTTTGCCTTCCGCCTTAGATAACCGCCCGTTGCGTTTTGAAGAATTTGAACGCCTTGCGCCGCAAACTATTTATGTTTCCGCTACACCGGGACCTTATGAATTAGAAAAATCCGGCGATGAAATTATCGATCAAGTGGTGCGTCCGACAGGCTTGCTTGATCCGGAAATTGAAATTCGTCCCGTTGCTATTCAGGTGGACGACTTACTTTCCGAAGCACGCCAAAGAGCGGACAGAAATGAGCGTGTTTTAGTGACTACCCTTACCAAAAAAATGGCGGAAGATCTCACGGATTATCTGGATGAACACGGTATTCGGGTACGTTATCTCCATTCGGATATTGACACTGTTGAACGGGTGGAAATCATCCGTGATTTACGTTTAGGTGAATTTGATGTACTGGTCGGTATTAACTTATTACGTGAGGGCTTAGATATTCCGGAAGTCTCACTGGTGGCAATTTTAGACGCAGATAAAGAAGGTTTCTTGCGTTCTGAACGTTCGCTTATTCAAACCATTGGCCGTGCTGCACGTAATCTGAAAGGAAAAGCAATTTTATATGCTGATAGCATTACTAAATCCATGGAAAAAGCCATCACGGAAACCAACCGCCGCCGTGAAAAACAAATGAAGTACAATGAAGATCACGGTATTGTTCCTCAAGCCTTAAACAAAAAAGTGGGCGAATTACTGGATATTGGTCAAGGTGTAACGAATAGAGGGAAAGGTAAATCACGTGGAAAAACGGTGGCAGAACCGACCGCACTTTATAACGCACCGAAAAATGCCAAAGAATATCAGCAACAGGTCAAAAAACTGGAACAGCAAATGTACAAATTTGCTCAAGATTTGGAATTTGAAAAAGCAGCTGCTATTCGGGATCAACTTCACCAATTAAGAGAACAATTTGTGATGAGCGAATAAGGAAAATAGCGTGTTATATCGGGAAGTAATATAGTATTGCACTGTATAATGTTAATGTGATGATAAAACTCGGTATTATTTTTTTGGTTACGATAGTCATGATGAATGTCCCTAACAATAAAAATAATATAACGATAGTTTTTAGGCCAAAATCATTGATTATATTTACTATATCCTTCCCGGAAAACGCACTGTTAAAGACAATGATTCCAATCATTGCTTGGGCACTATAACTTATTGATTTATAGATAAATCCCTCTTTATTGTTTAGATGTTTATTTTCTTTTAGAAAGAAAGGGGATATTCTAAAGATAAAAATAGTTATTGCTGAGAAAAGAATTAAAAAGAGAATGTTTGTCATTTTTTCTTACCAATATAATCAAAAGTAGCTAATGAAATACCAATTAAAAATGGTGCGATAATCATTGTATATTCTTTAAATAAGAATAGAAATATAGGTGCCAATAATAATCCTATCCAATACGCGCTAATATCAAGATAGTCCGGCCAATGTTTTGCTGCTAAAGCGGTAAATTGTAATGGCAAAACAATTTTCACTATTTCATAAAATAGAGGCGAGCTAATCTCTGAGCCGGTATAGTAGCCAATAAGTGTTGATAAAACAGATACCAAGTAAATGGGTAACCCGACACCTAAGAAGTATAAAAAATAGTTTTCTTCCTTATTTTTAAATCTAGAAATGCAGGCTGAAAAAACAGATGGAACAATCAGAATGCTTGATAAAAAAATGTTTTTATATGAAATATTTTTAAAATAGCCGGACAACGCTGATGACATTAAAATAAATCTAGAGTTTAGCGCTAAAATTATTGGAATTAGAGATATTCCTGAACTATAGCTTTGGATAAGAAGAAATTGTAATGGGGTTGAAAATATAAAAATACTTGTCGCCATTACCTCAAATAAACTTAAACCTTGACTGGCACCTAAAGCCCCAATAGGGACATATAGAAAAATAAAAGCCAACCCAAAAGATATTGAATCTTTTAGCCCGGCATTAAATGATTTATTTGAAAATAATTTCATTAGATATATCTCGCTTGTTCTATATTAAAAATCGTTTTCTTGGTGCTTTACTTATTAGAGCGCTAAAAGCCTTTTTTAGATACTTCACTAGTCATGCTTGATTATTAATATTCTTTTCATAGCTAAATAATAAAATATTGCGCTCGCTATCAGATTAACAAATCTAAAATTTCTCTTAGATTGGATTTAAACCACTATAATAGATGAAGAAAGAATTTTAAATCTGTTTGTTAATAGGATGTTAAATTTGTGAGTTAGATCACAATTTTTAAGATAATTATTGGAAGGAAACGTTTAGAGAGATTTATACTATATTCAAGATTTATCGCCGTTATGTTACAAAAGGGCAAGTAAATTTGCCCTTATTGTGTATGAAACTATTTATACTCTACCAAAATATCACTTTCGGCCACACTATCACCGTAAACTGGTAATAAGGTTTTTTCGTAGGCTTGTTTGAGTACGCCTTCTTTTGAAAGTTTTTCAATTTCAGTGTTGAGCCAATTTAATAAATCCGCTGCATCTTTACGAACGGCAGGGGCAATGACATCTTGATCGCCGAAACTTTTCACGCCCACAGTATAACCCGGATTTTGTTTTAC
This sequence comes from Rodentibacter mrazii, assembly GCF_001998825.1. Classification (GTDB taxonomy): domain Bacteria; phylum Pseudomonadota; class Gammaproteobacteria; order Enterobacterales; family Pasteurellaceae; genus Rodentibacter; species Rodentibacter mrazii. Next base: position 22,991 of record NZ_MLHG01000003.1, read on the forward strand.
CCAAGCAAATAAGAAAGTGTTGTCATTTGATAGCGCATCCCCTCTGCCGTCTCGTAAGGCTTCAAAAGTTTCCGTATTTTGTTCAAATTTTAATAATTTGATATTCGGATAATTTTTTGTGAAGAAAATATCCGCCGTGGTGCCTTTATCAACAATGAGTGTTTTGTCTTTTAATTGCTCAAGATCGGTAATTACCGCACCATTTTTTGAAACCACCCCAAGGGCAACTTTCATATAAGGATTAGCAAAATCAACCACTTCTTTTCGTGCAGCCGTTACAGTGAAATTGGCGAGGATAATATCCACTTTTTTGGAAAGTAAATATTCCGCACGATTGGCGGCATCCACCAACACAAATTCCGCCTTATTTTCATCACCTAAGAGATCTTTGGTGATGGCTTTGCCGATTTCCACATCGAAACCTTGGCTTTTGCCTTGGGCATCTACATAGCCGAAAGGCGGCTTGTCGCTGAATACACCAATACGAATTTTGCCGGCTTGTTTCAATTGCTCAATGGTTGAGAGAGTTTGTGAAGTCTCTTTGCTTGACGTATTGTCATTGCAGGCAGTAAGCCCTAGGGCTAAGGTTGCAGTGGCAAAAAGTGCGGTTAAATTTTTAAATGTTTTCTTCATAGTTTGTTCCTCTCGGTTCATAGTTTAAGATGTTTAAAAATGTTTTCGCCCGATCCGTGGTAGGGTTGGTGAAAAAATCTTCCGGCTTGGCTTGCTCAATGATTTGCCCTTTATCCATAAAAACAATACGATTTGCCACTTGCCGGGCAAACCCCATTTCATGGGTGACAATCAACATTGTCATGCCTTCTTTGGCAAGCCCTAATATCACATCAAGTACCTCGCGTACCATTTCGGGATCGAGGGCGGCGGTGACTTCGTCAAACAACATAATTTCAGGATTCATACAAAGTGCACGTACAATAGCGATTCGCTGTTTCTGCCCACCGGAAAGCTCACGTGGGTAGGCGTTTTTTCGATCAAATAATCCCACACGTTTTAATAATTCATCTGCTTGTTTTTCGGCTTCTGCCCGATCACGTTTCTGAACCTTTAAAGGTCCGAGTAAAATATTGTCGATCACTGATAAATGGGCAAATAATTCATAGCTTTGAAATACCATTCCAATTTGTTGCCGAGCATTGATCCAACTTATCTCTTTGCCAAGTTCGCCGGCATTTTGGAGCAATAATTGACCGCTCTTTATGGGCTCTAGGCCGTTTAATGTACGAAGTAATGTGCTTTTGCCGCAGCCGGACGGGCCTAAAATCACCACGACTTCGCCTTTTTCGACGGAAAGATTAATCCCTTTTAGTGCTTCAACCTCGCCATAGTTTTTAACAAGATTTTTTATTTCTAGTAATGCCATATATATTCCTTTAGCTTTCCCAACGGGTTTCTAAATAACGGGAAAATAATGAGAGCGGATAACAGATTACAAAGTAAAGAAAGAAAATGACCCCGTATATCCAGAGTGCCGCTGATTGATTGCTAAAAAGTGAGTGTTCAATAATTTGTTGACCCACTTTAATCACCTCTATTACACCGATTAACATCGCTAAAGAGCTGGTTTTCACCATTCGGGTGAAAAGATTGATGGCACTTGGGGTGACACGTTTTAGACTTTGGGGGATCAAAATATAAATAAAGGTTTGAAAAGGCGTTAGTCCTAAAGCATAAGCGGATTCAACCTGATGTTTTTCGATGGAGGTTAACGCGCCGCGCACAAGATCGCCCATTTCTGCGGTTCCCCAAAAAATAAATACCCAAATGCAGACGGTGATAGCGTCTAAATGTATTCCAAACCATTTTGCTAATCCAAAGTAGGTGATAAACAGTAGAACAAGCAAAGGGATGATGCGGACAAATTCTAAATAAACTTGGCAAATCACTTTAATTACGGCATTTTTGCTTGTCATTACCACCCCTAAAATTACTCCAAAAAGACAGGCAAAAAAGACGGAAACGAAGGCAATTTCAGCCGTCACCCAAAGACCGCTTAGCAGTCTGGTGAGATTATTGCCTTGGAATAATAATTCAAACCCCATATTTTGCTCTCCGTGTACGTTGTTCTACATAACGAATAAAAATTGAAATAGGTAGCAAAATGACTAAATAAAACACCACTAATAAAAACAAGGCTTCGTTGGTTTTATAATCCATTCCGATAATTTCTTTTGCCATAAACATGAGTTCTGCTACCGCAACAGCACTAATGACAGAGGTTTCTTTCATTAAAAACAGACAATTCGCACCTATTGCGGGGAGAGAAATCGCTAATGCCTGCGGAAAAATAACATAGCGAAAAGCTTGAAATGGTGTTAAACCAATGCTGAGTGCAGACTCAATTTGACCTTTGGAAACCGCTTCTAAACCACCACGAATCGCTTCTGCCATGTAGCTTCCGCCCAAAAAAGCTAAGCCGATTACCCCGCAAGTAAAACCGTCTAATTTGATGCCGATTTTTGAAAGCCCGAAGTAAAGGAAGAAAACTTGAATCAATAATGGGGTATTGCGTGAAAGTTCAATATAACTTTTTACCAACCAATTTAATGCTTTAAAGTTATAACTATTGATGACTGCACAGATCGTGCCAATAATAAATGAGAATAAAATCCCCCAAAACGAGAGGGCAAGGGTTATCAATGTTGCATCAACAAAGCGTGGTAACACGCTGATAATGTAGTCCCAATTCATTGTTTCTTTTATGACATAAGCGTTTTCGTAGGCATTATAGTAGAGAAGATTTTTCTCATCGGGAAAGAATTGAAATGAATTAGTTATAATGGAATGGAATAAATGAATTCTTGGTATTGAGATAAAAAAGTGTGGTGAAAACGGGCAGCCTTTTTGTAAGGCGGAAATATTTTGTTGTCAAAAGTGGAGCAGAATACTATTTAACATAAAAGTGACGCTAAACCTTATAAATACCAGATGGGGGAGTCGAATTTTTGCAGTTACCGACTCTTTTTTCTGATTAAGAAACAAGCAACAATTAGTTCTATTATACAGACTTATCTGAGTATTGAGAAATGTTTCATCTAAAATTAGGTAAAGTAAAAGAATTGTCATAATTCCCTTTACAAAGGGCGGTCAGTTTTGGCATTATTTTTTCAAAGCTACAAAAACGATTTACGTGCTTGGAAACTAAAAGAGCAGAAGTTTAGTGAACGCCAGTATGATCATCTAAGAGCCGTTTTTTCTGTTTCTGGTGCATACCGTACCTAGAAAATAACGAAAATTATATTGGTTAAATTTCTCTTAACGGTAGGGGGTATGGGGAGAAGTAGTGTACTCCAGATTTCAAAGGTTTTCCGGTTCGTATAAGTTACCGCCTAAAGTATGGAAACTTCAGCGGTAGTCTTCAATAATTTAACTTTGGAGCTATTAGCGATGATCTATCTATTCTGTGGCATTTCATATCAAACTTCCGGTAAGCCTTATCTACGCTTACATCATATTGAGGCAGATAATGTCACTCAAGCATGGAATTATCGGCTAGTCCTCCCAATAGGACAAATCAGCTCCGAAATATCACTCCTCTATTTCTAACCGTACGGAGGTTGTTTATGGCTAGAATCCCAACCCATTGCGCTTTATCAATGAAAAACACGGGTAAAGTTCACACCGCGATCCGAAAAGCTAAAGCCATTTTGACACTTATTCAAAATGATGGTGTAAATAATGGCGAATTAGAAGGATTTTTCAGTAGTGAAAAAGTAATCAGAGACGCATTAAGAGTTGTGAATGATCTCCTTGAACAAGCCGAACAATCATCAAAAGTTGATTTTTATTTTGTGAAAGAGGGGAAAATATTGGCTGATGTAACAATGAAAGAACATTTATCTACAGCAAAGTTAAGTGATAGGAATATCAAAAGGCAAATTTAAAATAATAGAGAGGAATATAATAGCACGATTATACACCTCATTTTTCCGCTTGCTTTGTGAACCTTACTCTGATTATTGCCAGTCGTAAAGCCTGGTAAGCGTTAGAGGGGAATAACTAAAGTGCGGTCGATTTTGCGGAAAAATTGTGTAAATGGAAAGCCCTGCAAACACCGGATAAAACAAAGCCCTGCGTTAAGTTCCGCAGGGCTATGAAAGGGATGGTGCGACTAGCTGGACTCGAACCAGTGACCCCCACCATGTCAAGGTGGTGCTCTAACCAACTGAGCTATAGTCGCGAATGCGGTGGATAATAAACAGTTTTTTTTATGAAGACAAGTAATTTTCTTTAGTGATTATTTCAAATGATAAAAAAATAACCAAAATGAGAAGAGAGTGTAGGGAAGTCTTTTTTGATTTTGGCTTCTTTTAGGCGTATAATGCGCGCCGATTTATATTGCCCAAAAAAATATTTGGGTGAGTGGTTTATTTAAAGTTAGCAAAATATTTACGGAGTAGAATGATGTCTAGAAGGCTAAGAAGAACGAAGATTGTATGTACTATGGGTCCTGCAACTGATCGCGATAACAATCTTGAAAAAATTATTGTAGCAGGTGCAAACGTAGTTCGTATGAACTTCTCGCACGGTACACCCGAAGATCATATTGAACGTGCCGAACGTGTTCGTTCTATTGCGAAAAAATTGGGTAAAACTGTGGCAATTTTAGGTGATTTACAAGGTCCTAAAATTCGGGTTTCTACTTTTAAAGATGGCAAAATTTTCTTAAATGTTGGTGATAAATTCATTCTTGATGCTGAGTTACCAAAAGGTGAAGGTTATCAGGAAGCAGTAGGGTTAGACTACAAAACCCTTCCTCAAGATGTTGTTCCGGGTGACATTCTTTTATTAGACGATGGACGTGTTCAACTAAAAGTACTATCAAGCGAAGGAGCGAAAGTATTCACTGAAGTGACTGTTGGTGGTCCGTTATCAAACAATAAGGGGATTAACAAATTAGGTGGTGGTTTATCTGCTGATGCATTAACTGAAAAAGACAAAGCAGATATTATTACTGCGGCACGTATCGGTGTTGATTTCTTAGCGGTTTCTTTCCCTCGTTCAAGTGCAGATTTAAATTATGCGCGTGAACTTGCTAAACAGGCCGGCTTAAATGCGAAAATTGTTGCTAAAGTTGAACGTGCCGAAAGTGTGGCAAGTGATGAAGCAATGGACGACATTATTTTAGCATCTGATGTTATCATGGTTGCTCGCGGTGACTTAGGTGTTGAAATCGGTGATCCTGAATTAGTGGGTGTTCAGAAAAAATTAATTCGTCGTTCACGTCAATTAAATCGTGCAGTGATTACCGCTACACAAATGATGGAATCCATGATTAGTAATCCTATGCCGACTCGTGCGGAAGTCATGGACGTCGCGAATGCGGTATTAGATGGTACTGATGCTGTAATGCTTTCAGCAGAAACGGCTGCGGGACAATATCCGTCAGAAACCGTTGCAACAATGGCTCGAGTTTGTTTAGGGGCGGAAAAAATGCCTAGCATAAACGTGTCTCGTCATCGTATGGATAAAGAGTTTGATGATATTGAGGAAGCCGTTGCGATGTCTGCAATGTATTCAGCAAACCATATGAAAGGTGTGGCGGCAATCATTACTTTAACCCATACCGGTCGTACTGCGTTATTAATGTCCCGTATTAGCTCAGGTTTACCTATTTTTGCCTTATCTCGTAATCAAGAAACTTTAAACCTTTGTGCGTTATATCGTGGTGTGACACCGGTATTCAGCGATGCTGAATCTCGTAGCTCAAATGGCGCACAAACAGCAATTGCTTTATTAAAAGAAAAAGGCTATTTAAACTCTGGCGATTTAGTGCTATTAACTCAAGGTGATGAGTTAATGAAACATACTAACGTATGTCGTACTTTGATCGTTGAGTAATAGGCGAATTAGAATCAAAAGAGCGGTGGGATTTCCCACCGTTTTTTATTTTTCTATTTAGGAATAAAAACTAGTCGAGGAAATCTCCTCAAAATTATTCATAAATCACTAAAGTGATTTATTCACCCCTTCAGCCGTTGGCAAAGCCAACGTTCAAAAAACTTTGTTTTTTGTGACCGCACTTTTTTCTTAAACCTCCTCTCTATTTGCGGTATCATAAACGCCAGTTCTTTTTGTATTTCAAACTATCTATGGCCTCGAAACCGCAAATTACCTCATCAGATAAACAAACCGCACAAGTTAGCATTCCTCCTCATTCCCTTGAAGCCGAACAAGCCGTATTGGGCGGTATTATGTTGAGTAACCAACATTGGGATGGTATTGCCGAGCGTGTAATTGCCGATGATTTTTACACCTTTGCACACCGTGCAATTTTTCAAGCAATGGAAGATCTCATACGAAACCAATCGCCCATTGATTTGATTACACTTGATCAGGCACTAAAAAATAAAGGGATCAGTGAAGAAGTCGGGGGCTTTGCGTATCTTGCCGAGCTGTCGAATAATACGCCAAATGCTATCAATATTTTGGCGTATGCGGATATTGTTCGAGAAAAAGCGATTTTGCGCGAATTAATTTCCGTGGGAAATCGTATTGCGGAAAAAAGCTATTCCCCCAAAGGGCAAGACATCAAATTGATTTTGGATGAAGCGGAACGGGAAGTTTTTGCTATTGCTGAAAAACGGAGTTCTTCCAATGAGGGACCGCAAAATGTAATTAGTGTGTTACAGAATACGATTGAACGTATTGATACCTTGAGTAAAGTAAAAAATCATTCCGGTGTAACCGGCGTAACAACAGGTTTTACGGATCTCGATCGAAAAACGGCGGGGCTTCAGCCTTCCGATTTGATTATTGTCGCCGCACGTCCTTCCATGGGGAAAACGACCTTTGCGATGAATTTATGTGAAAATGCCGCCATGGCAAGTGATAAGCCCGTATTGGTATTTAGTTTAGAGATGCCGGCGGAACAAATTATGATGCGTATGATTGCTTCCCTTGCCCGTGTGGATCAAACGAAAATTCGTACCGGTCAAGGTTTGGATGAAATTGAGTGGAATAAAATCAGCAGTGTATTCGGTATGTTTAAGCAGAAGAACAACCTTTATATTGATGATTCTTCCGCCTTAACACCAACGGAAGTGCGGTCTCGTGCACGGCGTGTTTATCGTGAAAATGGCGGACTGAGCCTTATCATGGTGGATTATTTGCAGCTTATGCGTGCACCGGCATTTTCCGATAACCGTACTTTAGAAATAGCGGAAATTTCGCGTTCATTAAAAGCCTTAGCGAAAGAGCTGGAAGTCCCAGTCATCGCACTTTCTCAGTTAAACCGAACCTTAGAACAGCGAGCGGATAAACGTCCGGTAAACTCGGATTTACGTGAATCAGGCTCTATCGAGCAAGATGCCGATTTGATCATGTTTATTTACCGTGATGAAGTCTATAACGATAATTCTGAAGATAAAGGCGTGGCGGAAATTATCATCGGTAAACAAAGGAATGGTCCGATCGGTCGTGTACGTTTGAAATTTAACGGGCAATTTTCACGTTTCGATAATCTTGCAGAACAGCGAGAATATCATGATGACTATTAAGGAACAATAATGAACGTAAAACCGGCAACCGCGAAAATTAGTTCACGAGCTTTAAAACACAATTTAGCAGTGATTAAACAAAAAGCACCTCATAGCAAAATTATTGCCGTAGTTAAAGCCAATGCTTATGGGCATGGGGTAGTATTTGTCGCATCAACTTTAGAGAAAGATGTTGATTGTTTTGGTGTAGCGCGTTTGGAAGAGGCTCTTGCACTACGTTCAAACGGTATCACAAAACCTATTTTGTTATTGGAAGGCTTTTTTGCTGAAAAAGATTTGCCTATTTTGGCTGTGAATAATATTGAGACCATTGTTCATAATCATGAGCAGCTTGAGGTTTTAAAACGGGCAATTCTGCCAAGCCCAATTAAAGTGTGGCTTAAAATTGACACCGGAATGCACCGTTTAGGGGTTGCGCTTGACGAAGTGGAGGAATTTTATCAAGAACTGAAAAAACTTCCTCAAATTCAACCGCACTTAGGTTTTGTCAGTCATTTTAGTCGGGCTGATGAACTTGAATCCGATTATACACAACTTCAAATTAATCGCTTTTTATCTGTGACCCAAGATAAACAGGGAGAACGTAGTATTGCTGCCTCGGGTGGGATTTTGTTTTGGCAAGAATCCCATCTGGATTGGATTCGTCCCGGTATTATTATGTATGGTATTTCGCCAACGGATACTGTGGGGGCTGAATTTAATTTAACTCCCGTTATGAATCTGAAGTCTTCTCTTATTGCCGTACGTAATCACAAAAAAGGCGAGCCTGTGGGCTACGGGGGGATTTGGACAAGCCCGTGTGATACGAAAATTGGCGTTGTCGCCATTGGTTATGGCGATGGTTATCCGCGCGATGTGCCGGAAGGTACGCCCGTCTATTTAAATGGACGTATAGTACCGATTGTAGGACGTGTATCCATGGATATGCTTACCGTAGATTTAGGTGCGGATAGCCAAGATCAGGTTGGTGATGAAGCGATTTTATGGGGTAAAGAATTACCGATTGAAACCGTAGCCCAATTTACCGGTATTTTGAGCTATGAATTGATTACAAAATTAACACCGCGTGTTATCACCGAATACGTGGACTAGATTTCAAATTAATAATTGAAGGAAATACTATGAAAAATATTAATCCAACCCATACTCAGGCGTGGAAAGCATTAGAAACGCATCAAACAGAATTGGCAAATTTGACCATTCAAGATTTGTTCCAACAAGAAAAGGATCGTTTTAAGGATTATTCATTAATCTTTAAAGATCAAATCTTAGTGGATTTCTCAAAAAACAATATTAATCAACAAACCCTTTCACTTCTTCGTCAGTTAGCTCAAGAATGTTCGCTAGACAGTGCAAAAGAAGCAATGTTTAACGGCGAAAAAATCAACCGTACCGAAAATCGTGCCGTATTACATACCGCACTTCGTAATCGGGCTAATTCACCTGTGATGGTGGATGGCAAAGATGTAATGCCGGAAGTGAATGCGGTTTTGGAAAAAATGAAGGATTTTTGTCAGTGTGTGATTTCCGGTGAGTGGAAAGGTTATACCGGAAAAGCTATTACTGATGTGGTGAATATCGGAATTGGAGGCTCGGATTTAGGCCCTTATATGGTCACTGAAGCGTTACGTCCTTATAAAAATCATCTCACAATGCACTTTGTTTCTAATGTAGATGGCACACATATTGCAGAAACACTGAAAAAAGTGAATCCGGAAACCACGCTTTTCTTGGTTGCTTCTAAAACCTTTACCACCCAAGAAACTATGACCAACGCTGAGAGCGCACGTGATTGGCTATTAGCTTCTGCAAAAGATAAAAGTGCGGTAGCGAAACATTTTGCGGCACTTTCCACCAATGGAAAAGCAGTCTCGGAGTTTGGCATTGATACCAATAATATGTTTGAGTTTTGGGATTGGGTAGGCGGACGTTATTCCCTATGGTCTTCCATTGGTTTATCCATTGCGCTTTCTATTGGTTTTGACAACTTCGAGCAATTATTAAGCGGTGCGCACGAAATGGATAAACATTTCCGCACCGCACCAATCGAACAGAATATCCCAACCACTTTAGCTCTTGTGGGATTGTGGAACACTAATTTCTTAGGCGCACAAACGGAAGCAATTTTACCTTACGACCAATATTTACATCGTTTTGCTGCTTATTTCCAACAGGGGAATATGGAATCAAACGGTAAATATGTAGATAGAAACGGTAACGCTATTAGCCATTACCAAACCGGGCCGATTATCTGGGGTGAACCAGGTACAAACGGTCAGCACGCCTTTTATCAATTAATTCACCAAGGTACAACTTTAATTCCTTGTGATTTTATTGCACCGGCACAAAGTCATAATCCATTAGCGGATCATCATAATAAATTGCTGTCTAACTTCTTTGCTCAAACAGAAGCATTAGCGTTCGGTAAAACAAAAGAAGAAGTGGAAGCGGAATTTGTTAAAGTGGGTAAATCCTTAGATGAGGTAAAAGATATTGTTCCATTTAAAGTGTTTACCGGTAACAAGCCGACCAATTCTATTTTAGTGCAAAAAATCACCCCATTCACATTGGGAGCATTGATTGCCATGTATGAACACAAAATCTTTGTTCAAGGCGTGATTTTTAATATTTTCAGTTTTGACCAATGGGGTGTGGAGTTGGGCAAACAACTGGCTAACCGTATCCTGCCGGAATTGGCGGACAGTGAAAAAGTGTCAAGCCACGACAGCTCAACAAACGGACTAATCAATCAATTTAAAGCATGGCGATAAATTAATTGGAGTGAAAAGTGCGGTCGATTTTGACCGCACTTTTTATGAAAGACATTATTTTTCTTTCCAATAACCAATCCATTCTTTCAATAGTTGCATATTTTTCGCTAATGCAGCGCCTTGCGGAATAAAATGCATCATATTTAATTTATATTCTTTTGGGGTAATACCTTCGCCCACACTCGCCGGCAATACCTCAAATCCCTGTTGTTGGAAAAGTAGCCTTGCCCGCTGCATATGCCATTCATTGGTCACCAGAATAATTTTATTGATATGCTCTTTTTCCAATATTTGTTTGGTAAACAAGGCATTTTCCTTGGTGGTTAAGGCATTCGGCTCAACCCATTTTGTGGGGATATGAAAGAAGTTTTGTAATTCTTCTGCGGCAATTTTCGCTTCAATTGCACCCGTCGGGCTTGCACCGGTAATCAAAAGCGGTAAGTCTGTTTCTTTTTGTAAATACGCTGCATAGCGTAAGCGTTCAAGCTGAATAGCAGTGGAAGCAAGCGGCGCATAAAGCTCTTTGCTATCCCGCAATCCGCCCCCCAATAACACAATGGCTTGTGCATTTTGGTAGTCGTTGAGTGTTAAATTGTCTTCCGTAATTAAGCTGTCTTTCAAGGTTTGTGCCGTGAAGGGAATGCTCAATATATAAAGTAGAGTAAGCCCAAGAGCGGTCAAAATTCGGCTTAATTTTTTGAAATTGAATTTTGCCAATATCAATGCCAGCAGCCATAAAATTAAAATATTAAATGGCGGTAATATCATTGCAGTGATAAGTTTTTTGAGCTCCATCATTTTTTGTCAATTTCCACAAAATCAATATTTTTTGTCCATAAATGGGCATAGCCGGAATTTTTCCCGTAAGCGTTATCACATACTCGGTTTGGAATTTCCAGTAAGCAGGAGAAAATATGGCCGTGTAAACGGGTGGTGGTTACCTGATCATTTTGTAAAAATACCTTGGCGACACGATTCACAATGTGTTTGGTGTAAGAAAACCAAAATTGATGAAAAAGATTTTTCAGCCAGCCCCAATTTTGTTGATGGGCAAATTTACTTATACGCCAACTAAGAGCCAAAACGATACTATCTAAACGGGTGAGAATATCTTCCCAGTCTTGTACATTAGCCTGAGACGGCAGGGTGGCAAGGATATTTTTTTCCACGTCACTGGCTTCAATATCTTTGCGTAAAAAATAAAGTTGTTTACCGGTGTTGCCTTGTTTTGTCGGCAACGTGCCGTAAAGCTGATGTGCCATATCCGGTGATAATGTCACATTTGAGGAAAATTGTTTGAAACTTTCCGCCGTGCGTTCATCACGGGCAAGTAAGTAACAATCCTCGTGCTGGTTGAAAAGTGCGGCTGATTTTTCGAGATTTTTTTGCTCTTTAAAATACAGCGTTTGTGGCAACACGATGATACGGTTATTGGGGAAATGTTGAATCATTGCCTCTCTAATTTTTTGGTGTTGTGGATAGAGATCGCCAAAATTTCCTCCACCGTGTAACAAAATTGTTGTATTCGGGGTAATCTTTTGCTTTATCTCATTAATGTCTATGTCGAACTCACAACGTTTTAATCTCACATGGATATGATGATCTTTAAAAAATTGTTCCGTTCCGTGATAGATCAATAAATCTCCGACATTTAAATGCAACGGATAATCAAAGTAAAACACGTCATTTTTATCTTTGATTAAATCCGCGATGGGATCGAGTTGCTGTTTTAGAGAAATTAATGTTGAATTCATTTTTTTACCTTTTTCAAAATATAGCCAAATAAGAAGGCTTTTTCTGTACGATTTAAACCGATTAATAAAATTATCGCAATCAGCCCAAATTCCAACAATACAGCCTTGGCTAAAAATTCAGGGAAAGTATAAACGCGCTGGGTATCTGACAAGTAAATGAGCCCGATTAAGCAAGCAAATACGATGCCGATATTAAGTAGATATGTGACAAATTCTTTTCGGTTAAATTGAATTTTTTTGTTAATGAAATAGAAACGGTAGATTTGCATGAAAAGTGCGGTGGAAAATCTGCCGATAAAGGCATAGATTGGGTTATAACCGAGGATAAATAAATAATAGACGAGCGGCACGGTACAAAGATCAATGATTGCAATGACAATATTATATTGCTTAATTTTGTTTGTTCCGATAGCCAACGCCGTCATCCAAAATGATCCCGCCATGGCACTAATCAGTGAACATAACAGGGTGATTTGCACTAATTGTTGCACGTATATTGGTAAATGATCACCTAACCAAAAGGTAATCAACGTGTGAGGAAAATAAAGTACCGGTGCGGATAAAATCGCAATGAGATAAAAGGAATATTTTGATGTGCCGAGAATAAGTTTTTTATTGCGTTCGTAATCTTTTGCCGCATAAGATTGCACAAGTTGTGGGTTAAATGCCACTTGAAAGTTATTCACAAAGCTATAAATCGCGGTATCTACTTGGGTGGCGATTCCTACGGCAGCATTGACGGTAACCCCAAAAAACAGGTTGATGACCATATTTAAGCCTTGTGTTGAGGCGACATAAGCCGTTTGTCCGAGTAACATCCAACCGGAAAAACTTGCCATTTCTTTTGTTTTGCTAAAATCCTTGTAAAAACGAAAGCGGGTTTCATTATAAAAAGTGCGGCGGGTAAAATTAAAATAAAGCAAAAATACAAGCAGGCTTACCCCAAGTAATAATAAGCTATAACTGATTAATTTATCGTATTGTTCAATCTGCATCAAAATAAAGATAGCGGAGAGTTTAAATGCCGTCTCACTCAAGCCCAGCCACGCATAAAATGACATTCGCTCATGGGCGACAATCATTGCATTGAAGGGAACTTTAATAATTTCAATCAGGGCAATGAGAAGGGCAATTTGATAGACAATATTGGCTGCGTGCATTCTTTCTGTCGGAATATTGAGTTTATGGTTTAAAAACCAAAACCCTATGGTTTCCGCTAACACTGCCACGACAAACATAATAAAGAGATGATTTAAGATACTGATATTAAAAATAATATTGACACAGCTTGAATCATTGGAGGCTTTTTCCACATTAATAAAACGTTGGGTGGTTGCCGTCATCGTACCGTTAAAAAACGAAAACAAAATCACCACGCCCATGACAATGTTATAAATCCCGAAATCTTCCACGCCCAGCACACGTAATACAACACGTGAAATATAAAGCATTGCTCCCATATTAAAGAGCATACGGATATAGAGAAACAGAGTATTTTTCGCAATGGTTTTGTTCGACATTATGACTGATTTTCGCCTTAAAATTGGTGGGGAATTATAAATTTCTTTAGTATAATCAGCAATCTTTTATGCAACTATTTCCCATTTGATTAATCAAATAGACGATACCATTTTAGTCGAGAAAATAATGAATAAATATTTGATTTCCTTGGATAAAGATGAACAGCGACGTGCGCTTTTCTTTTCGCAACCCGATACGGCGGATTTCTGTGTATTTTCTGCAATCAATACGATGCAACGTGAATGGGAAGAATTGGCGCAGCAGTTTGATTTGGCTCAGTTTGAACGGTGTTACGGGCGTAAAGTGACCAAGGGTGAAATCGGCTGTACTCTAAGTCATCTTGAGGTGTATCGTTTGATTGTGGAAGATGAATCGGTGGCGGACGATGATTATGCCTTAGTGTGTGAAGATGATGCGTTGTTTGCACCAAATTTCCAACAAAATTTGACCGCACTTTTAAGCCAAAATAATGCCATGCCGATTGTGCTTATCGGGCAATCAAAAATTGCTCAATTTAATGATATTGAGCTGGAAATTAATTACCCCACGACTTTTTCATTTTTGTGTCATAAAGCGGGCGATGTGGCTTATGCCTATCCCTATAAAAGTTATTTTGCCGGTACGGTAGGATATTTGATCAAAAAATCTGCCGCACGTGCTTTTCTCAAACTGCTTGAACAAGGCAAACCTTTTTGGCTTGCTGATGACTTTTTATTATTTGAAACGAGATTTGCCTTGCCGAATCAAGTGGTTCGTCCGCTGATGGTGATCGAAAATCCAAAATTAGTCAGCAATCTTGAGGCGATTCGAGGTTCTCAAGCCAATAATCTTGCGAAAAAATTGATGAAATATCCGCTGAAAAAAATAATGGCGATTCGGAAAAATTTAGGAAAATAAATGACTGCACTTTTTAATCTTTTTTATATTTATGATCCGTGGTTTTTCCATGTTGTACGTATGTCTGTTGTGGTGGGGAGCATCGCATTTGGCGTTTTAATTTATCGCTATGTGAAAAAACAAAACCTCCAAGGTATTGTGGTGCCAATGGATAGTTTAGCTGTATTGTTAGGGCTAATTTTATTGAGTGTCGTGCCTCTGCTGATTAATGGCACAAGGGATTTTTCGGTGATCATGATGTATGTGAAATCACTGATTTTATTTATTTTCGGTATTGGGTTTTATAACGCTTTTTATGGGATACCAAACGGGCAACAACGGCTTGTACGAGATTTGCAAATCGGGGTGGCGGTACAATTTGTATTTGGCATATTAGCGTTGTTTGGCATCTCCTTTTTGGTGGATTTTTTGCTTTCAACCAATGCGGTTTTGCCCGCACGGTTTTATGGTTCGGAACAGGAATACCGCCTGTATAACATCACGGCCACCGCTTTTTTCCAACTGAGTTTATTTTACTTAATACTGTTCCATTTTTTATTAGCGTATAACGCAAAACATAACAGCATACCGAGTATTTTGGTGTTTTTGATGCTCTGTATCGGGTTGATTTCCGGCAGAACCTTTTTGTTGCTTTCCGTGGTGAGTATTGCCGTGTATTTTAAATGGCGATATGTACCATCGTTGATTGTATTTTTACTAGTAGTGCTGGGATTGGCTTATTTTATGCCAAAAAATCCTTATGTTGCGCATGCTTTAGAACCGGTCATTAATTTATTACACGGATCCGGTTTTGTCAGTTCTTCTACGGATACCTTGGTCAAAAATCATCTATTTATGCCGACTTTGAAACAGTTTATCTGCGGTGATGGCATGTATATGACAGGGCAGCTAGAAACAGGGCGTTATTATGGTAATACGGATTCCGGTTTTTTACGTCAGATTTTATATGGTGGTCTGGCTTATATGCTGGTTTGTTTCTTTGTCACCTTTTATTTTGTCCGCAAAGTGGCATTAAATTGGTTTGATGGCAGTTGGAAATTCATGCTTTCCTCCTTTGTCATTCTTGCCGCCTGCAACATCAAAGCCGATACTTTTGCTTTTCCGGGCATTATGTTTGTGATGCTGATGTTTTTGTCATTATTTGGCTCTCACGGCAAACAACGCATTTTCTTAGTACAGAATGAGGGAAAAAATGTTTAGTATTATTGTTCCGTCTTACAATCGAAAATCGGAAATTCCCGCTTTATTGGAAAGTTTAACTCAGCAAACCTACAAAAATTTTGAGGTGGTGATTGTTGATGATCACTCAACAGAGCCTGTTGTGTTGGAGAAGTCCTATCCTTTTAAGGTGAACGTAATTCGTAATGAAACCAATCAGGGGGCTGCGGAAAGTCGAAATATCGGTGCACGTGTGGCATTGGGAGAGTGGTTGCTATTTTTAGATGATGATGATCGTTTTGCTGAGAATAAATGTGAGAGATTGGCAGAGGTGATTAACAAACACTCCGATATTAATTTCATTTACCACCCGGCAAAATGCGAAATGGTGAATGAAGGTTTTACCTATGTGACCAAACCGATCTCACCACAAGAAGTTAGTGTGGAACGGATTTTACTTGCCAACAAAATTGGTGGTATGCCGATGGTAGCGGTGAAGAAAGATCTTTTCTTAAAAATAGGCGGATTATCAACCGAACTTCGCTCTTTGGAAGACTATGATTTCCTCTTAAAAGTGATCAAAGAGCCTGATTTCAAGCCTTATATGCTGAGCGAGCCATTGACCTCTTGCACTTTTCACACCAAACGTGCCAGTGTCTCAACGGATACCACCAACACAGAAAAAGCTATTGATTACATTCGTGAGCATTATGTGGAAACACAAGAGCAGGCACATAATTTCAACATCAACGCCAGCTATATTTTGGCTTATCCACATATCATGAACTTATCACGCAAGGCGGCATATTATTATTTCGATATTTTTAAACAAACCAAAAGTATTAAACAATTTGTGATGGCGATGATTGTGCTGATTTCGCCGAAACTGGCACTGAATTTGAAACGTTTTATGTAATAGAAAAGGTGGTTATGAAATTTTCAGTTTTAATGTCTTTATATATTAAGGAAAATCCGCAATTTTTACGGGAATGTTTTGAAAGTTTAGCCGCTCAAACCCATCGGGCGGATGAAATTGTTTTAGTATTTGATGGTGCGGTTACTGAGGAACTGGAAGCAGTTGTTTCCGAATTTGAAAAACAGTTACCGTTAAAATTGGTGAAACTACCGCAAAATCGAGGGCTGGGCAATGCCTTAAATGAGGGCTTGAAACATTGTTCCTATAACTGGGTTTTCCGTATGGATACAGATGATATTTGCGTGCCGGAACGTTTTGCAAAGCAAGTGGCATTTATTGAAAAACACCCTGACACCATTATTTTTGGCGGACAAATTGCCGAGTTTGGCGAGAATGTGAATGATATTGTTGCCTATCGCCGTGTGCCGATAGAAGCGCAAGATATTGTGAAATTTACCCAAAAACGTTGTCCTTTTAACCATATGACGGTGGCATATCAGAAAAGTGCGGTGGTAAATTGTGGGGGTTATGAAGATCTACAAGAAGACTATTACTTATGGATTAAGCTCGTTGCACAAGGTCAAGCGGTGGCAAATTTACCGGATATTTTGGTTTATGCTCGAGTAGGCAATGGAATGGTAGGGCGGCGTCGCGGTTTAAATCAGGCTAAAGCGGAATGGCGGTTATTTAAACTCAAATACCGTTTAGGCATACAGGATTTAGTCTCCGGTTTATTTATTTTTATTTTACGATCCGCTTCTCGTTTATTGCCGACCTCATTATTGAAAACGGCTTATAATCAATTTTTAAGAAAATAAAATGATATTAATAGAAGGAAAGTAAATGAAAAAAATCTCGGTATTGTCCACCACACTTTTATCTTGTTTACTCGTGGGATGTTCTAGCAGTAGCCAAAGTTCATCAGTTAAAAACATTCCTGCAATTAGTCGTCATGCGGTTTATTCCAAACCCCGTACACCGGATAATTTTAACGATTATGTACAATTTTTAAAGGGCAAAGCAGTAGCAGAAGGTGTTTCCCTTGCTACCTTAAATACACAAAATAATATTCGTTATGTGGAAAAAGCCGTAGCGTTAGATCGTGTACAGGCAGGGCTGGCAGCAAGACGTGATCCGAACCAACCTCCCATGTTGAATCCGAACGGCACGACCAATTATCTCAATAAAGTATTAACCAATAGTAAAGTGAATGTGGCGGAAGAGCGTTATTGGGAAGTTCAAGTGCCGCTTCAACGGGCAAGCCGACGTTATGGCGTACAACAAGAATATATTCTTGCATTATGGGGTATGGAAAGCAGTTTTGGGCATTATCAAGGGAGTTATGATGTGTTATCCGCTTTAGCGACCCTTGCCTTTGACGGAAGACGTGAAGCCTTGTTTAGCAAAGAGTTCGTCAATGCGATGAAAATGCTGGACAGTAATTATATTCAACGTCCCAAAATGTTAGGATCTTGGGCAGGCGCAATGGGGCAAACCCAATTTATGCCAAGTGCATTCTTAAATTATGCAGCGGACGGCAATGGTGATGGAGAGAAAGATATTTGGACAAACCAATTTGATACTTTTGCCTCTATTGCAAATTATTTACACACCGTTGGTTGGGACGATAAATTGCCGTGGGGAATTGAAGTCACTTTAAATCAACCGCTTGATTTATCTTTTTCTGGTATTGAGAAAAATAAAGCCCGCTCTTTACGTGATTGGCAGGCTCAAGGCGTGATACCGTTAAGTTTCAGTGCGCAAGAACAAGCAAAACTGACCGCACTTTCCCATGCGGATCTTTGGCTTGTCCGTCCGGATAAGCAAGTGGGGCGGGCATTTTTGGTGTCTAATAATTTTCGCACGATTTTAGATTGGAATAAATCCAATTATTTTGCTGTGAGTATCGGAATGTTTGCGGATCGAATTAAGGAAAGGGTCGGATTATAACGATATTATGTAGCAGATGCAGGATTATATAACAAAACGGCGGTCAATTTGACCACCGTTTTTTTTTTGCTTGGTTAGACAACAAATATTATTTTGCAGCCGGTTTTTCTGCATTAGGAGTAGCTGGTTGAGCCGGAGCCGGGTTAAATTTAGCTTCAATTTGTGCACCAAGCTCAGCTAAAGCTTGCATTTTGCTTTGTAATTGTGCTGCTTGTTCGGCATAAGCTTTTTGATCTGCTTCCGTTTTCACATTTGCTTGAGTAACCAATAATTGGCTCGCAAGAGTCAATACTTCTTTGGTTTGATTTTTCGCATTGCTGATTAAATCGGATTTCAAATCAAGTGCATCTAAACTTGCAATACTTGCTTGAACATTCTTGTTAAATTCTTCAATGGCTGCTTTTGCTTTATTTTCATCTTTGGCTGCGGCTGCCGCACTTAATGCTTGCTGTAATTTTTGTTGATTTTGAGCTTGCACTGCACCTTGCTCTTGATTCCAAGCGATTAATTTTTCGTAATCTGCTTTTTCTTGTGCTTCAGCAGTCATTGCCGGAGCCGTTGTTTCAGCAGGTTTTGCCGCTTCAGTCTGCTGAGTTGTTTCAGGTTTAGCTGCATCAGCCGTTTTGTCTGCGGCTTTATCGCAAGCAGTTAAGAATAAAGTAAACAATGCAGTTGCAGTAATTTTTGTTAATTTGTTCATAAGTAATCCTTTGAATTGGAAATTAAAAAAGTATTTGTTGGATGATTAAGTCCACGTTTACCTCAGACTGCCTATTTTCGGATTAGTTTAAAATTTTTTCAAGAAATTTATTTTAAGATTGGCACGAACTCGGATAAGGCTTTTATTTCCTCTTCGCTTAAACGTTGTTTTGCCGGATTGCCGGCTCCAATAATATTTTCTTTTTTGCGTTCAAAAAGTGCGGTTGAAATCTCTTCCGTTTTTAATTGATTGATGATTTTAGATTCACCCATTGCCGCTTTCTCGCCTTTTTTCCCGTGACAAGTAGCACAGGAGCGTTTGTAAATTTTTTCTGCTTTGCTGAAAACAGGAGTATTAGCGGTCTCGGCTTGAGCAAAAAAAGCAATACAGAGCAAGCCTCCGAGAAATAAATGAAGCCCTTTCATTGATGATCCTTTTAAGTGTTATTTTTTGAATAATTTATCTAATTCTTGCTGAGGAATTTTGCCTTCAAATTTGGCTTGAATATAGCCTTTATCATCAATGATGAAGGAAGTCGGCGTACCGACTAATTGATATCGCTCGGAGGTGATTTTCATTTGATCTTTAATCACCGATTGGGTGAGTTGATGTTTGGCGACGACCGCTTTGGTGTCCATATTTTCACCATCAACATTGATGGCGATGAGTTGGACTTTATTTGGATAGGCTTCATCAAGTTGCTCGAATGTTTTTAGTTCCGCCATACAATGACCGCAGGTTTCCGACCAAAAGGTGAGTAATCGGGTACCTTGCCAACCTTTTAAGCTCACTTGTTTACCTTGTAGATCATAGGCGGCAAGTTCTGGTGCGGCGTTACCGAGAGTTGCTTTTTCTTCTTTACAAGAAACGGTGCTGAAAATGACCGCACTTAAGCAGAGTGATTTGAGTAAAAGTTTAATGTTCATTTCGTTCTTCCCGTAAAAACTTACCGTGTTGAAGATAAATGGTACGATCAGTGAGTTCGCCCAGTTCCGGATTATGGGTCACCATGACAATGGTTCTCCCTTGGCGGTTTAATTCTTGTAATAAGTCTAAGATTAATGCCTCATTTTTTTCGTCCAAATTACCAGTGGGTTCATCGGCAAAAATAACAGGAGGCTGATTGACAAGGGCACGAGCAATGCAAACGCGCTGTTGTTCGCCGCCGGAAAGTTGGCTTGGTCTGTGATCCATACGATGTCCTAATCCCACTTGTTCTAATACGGCTTTTGCCGCCGCTTCGTCAATGACACTATGATAATGTTGAGCGAGCATGACATTTTCAAGGGCGGTTAAATAGGGAATCAAATGGAATTGTTGAAACACCAAGCCGATTTTCTCCGCACGAAAACGTTGGCGACCGATTTCATCTAATTGGGCGGCATCAATGCCGGCTAAAATAACTTTCCCTTCACTGGCAGTGTCCAGCCCGGTGAGAATGTTCATCAAGGTCGTTTTACCTGAGCCGGAGGCGCCCATAATAGCAACAAATTCGCCCTGTTTAATTTGAATATTAATATCTTCAAGTGCGGTCACTTGACCGAAGCGTTTATATAAATGTTTTGTTTCGATAACAAATTGAGTCATAGTTTTCTCTTTCATTTTGTTAGGCGATTTTTTCTCAACCTATGCCTTAGATTTATTCACCTTTTAGTACATTCGCCGTCTGAATACTTAATGCACGACGTGTTGGTAGGATAACGGCGATAAATGCGACCAACAAGGAGAGCATAATAGTGATAGGGAAGACCGGTAAACGCATATCAATGTAAGATTTAAAGACCGTTAAGCCTAAAATCTGAGCGAGTAAATAACCAAATATTAATCCGACTAAAATGGCACAGACGGCAATAATAAGAATTTCTGTACAGATTTGCTTAATAATATCCGACTGTTTTGCCCCTAATGCTTTTTGTAGGGCAAATTCTTTGGCACGTTCGCCGACAATCGCGATCAATGTGGTGTTCACACAAAGTGTAGCCAACACTAAAATTACTAAAGAGATTAGTCCCATTAGCCCTTTGATTTTATCTAAAATTTGCCCTTCCGAGGAGGAAACTTTACGGATCGGGCGGGCAGTGAGATCTTGATATTGTTGCATAATATTTTCTGCAAACTGATCGACCTGACCCAGTTCATTTCTGACATTGAGTAGCGCATTGTTAGCAAGCCCTTCTTTTTCCAACCAATTCTGCGCAAAATCAAGATTGACGATGAGCATATTATCTGTGGCATCACCGGCTTCTACAATGGCTTTAATGGTGAATTGATGTTTTTCTACCGCATTTTTTGACAGTTGTAGTTTATCGCCGATTTTTAAATTGAGACGTTCGGCAAGAGTTTTTCCAATCATGGCATTGCGATCATCAAAATTCACATTAATGGCGGAACCGCTAATTTGCCAATAAGGGGCTAAAACCCGCATATCTTCAAAACGAACGCCCATAATAACGATTTTTTCCAACTCACTGCGTGTTATGCCGTAAAGATAGGGGCTGGCTGCGGTGATTAATCCCTGTGGCGCTTGTTGCAAAATTTCATCAATTTGACTCACAGAAACCATTTCGCCTTTTGTCGAACCAATATAGAAATTGGCACCAAAGGTTCGAAGTTCTTGGCTCATTTTTGTGTTGATATCGAAATAAACGGCCGCCATGGCGGTAACAATGCCGGCACCGACAGTTAAGGCAGTGAAAATAATCATCACCCGTTGTAAACGTAGACGCAGTGCACGGAAAATTAATCGCCAAAACATACTTTTATTATCTGCCATAAAGCACCTCAACGGGATAAAGTTTGGCAATACGATGGGCTGGGAACCAAGTACCGATAAGGGCAATCAATATTGAAAGTACGAGTACGCAAGGGATCACGATCCAAGCAAAACTGAGCGGTACGCCAAAAAGTGTGAAACCAATAAATTTTGCCAAGCCCCAACCGGCTAAACATCCCAAGATACCGCCAATCAATGCACTTAATACGGCTTCGCAATAAAACAGCAGAACGATCTGCCACTGGTAAGCACCCAAGGCTTTCATTAAACCGATTTCTTTGCTTCGTTCAATAATGCTGGAACTCATCAGCGAGGCAATACCCATTGCTGCTGCAATTAATGCCGCAAGCGTGACGACTGAGAGTAATAACTGAATTTTGCTGATGACCACACCCTCGGAGGCGGCAACTTGCCAGATAGGGCGAACAATCGCACCGGAAATGGCTTCTTCCAGTTGATGGGAGATCGAAGAGACATAGGCGGTGCAGTACCAACGGTCATACTCTTCCGCATCAAGGGCATCGGTATTGGTGCGCGCTTTACGGGAGAGGGTATTTTCCGGTACGGTGAGAGCGGACACTTTCACCGATTGGACCTTACCTTCTAAACCAAGTAGGGTTTGCGCAGCACTTAACGGCATAACAATCTGATTATCTTCCGCTCCGCCTGTGGTTAAAATACCTTGAATTTTAACCGCACTTTGAGCGGAAAAATCTTTTTCTTGATAGCTTAAATGAAGTGTATCGCCAATTTTCCAGCCGTTCACTTTGGCAAGCTGCGTACCCACAAGAATAGGAATGATTTCACTGAAATTGTCATTTTCATCATTTACCCAATTACCTTCCACCTGCCAATAAGGGCTGATAATGCGTTGTCCGGTGTGATAATCTTCTTCATCGGGAATCGCAATGTAGTGATCGAAAAAGGTTCCTAGAATTGAAATGGATTCCGAAAGTGCGGTCGATTTTTCCGTTGTTTTTGTTACATTAACGGTTGCTGTTAATTGAGGGGCAAAGCCGACAATATTATTACGCCAAAAAATATCTTTAATGTTTGGCAGTTCTTTTTCATCAATAAAATCTCGCCCAGAAAGGGCGATATTCGAATTGAGTTCATCCGGTAAGGCAGCATTACTTGCCGGTTCAATCAAAATATTTGCGCCGTAAGATTTTAGTTCTTTTGCCATTTTATCGCCAATATCAATAGAAACGGCGAGCAAGGCGGAGACTAAACCGGCTGCTAAGAAAATGGTCACAATGGCTAATAATTTTCGCTTAATACCAAAACGCCAAGATTGAAATAACATTCTCACTAACATTGTTATTCCTCTTTCCCATTTTCATTGCTGAGGTATTTTTCAGGGTTATTGCGGAACCGTTCAAGATTTTCTTCATTTTCAAAGAAGTAAGTACGGTTCTCAAAGCTGTATTTATGTTCCGTTTGGGTGTTTTTGAGTTTTGCACCGCTAATAGGATCTTGCACCTCGATTTCTACGATAGTGTTGAATAAATTAAGTCCGTCTTCCAATGAAGTGCGGTGAATAATAAGCTCATTTTCCGTTTGTTGCCAATTTTCTATCGGCACGGGATTACATCCCCCCGGTTTGCCAATGGACGGAATGAACATATGTACGCCACACCCGACGCAGACTACTTGATTACCTTGCATCACATAACCTTGATCGCCGCATAATAAACAGGCATCAAACACTGCTGCAAGACTGAGCTTATTCGGTTGGCGGTTAATAATAAAAAAGCGTACGGCTTTGCCATCGTCTGCGATCCAAACAAATCGATGCAGTTTTCCGTCTTTTACTTGTTCAATCGGGATATGAATGGTTTCATTTTGATCGAGCACAACAGGAACGGCTTCGGAAAGTTGAGGGGGGCGAGATGCCACCTGTACCCAATAAAGTTGGCTTGCGCCAATAAAAATTATTGCCAATGTTCCCCAATTAATCAGACGTTTTGATACTTGCACCAATGCCAATTTTTTGCGTTTTTCGATGGGATCTTGTTCAATTTTGGCTTGTAAAGTCCGTTTAACATGAGTTTGAAAGATGAAAATCCCTAAGTTTATGAACATCACAGTGAGGCAGATGGTATTAAGCCAAGTTGTGATAGCTCCTGATTTTGCGGCGAAACTTAACCGCACTTTGGTCAGTTCAATTAGCTGTAATTTCATGAAAATAAGTAATAATTCACCCATCAGTGGTATCACTAAGGCGAACCAAAGCATAAAACTCAGTGCAAAAAGTGCGGTGGATTTTCCTTTTGTTTTTTGCTGTTGTTTAAGTAAGAAGTAGAGCCATGTTGATACGGCAAAACATAAAATGACACCAAAAATAACCGCACTTAAATTCAAAATAAAATCAGTATTAATAATATCCGTATTGGTAAGCGCGGTGATATTTGGATCTTTCGCCCAAGTTGCACCTGCAATCAGCATTAAGATAAATTGCCAACAAAGGGCTAGTTTGGTTGAGTGTGTCCATTGACTGAGGGCAAAAAGTAAGAATGCGCTAAGAAAAATGAGGGTGACGATAAGATTTGCCACTTGGCTGGTTGGCAAGATAAGACGTAATGCCACACCGCTTATTAAGCCGAAAAGACTCAACCAAATGATTGTTTTTGAACCGGAGGTAGTTGGTTTTATTGCCCAAGAGGCACCGAGTAAAATTGAAATAGGTAAGAGCGATTGAAGTAGAAAAACGAAAAAGTAAGTCATATAAGTCAAAAAATATCATCGTGATAAAATATGCTGTGCCAACATATTATTTTGTTAAGTATCTATGGTGCATAGATTTGTGCGTGAATATAAGTCATTCACGCACGTTGTAAAGAATTATTTAATTCCTGTGAATTTAAATTCATAGTTTACATCAAAAGGTTTCCACCAACGACCTACTCCGGTTTCTCCATCCGTATGGCGGTGCATACCGGCTTTTGATGGTGGATCGATATGATAGGTTAATTTGTAGTTACCCACGCCCATCATTTTTACGTTTGCACCATAATGCGGACCGTCACCGGCAACCATTGGCATAAAGGTTCCTTCTTGTTTTTCACCCGTATCAGTATTGACTAAGGTGTAATTGATTGTCAGATAAGGCATCCATTCGCCGTCACCAAATCCGTTTTTATTCCCTTTCACCGCGTGGATATCCGCTTCTAAGTGAATGTCGGATTTTGCTGCAGGTAAGCCCATACCACGAGGTTCCATATCAATGGGTTTCAGATAAACGGCGGCAATTTCCATATCATTCATTGTCACGGCTTCACCGATAGGATATTCGGTAAAGGCTTGTGCGCTTGCAGCAAATAAACTGGCGGTAAGTGCGGTCGTAATCAGTGCTTTTTTCATATTAGATCTCCTGAGATTTAAGGTTATGCTGCTTTTTTACTTTGATATTTCATAACGGCTAAAGCAAAAAGTGCAGCGATGATTAAAATGCCTTGTGGAATTAATGTTTCTAGATAAGGGTAAATGCCTAACCACGAAATTTCCGGTATGCCGTTTATTAAGGTTGGTTCAAATAATTTTCCTTCAATCAGTTCTAAGACTGATTTGCCGGCAAATACAAACGCCATGATATACATAAATGTGCCGGTGAACATAAAAAACGGTTTAAGAGGAAGTTTCACTACACTATAACGCATGATGAAGTAACAAATTGCCAGTAGCAATACCCCGACAAAGAAACCGGCGAAAAGATAAGCTACACC
This sequence comes from Rodentibacter mrazii, assembly GCF_001998825.1. Classification (GTDB taxonomy): domain Bacteria; phylum Pseudomonadota; class Gammaproteobacteria; order Enterobacterales; family Pasteurellaceae; genus Rodentibacter; species Rodentibacter mrazii. The sequence continues at coordinate 48,673 of NZ_MLHG01000003.1, forward strand.
GACCGCACTTTTTGCATCACTTGCAAGTGCGTAATAGAATAAGACCGTCTCCGCCCCTTCGCGATAAACGGCTAAAAAGCTCGTGAGCCATAAGCCAATCAAAGAGCCTGCGCTTAATGCAGTGGAAAGTTTGCCTTCTAGATAACGTTTCCAATTTTGCGCTTCAACTTTAGAAAGAAGCCAGTAACTCATCATAAAAAGCATCACGACGGCAATCATCATCGTGAAACCTTCCAGCAATTCTCGATTTTGACCGGAATTTTCAAAAATAAGCTGGAAAATAAAGGCGGTGATGACACTTGCTCCTAGGGCGACATAAACGGATTGACGAATGGTTGGCAATTTATCTCGATGATTATTTTTAACGAGGTATGCCACAATAGCAGCGACAATGAGTAAGGCTTCCAAGCCTTCGCGCAGAATGATTAACAGACTGTATAAGAATAATGACCAATCACTTTGTTCTCCACTCTGTAACATATTGACGGCTTTGGATAAATTTTGGGCTAAGCCTTCTGCTTGGGGTTGTAATTTGTCTCCTTGGTTGGCTTTCATTAGGCTGACCATACGTGTGAAATAGCCTTCAATTTCTGCTTTGAAATTACTATCGCGAGAGCCGATTTTATTTTCCATTCCGCTGTTTTCAAATATATCAAAATAGGTGTCTTGTGCAGAAAGAATGGCTTTTTTCTGTTCGCCTTTTTCATAAAGTGAAATAGCTTGTTGGATACCTTGATTGACTTGATCGGCAATTTTTTGCCAATCTTGCGGCTGATTTTCTACTGATTGCGCGTTATTATCCGGTTGATTCTGTTCTTCACGGGTAGTCGGTAACGCCGGCAATAATTCTTCAATATCTTGTAGAAGGTTTGTACTTTGATAGGCGATTTCCGTCATTTGATCCGCTTGTTCACTTAAACGAATTAAATTGTAGAATTGTTGATTGATGGCGGCGGATTGTTCGGAAGAACGGTGAGCACGTACAGCTATTTCCATTTCTGAATTTTTATAACCGTCATACTGTGCTTGTTGGAATGATTGTTTGGCTTTGGCGAAATTTCCTTGCTCATAAGCCTCAATGGCTTGTGCCATCAAATCATCAATGGTTTTAAAACTTTGTTGCCAGTAAGGCAAAATTTGAGCATTTTGATAGACGCTATGTTGACCGTCCGCATTGAGTTGATGACCTTCTTTTAAGGAAGGCAAGACTTCTTGTAACGCTTGTTTTAAGCCATTAATTTTGGCTTGAATTTCATCAAGGGATTTGCCTTCCCCAATCATTTTACGAATTTCACCGAAGGTCGCTTCCATTTGATAGCTTTTTTGTGCTGAAAAATTAATACGGATAGGACCTTCTAAATTTTCAAAGACTTCAAAATAAGCCATCTGCACTTCAGTGCGGGCATCATCAGGACTATTTTGTTGAAGAAGTGCGGTTGTTTTATCCAACCGTGCTGTAATATCCGCCACCCATTGTTGATAGTTATCTTGTGCTAAAACGAGTTGAGAAAAGAAAAAAGTAAATAATACTGCGCCACAACGCACAATACGCAACATTGAAATCTCCAAATGCAATTCATTCTTATTTCTGCATATTATCCTCTAATAAGAAAAAATCTCAACTATGATTTTATTATTTTGTGATGAAGGTCAAGTTTGGGAGAGGAATAAAACACCTTATTTTTCAACCGCACTTTGCTTAATGAGCCACCCAAATTTTTTTGAGTTCCATTTTTTCAGGGTTGTATTTATAAACATTAATGCCGCCACCATGGGCTTGCCCTGTGACAAGAATATGAGCTTGAGGGGAAGAGGCGAATGTTTTGCTGTTAAAGTAGTTATTTGCGGAAATCATAGGGGAAGAACCTAAATCAACATAGCCTTTTATCCACGGATCGCCGATGGTATAGATAGAAGCGATAGTTTTATTTGGTGAGTTTTTATATATATACCCGATTCGGATAAAATCAGTCTCTGTCAGAAAAGCATAAGCTACAGTAAATTGGCGCATCATGTTTTCGAATTGATTTTTAGTTAATGGAATTAATCTACTTTTATCATATTTCTCGGTTGATAAATTATAAATACCCTTATAAGGATTAGATAACAATAATCGGTTCATTAAATTATCGATTTCCCACATTTGGTTACGTGCATTATTGTCTCCTGTAATGATCCATTTTTCGTCAGGGCTAATAAGTCCGGTTGTGTAACCATCATTACCAAATAATCTTGCAATAGGTTTGAGCGTTTTTTTATCCCATAAGGTTACACCATCGTAGCTGCTATTTTTATAAACACTAGGGTTAATTGGATTTGCGTTAGGATTAATTTCAGCCGGTGCTTTTCTACCTGTTGAATGCCCAACAGATAAAATATAGTTATCGGTTAATCTTAGATTTTCGTAATCTCCAATAGGCGTATCGGTATAAATAGGAATAAGATTGTCCCCATAGCCTTTATAGATTTTTCCGGAATGATTGGCACTAATATAAAAGGTTTTATCTTCAGAGATGGCATGTCCAAAGGTTTCAAAGTTAGGGAAACTTTGAATAATTTCGCCTTTCACATTTTGAATATGCACAACATTTTCATTATCTTGCCACATAAATTCATGACTATTGGGAATAAAATACATGCTCCAACCATTTGCGTTACGAGCCAGTACGGTTTTTTCTTTATTTGGAATATCCCATAAAACTAGGTTTCCATCCCAGTCAATACTTGCGGCATAATTGCCATCGGTTGAAATACCGAGTGATGTTATCTCCTTTGTTGTAGAGAGAAAACCATTGACATAAGCATAGACCCCCACTGCAATAAGGCAAAGGGAAGTTACAAGATAAATTTTTATCTTTTTTGTTAATGTACTCATTTTACTGTTATCTCTAAAGAAAGAGCGGTCAAGAAACACCACGTTTTCCCTTTTCTGCATTTACCACATAGTATCGAAAAATACGCCGTTTTCAACCGCACTTTGTTTAATGAGTCACCCAAATTTTTTTGAGTTCCATTTTTTCAGGGTTGTATTTATAAACATTAATGCCGCCACCGTGGGCTTGCCCTGTGACAAGAATATGAGCTTGAGGGGAAGAGGCAAATGTTTTGCTGTTAAAGTAGTTATTTGCGGAAATCATAGGGGAAGAACCTAAATCAACATAACCTTTTATCCATGGATCGCCGATGGTATAGATAGGGGCTATTGTTGCATTGGCTTCATCATCATAAATGTATCCGATGCGAATAAAATCGGTTTTAGTTAAGAATGCGTAAGCAACGGTATTATCTCGCATCATGCGTTGAAATTGTTCTTTAGTTAATGGGATTAATCTACTTTTATCATATTCCTTGGTTGATAAGTTATAAATGCCATCATAAGGATCGGATAGTGAAAGGCGATTCATTAAATTATTTATTCCCCACATTCTATTACGAGCATTGCTATCTCCTGTAATTACCCATTTTTCATCGGGGCTAATAATCCCTGTAGTTTCACCTGCATTGCCATATAATCTTGCGATAGGTTTTAATGTTTCTCTATCCCATAGGGTAACACCATCATAACTGCTATTTTTATAAACATCAGGATTTATGGGGTTTTCAGGAGGATTAATTTCAGCAGGATATTTTCCTCTTATGGCATGTCCAACTGACAGAATATATTTATTGGTTAATCTTAGATTTTCATAATCTCCAATAGGGGTATCGGTATAAATTGGGGTAATATTTTCTCCATATCCTTTAAATATTTTGCCTGAATGATTTGCACTAATATAAAAGGTTTT
>NZ_MLHG01000030.1 GCF_001998825.1 Rodentibacter mrazii
GGTTAGTATAACTGAATTTGCTATAAGTTAATCGTTGAATGGTAAAGCCTTAAGGGCTGAAGTCGATTTTTACTAAATTCTGAAAAATTTTCAAGTAGTCAGAAAAATCTGTTTATAGTCGCTTTGATTTATATCGTAACTACATCATAGATTTATTCCAAGCGATCAATTCCGAAAGAAAAATTTTCCTTCCTTAGCCTAATAAGTGATAAAGCAGTAAGTTAATAACAAACCCACCAACAACCAACCATACAAAGACCAATGCACCTAATAAAAGCGGCTTTAATCCGGCCTGTTTCACTGTGCTCACATTTGTGGTTAATCCCAGTCCTGCCATGGCTGCCATTAAAAAAATAGTATCAATTTGAACTAATACATTCACCCATTCGGTCGGTAATAAGTTAAAAGAATTAAACACGGCAACGAGGATAAACATTAACGCAAAATAAGGAATTGAAATCGTGTGCTTTTGTTCTTTATCTTTGTGTAAAAAATAAGATAAGGCGAGTAAAAAAGGAGCAAGCATCATTACCCGTATCATTTTTGAAACCACCGCAACATCAGCGACAACTGGGCTAATATTACTCCCTGCTGCATAGACTTGGGCGACTTCATGTATGGAAGAACCGATGTAAATACCAAACTGATGGGGATTAATAAAATCAATCAAAATAGGATAAAGAACAGGGTATAAAAACATAGAAATTGTGCCGAAAATAACGATTAACGCTACGGCAACAGAAACTTTGTAAGAGGGGGCTTTTACCACAGGTTCGCTTGCAATAATTGCAGCAGCACCGCAAATGCTACATCCGGCACCGGTAAGAAAAACGATTTGTTTATCAAGTTTTAAGATCTTAATGCCAATCCAGCAGGTAATCACAAATGTCAATACTAACATAATGGCATCGGCTAATACTGCATTGACTCCCACTTGCCCGATATCTTGTAGAGTAATTCTGAAACCATACAAAATAATGCCGAGGCGTAACAATTTTCCTTTAGCGAAAGTTACACCGAGATGCGTAAAATTTTCAATTTTATGATAGAACGTATTGCCGCATAGAATACCAATGACAATTGCCAATGTTAATGCGCTGATATTCAGTCTTTCGACTAATGCATTATTTCCAATGAAAACAGCGATTGCCGTGATCACTAATACCAAAAGTAAACCCCAAATCATGTTTAAATTTTTCATCATTATTCCCTCTTTAGACTAAAATTCGGCTACAAAAACTAATTATAGTGATTTTGGTCGATAGGTGTTATTTAATTAAGAGATATTGAAAGAAATCACAGAATTGAATGTGGTAATACTTTGCTTACCGGTAATTGAAAGTTGCGAAGAATAGCGAGTAACTTTTTATAAAAACTTATCACGAGTAAACTTATTTTGAACGCCTACGAAGAATAAATGAATGATCTTCATTTCGCTGACATAAACAATCTAAGCTTTCGCACAGCTGCTCAATTTCCTTTTCACTGCTTTCTGTTGAAATGAGTACTAGTAAGCTGTCGTCTTTTGTGAGGGCAACCAGAGATTTTTTTATCATCAGCAATGGCAAAGGGCAGCGATAATCTTGCGTATCAAGTTGATAATCCATAACTCAAGGATGACGCCGATTTGACATAACTTGCCCAATCGCCTTCAATTCTGTTTCGGTCAAATGTTGCTTACCTAATTCAAAAAGGGGTTCTTCAATCAGAATGTGTTTATCGTAACCCAACACAAAGCGTTGGATTAGAGCAGGATCGAGAGAAATACTTTCTTGTGCAATTAGATCTTCCAATTGTTCCGAAAGTAAACGCCAATTTTCGTGTAAATCAATATGTTGGCGTTCTAATTCTTCTACTTGCGATTGAATTTCCGGTGCTTTGAGCATTAAGGCAGGAAAAAAGTCTTTTTCCTCATCATCGTGATGAAGCAGAGCTGCATAATTAAAATATTGTAAGATAATTTTTACATCATTCAGTACGGCTTGGTTCACGCCATTTTTCTCTAGATAACCCGGTAAAATGCTGAGTTGATGACAAAAGCGTTTTACTTTGCTGTGGCAGGTATAAAGCATTTCAATGGGGTCATTCCAACTGGCGAATTGCTGAGGTTCAAGAATTTGCATAATTTTCCTTCTCTTCGTGTGAAAAATGCGGTCAAAAATGACCGCACTTTTTGTGCCTTATTCAGATAATGGTAAGGACGTAGTATCAAGTTGCAACGGTGGTACAGGTTTCCCTATTCTCGCATAAAACGCTACCACAAAATCATCAAAACGATCATCTTCAATGGCTTGACGAATTTCCGCCATAAGGCGTTGGTAATAACGCAAATTATGAATAGTATTTAAGCGTGCCCCTAAAATCTCGCCGCATTTATCTAGATGATATAAATAGGCTTTGGTGTAATTTTTACAGGTGTAACAATCACAATGAGGATCGAGTGGGCTGGTGTCATCACGGTATTTCGCATTACGAATTTTCACAATACCGTCCGTGACAAATAAGTGGCCGTTACGGGCATTGCGGGTTGGCATCACGCAATCAAACATATCGATGCCACGACGAACGCCTTCAACCAAATCTTCCGGTTTTCCTACGCCCATTAAATAACGTGGTTTATCTGCCGGAATTTGCGGACAAATGTATTCTAAAATACGGTGCATATCTTCTTTCGGTTCGCCCACGGCCAAACCACCCACAGCATAACCGTCAAAACCGATATTGACTAAGCCTTCCAAGGAAATTTTGCGTAATTCTTCAAATATGCCTCCTTGAATGATCCCGAAAAGCGCATTTTTATTGCTGAGTTCATCAAAGCGATCACGGCTACGTTTTGCCCAACGAAGGGACATTTCCATGGATTTTTTGGCATAGTCAAAGGTTGCAGGATAGGGAGTACATTCATCGAAAATCATCACGATATCGGAGCCGAGATCATATTGAATTTCCATAGATTTTTCCGGAGAAAGGAAGATTCGCTCGCCATTAATCGGATTTTGGAATTGTACGCCTTCTTCGGTGATTTTGCGTAATTTCCCAAGACTAAATACTTGGAAACCGCCGCTATCAGTTAAGATTGGGCGATGCCACTGCATGAAATCGTGTAAATCACCGTGTTTACGCATCACTTCTTGTCCCGGGCGCAACCATAAATGGAAGGTATTACCCAGTAAAATTTCAGCCCCCGTTGCACGAACTTCTTCTGGCGTCATTCCTTTCACGGTACCATAAGTACCCACTGGCATAAATGCAGGCGTTTCCACTTTAAATGTACCTTGTGGGCGTTCAAAGACTAACCGCCCACGGCGTGCATTGCCGCTCGTTTTGTCTAATTCATACTTCATTTTTATTTCCTCAACGAATAAACAGTTCGAAGATTTTTATTAATAAAAAAGCCTGTTTAAATTCACAGGCTTCATGCTATAATTTTTTTAATGCTCTTTGAGCAGAGGCGGATCTACTAAGATAGTCTGCCAGTTACCGCTGTCAGGCTATATTGTAGATCCTGATTGTTAATCATATCAAAGATAAAAATATGACTAAATTCACAATTAAATTGGTCATCATTACCCTACTTTGCCTGCGATTAAAAGGCAGCGCTGACTAAGCAGATTCACCGAAACAAGAGGTAGTTGGCGTATTGTAGGCGTTGCCTTTCTTTAAGTCAAACGACTTGTTCCAATCCTATCACATTCGGATTTTTTGTAATAAACATCGCATCGCCATAACTGAAAAAACGATAGCGATTTTCCACCGCACTTTTGTAGGCATTCATTGTACGGGTGAAACCGGCAAAAGCAGAAACCAGCATAATGAGGGTACTTTCCGGTAGATGGAAATTGGTGATTAAGGCATCTACTACACGGAATTTTTTACCCGGATAAATGAAAATTGAGGTGTCGGAAAAATAGGGTTCGATCAAATCCGGATTTCCGTTTTCTTCGGCAGACAACGCAGCGGTTTCAATAGAGCGGACGGAAGTTGTTCCCACCGCAATCACGCGTTTTCCTGCTTTTTTTGTGGCAATAATGGCATTACACACTTCTTGTGAAAGCTCCACATATTCGGCATGCATAATATGATCTTCAATATTTTCCACTCGAACCGGTTGGAATGTGCCTGCCCCTACATGGAGAGTGACAAATTCAAAATTTACCCCTTTGGATCGAAGTTTTGCCAATAATTCATCATCGAAATGCAAGCCTGCTGTTGGTGCAGCCACTGCCCCCGGTACTTTGCTATAAACGGTTTGATAGCATTCTTGATCCGCCTCCTCATCCGGGCGATCAATATAAGGCGGTAACGGCATATGCCCGATTTGTTGCAGCACAGTTAAAAGTGTAGTGGATTTATCCTCTAATTCCACTTCAAAAAGTGTGCTGTGGCGTGCCGTCATCACTGCTTGAATGCCGTTATTTTCACCGAGTTTATCTTCCCCTAAAAATAATTCAGTACCTTCCTTCGGCGCTTTTGAGGAGCGGATATGGGCGAGAAAACGATGCTCATTCAACATACGTTCAACCAGTACTTCAATTTTACCGCCACTGGCTTTGCATCCGAACATTCGGGCGGGAATCACTCGGGTATTGTTAAAAATCAACAAATCGCCTTCATCAATGAGATCTAATACCTCCGTGAAAGTGCGGTGAGAAATTTCACCGTTTTCACCATTTAACGTCAGAAGACGACAAGAGGAACGATCTGCTTTAGGATAACGGGCGATAAGTTCATCGGGTAAGTCAAAATGGAAATCGGAAACACGCATAATAGTATTTGGTTGATAAAAAGAATGGGGTAGTCTAGTTAGAATAATTGGGAAGCTCAAGGGGAAATGTTCGCCATTTCCCTTTTTCCTATTAAAGAATCATTTTTACTAATTTATCTGCTTTAATTCGGGCAAATTTTTTCAGTAATTTTTGAACCGGCTCAGGGTATTGAGATAGCTCTTCCAATTCGGAATAGTGACTCAATACGGTGGTATGCTGACGAATATGGTTTAACTCTTTCTCAGCTTGATCACGTAATTCCTGCTTCGGATCGTGAATCAATAACCCATTTTCCGCATCTAAACGCCAAGCACGCGGATTTAAGTTATTACCGGTCAGCAAAATATAATCTTTATCCACCCACACACCTTTTAAATGGTAAGTGTTATCGCCGTCTTTCCATAAACGAATCGTCAATCGGCCCTGTTCAATTTCTTGTTGGAATTTTTCACAAAAATGACGGAGGTTGCTTTCGTATAAATAAGGCAATGCGCCCGCCATTTTGAACGGTTGTTCCGGTGGAATATAAAAATCGTTTGCTACTTTGTCGCCCACGATAATCTCGATCTTTTTCCCTTCTTCCAGCAAATGGGCAATTTTAAGTTGTAGGGTTCGGGGAAAATTAAAATAAGGAGTACAAACCACCAAATTTTCTTGGACTTGTAAAAACAAATCTTCAATGATTTGGTTTAATTCATTGTCTGAAGCACCTAAGCCAAATAATGGGGAAACACTTAAAATATCGGAAAAACTAACTGCACCTTCCAAGCTGTATTCCGCGTGATTAGCTAAATTTTTACGATAAGCACGAATAGCAGAGCGAATTTCTTTGGTGCGGGGACGGTTTGCTACATCAAGTGGGTGAACGGCATTCAAGTCCAATAAATAATCATTAATAAAATTCACCATTGAATCGGCTAATGCCACATTCGTGATTTTTTGATAGCGGTCATAACGGTATTTGTCCTCTTGTTGCAAATACACGTTGTTGATACTTGCGCCACTATAAAGTACCGTATCATCGAAAATAAACCCCTTGATATGCAAAACGCCGAACACTTCACGGGTATTAATCGGCACACCGAAAAACATATTCGGATCCTCCGAAAGTTGGTAGGTTTGACGCTGTTCCACATACCAATCGGCATTGGTCGCAGATTTTTCCGCTCCTAATAAATTACGCTGACCACGATGCCAATCCACAAGGATTTTAATATCTAAGTCAGGCTGTTCTTGTTTTATTCGGTAAATTTCATCAAGAATTTCTTGTCCCGCTTCATCTTTTTGCCAGTAAAGTGCGGTTACATAAATACGTTTTTTCGCATTTCTAATTAATTCAATAATCTGAGTTTTAAATTCAGTCGGACTGAACAAAAATTCCACTTGTGCTTTTTCTAAAGGTAAAAAAGGCAGATTTTTGAGATTTTGTTCTGTACGTTTTAATTTATTGATTAACATAATTTGTCTCTGCATTCTCTAGGAATGGGCTAGTTTACAATATTTCATTGATGGATTGATAGAAAAAAGGTTTTTTTTCGTTATAATGCTCACAAAATTTGACATTTATTGGCGAATTATTATTCAATTTTTTCTTGGGTATCTCCTTATGAACAGTTCTCGCAAGCCTATTTTTCAGACAAATTCTAATAAATCTTTTCAAGAGCGTGCTTTTGATGGGAAACAAAATTCCGAAAAACACCGTGAAAATCGACCGCACTTTGATAAAAAACATGATGAGAGAAAAAAACAACATCGTTTTCAACAAGAAGTTCGTGAGCCGCGTGTTGCTGAGCTTTCTCTAAATAAAAGCAGCAGAGCGCAAGGTAATGTCAAAGTTTTAATGAAAAGCACGGGGACGGCATACAAACCAAAAGAAAAGAAAACCGGCGCACTTTCACCCCGTGCGCCGGAAAAAATTAAGAAAAATCGTGCGGAAGAAATGAAAGTCTATGGTGAAAATGCCTGTTTAGCGTTATTTAATAATCGTCCGGAAAGTATTGTTCGTGTTTGGGCTACGGTGCAGATGTCGCATAAAATCGGTGAAATGTTCAGCTATTTAGCGGCAAACAAAAAAGTGTACCACGTGGTAGATAATGAAGAATTATCCCTTGTAAGCGGTACGACGCATCACGGCGGTATTTGTATGTTAGTGAAAAAACAACGCCCGTTCATGTTGCAAGGCTATTTGGATATTCCGCACAAGGAAGATTGTTTAGTGCTGTTAGACAATGTAGATAATGCTCAAAATATTGGGGGAGTACTGCGTACCTGTGCGTTTTATGGTGTGAAGAATGTGGTAACTAATAATGCCGATAATCTGTATTCTGCGGCAGCTATGCGTGTTGCAGAAGGCGGCGCGGAACATATCCGTTTATTAGAATGTTTAGATATTGAATCTGCATTACAACAACTTCGCCAAAGCGGGTATCAAGTGATACATGTTGCGCAAGACAAAGAGGGGACTTCTCTTGATTCGGTTCAATTTAATAAAAAAGTCGCATTTTTATTCAGTGAAAGTGGCACGTTGGATTTATACGAAAGACCGGATGTAAATGTTCGTTTATCTTTAAGCAGTCCATTAAAAAATGGCTTAAATATTGCGGTAAACAGTGGCATTCTGTTGTCGAAATGGTATTTTTCAAAGTAAGAATAGACCAAAGTGCGGTCGTTTTTTTCATCGTTTGAAGGCTGAATTATCAGCCTTTTATTTTGAAAAAAGACATTAGTCATTATGTTAGATTGGTGGCTAAAACTTATGTTTTTCATTTAATGAATGTGAGAAACGGGTAATTAATTCTAGGCAACCTTGTACAATCCAACCGATTCCGGCGGCAAAAATCAGCGTGCCGATACCCACTATTCCTCCTAGAAAAAAACCGAATAGGCAAACCGATATTTCAATACCGGTACGGACGAACCCTACTTTTAGATGGAAGCGTTGGCAAATCCCCACCATAAGCCCGTCACGAGGGCCTGCCCCCAAATGGCAAGTGAGATACAATGCTGTGCCTAACCCATATAGAAAAATCCCGATTATTCCAAAAGTCATGCGTGACAAAAGTGCGGTCGGTTCCGGTAGAATTTTTGTAGTAATGTCTAAGAAAAAAGCAATCATAATAATATTTAGAAGAGTGCCTAGCCCAAAACGTAGTTTTAAGGGTAGCCATGCCAACATTACTACAACGCTAATAAAAAACGATGCCCAGCCAATACCAATTCCACTTTGTAAGGCAATGCCTTGAGAAAGCACTGTCCAAGGCGTGGAACCAAAATTGGACAATACAATTAGCCCATCGCCGATTCCTAATATTGCTAATGCAAATAACAACACACAGATCGTTTTACTTTCTAGCGACCATAATGAACTTGCCGCCCAGTTTGTATAAGGTATTGCTCGTGCTTTTTTCATAAAGTACCTATGATTAAGAAGATATGGCTATCATAAAGGGGAATAAGTGAAAGGCAAAACACTTTAATACCATATTATATAGTGGAATTAACTATGCAGATTTTCGCTTTTTGATTAGTTAATATAGGAATGACATAATACCGCTCTTTTTTAATGGGATGCGCTTGAAAATAGGTTAATGACCAACACGCCGGCAATAATTAACCCAATGCCAATTATTCCAGCCGTATCAATTTTTTGTCCAAAAGCAAAATAGGCAACTACTGCCGTAAGGACAATGCCCACCCCTGACCAAATGGCGTAAACCAAACCAACGGGTAAAGAACGAAAAATAATTGAAACAAAATAAAAAGAAATCGCATAGAGCGTGAGCGAGCCTACGGTAGGAAAAAGTTTGGTAAAACCATCACTCAGTTTTAATAAATTTGTTGCAGCAATTTCTAAGCAAATGGAAATTGCGAGTAAAATCCAAGGGTTCATTTATTTATTCCTCGTGAAATAAAAAAGAGATGCAATTAGGCATCTCTTTTATTGCATTATCGTAACTATTTAATTATTAACACTCTTGTTTACCGTAGGCATCTTGGCGCAGAATGTTGCGCACGCCTTCATCAAAATCAGCAAGCACTTGTTCTGCATTTTTCGGATCCGTACCACGTGCGTCTAAATAGAACTTAATTTTCGGCTCCGTACCTGAAGGACGCGCAATTAAACGGGAACCGTTTTCCAATACAAATACGAGAATATCGCTTTGACGATCGGTTTTCGTATGGTCGATAAATTGTGCCACGTTCACACCTCCGATAACGCTTGGCGGTGTGTTGCGAAGTGCGGTCATTAATTTGCCGATTTCGGAAAGATCGCTGACACGAATAGAGATTTGTCCGCTCACATAAGCGCCAAATTCTTTAGTAAATTCATCGGCATAATCCGCTAAGGTCTTACCTTGTTTTTTCAAGTTGCGGACAAGATCTAATAACATAATTGCTGCGGAGATACCGTCTTTATCACGGACTTTATCCGGATCCACCAAGTAACCGAGAGCTTCTTCAAAACCAAACAATAAGCCTTGAACTTTACCGATATATTTGAAACCGGTTAAGGTTTCTTCCGATTGGAAACCATATTTTTTTGCTATTTCGGCAAGTGCCGGGGAGGAGACTAAAGAGCAAGCCAATACCCCTTGTTTACCTTGTGCATGGTATTGTTTGGCTAAATACCAACCTAAGAAACAACCCACCACGTTGCCGTGTAAAGGTTTCCAGTTGCCTTCCGCATCCGGTACGGCAACGGCTAAACGGTCGGCATCTGGGTCGTTTGCGATAATAAATTCGGCGTTATTTTCTTTCGCCACTTTAATCGCAAGATCCAATGCGCCTTTTTCTTCTGGGTTTGGGAAATTAACCGTTGGGAAAGTACCGTCCGGCCACACTTGTTCGGCGACGATGTGAGGCTGTGGTAAACCGGATTTAGCTAAGGTTTTGCTTAATACTTCATAACCCACGCCGTGCATGGCGGTATAAACATAGTTGATGTCGCATTGTGGCTCTTTAGCAAGAGAGGCGGTTTTGGCAATATAAGCGTCCACCACTTCATCATTTAACACAACATAATCATTGCTACGCGGTAAATCTTGAATACTACCTGCCGCCACTTTGTCGATTAATGTCGCAATTTCCTGATCGGCGGGTGAAACGATTTGTCCCCCTCCGTTCGCTTTTCCTAAGTACACTTTATAACCGTTATCTTCCGGTGGGTTGTGGCTTGCGGTAACCATCACACCGGCGGTCGTATCGAAATATTGAATAGCGTAGGCTAATACCGGTGTTGGTAATTTGCGTGGCAACAAATAAGCCTTCACTCCCGCACCCGCCATGATTTCAGCGGTGTCGCGCGCAAATACATCTGAATTTTTACGCCCGTCATAGCCAATCACAATGGAAGGTTGTTTGTCATAGCCTTTTAAGAAATCCGCTAAACCGCCGGCGGCTTGTGCTACTAAAACTCGGTTCATGCCCATTGAACCTGCTTGTAAAGGACCTCGTAAACCGGCAGTACCAAATTGCAAACGACCGTCAAAACGAGTCTGTAATTCTGCTTCTGCTTTTGTATCGCCTGCTTTTGCTGATTCTAAAAGTGCGGTCAATTCTGCGCGAGTTTCTGCATCAGGATCTTGGTTTAACCAATTTTGTGCTACATCAAAGAGAGTTGCCATAATTTCACCTTCTTAAGTTGAAAAAATATTTTGGATAGACTATCGGAAAACAATTAAACCTCAAAGGGTTATTTACCGAAAGTTTGATCTGTTTAACATTTTTTATTCGTATAATCGTTTACTTAAAAACGATATTTGATTTTTATCTTGAATGATGCCTAGATTCGTTTGATGAAACTCACAGTAGTAGTGCCGAACCCCATTTTATGATATCAAAAAAGAATTTATTTTGATTGGTGGCGACACCATCAGTATTCTTAGATGTACCGTCTTCATTCTTTGAATTATCGACCATACCGTTTTTATATTGACCTTTCACTACATCTAAATCATCACGTGCTTGGGTGCGTAAAATCTGACAGTATTGATTATTTAGTGATTCCACACTCCCTATCGCGGTACGGAATTTTTTGAATTGATAAGTGGCATAACTCATGGATTTTTCATCATTTTGAATAATCTTCACATAATCTTCGCCAATAATGTTTTCCAAAGGATAGAAAAAAACATATTGGGAGTGAATATAACTATCTTCTTTGGCAAAGTGCTGTTGCTGAATACGGGTGAGGTTCGGATAAATACATTGCTCCGCTTGTTTGCTGGCAATCGCCCATTGTTTCGCATTTTTATCTGAAAGCTGATAATCCGCACCGGCAAATTCTGCCGGAATAGGGGATTCTGATGAGTCGAAAAGGTTACAACTACTGAGTAATAGTGTTATGCCGAGTGTAAAAATAAATTTCATATTGGGTCTCGAAAAATTGGTTTATATAGATGAAATTCTAGCAATAAGCACAGAATAGATAAAGGCTGAAATAAATTTTCATTTTCCCGATTGGAAAAACTTCCGCTATAATGACCGCACTTTTCGTTAATTAAAAGGAATATTCATGCAAAATCCAAAAGATGATGTGCTTTATGCACCCGTTGAATGGGTCGATCACAGCGAAGGCTATACCGATATTCGCTATCATAAATCCACTGACGGTATCGCAAAAATCACCATTAACCGTCCGGAAGTGCGTAATGCATTTCGTCCGCAAACCGTTAAAGAAATGATCCATGCCTTCTCTAATGCACGTTTTGATGAAAAAATCGGTGTCATTGTATTAACCGGAGAAGGCGAAAAAGCCTTCTGTTCAGGCGGCGATCAAAAAATTCGTGGGGATTACGGCGGCTACAAAGACGAAAGCGGCGTACATCATTTGAATGTATTGGATTTCCAACGGGATATTCGTACTTGCCCTAAACCGGTGGTGGCGATGGTGGCGGGTTATGCCATTGGCGGCGGTCATGTATTGCATATGTTATGTGATTTAACCATTGCGGCAGATAATGCCATTTTCGGTCAAACAGGACCGAAAGTAGGATCTTTTGACGGCGGTTGGGGGGCAAGCTACATGGCTCGCTTAGTCGGTCAGAAGAAAGCCCGTGAGATTTGGTTCTTATGTCGTCAATATAATGCACAAGAAGCCTTAGATATGGGCTTGGTGAACACTGTGGTTCCTTATGCCGATCTTGAAAAAGAAACGGTGCGTTGGTGTCGGGAAATGCTTCGCAACAGCCCGATTGCATTACGTTGTTTGAAAGCCGCATTAAATGCTGACTGTGACGGTCAAGCCGGTCTTCAAGAATTGGCGGGGAATGCGACCATGTTGTTTTATATGACAGAAGAAGGTCAAGAAGGTCGCAATGCGTTTAATGAAAAACGTGCGCCGGATTTCAGCAAATTCAGACGTAATCCTTAATTATTCAACCAAAAGTGCGGTTAATTTCAACCGCACTTTTTGTAAGCAAGATTTATGACAATTCGACAATATAAACTTTATCGTTATTCCATTCCTGTTGATAGCCAGCTTATTTTGCGAGATCGGTTTTTAAAACGCCGTGAAGGTTTGCTTGTGCGTATCCAATGTCAGAATAATGAAGGTTGGGGAGAAATTGCGCCGTTGCCGGGATTTAGTGAGGAATCCTTAGAAATGGCGGAAAGCCAAGCAATACAATGGCTTGCCGATTGGGATGCTGCACGTAGCCGTGATGAAAAGTTATCTCTTGATGGGCTTTATCCGTCCGTAGCCTTTGGCTTGAGCTGTGCACTGGCAGAACTAAAGGGGGAACTCAATGCAGAGGGAAATTATCACACAGCCCCTTTGTGTTATGGCGATCCCGATGATCTTTATGGAAAATTAGCCCATCTTTCCGGTGAGAAAGTGGCAAAAATCAAAGTGGGGATGTATGAAGCTAACCGAGATGGGTTGATCGCGGATATGTTTTTAGAAGCCATTCCCGAGTTGCAGCTGCGCCTTGATGCAAACTGTCGTTGGTCGCTTGAAAAAGCATTGCTGTTTGCGACAAAAATAAAACCGGCGCATCGTGCCCGCATTCAATTTTTGGAAGAACCTTGCAAAACGCCTGAATTAAGCCGTGAATTTGCGGCTCAAACAGGGATTGCCATTGCCTGGGATGAATCCTTACGAGAACCTGATTTTCAGCTTAAAAAAGAACCATACTTGGCAGCAGTTGTGATTAAACCGACATTAATTGGTTCCCTTGAGCGTTGTATTGAATTAATCAAAAAAGCTCATACTTTGGGATTAAAAGCGGTAGTTAGTTCAAGTATTGAAAGTAGCCTTGGTTTAACCCAACTGGCACGAATGGCACAACAATATACACCGAATGTGACACCGGGTTTAGATACGCTGGATTTAATGACTTATCAAGTGCTGCGTCCGTGGAAAGGATCGAGATTGCCGCTTATTGATTTAGATTCCGAATTGATTACAAGAATTATCTGATTCGACCACCGCTTATCGAAAAATCCGTATAATGCACAATCTTAAAAGGAAGAGAAAATGTCGCAAAAATCCCGAATTTTGTTACTAAACGGCCCGAACTTAAATATGTTAGGCGCGCGTGAACCTAAACATTACGGCAGTTTATCCCTTGCAGCCATTGAAGCAAATCTAAAGTTATTGGCTAATCAACACAATATTGAACTAGATTGTTTCCAAGCAAATAGCGAGGAAAAACTGATTGAAAAAATCCACCAAAGTTTCCAAACCGTAGATTTTATTTTAATTAATCCTGCCGCTTATACGCATACGAGTGTGGCTTTACGGGATGCCTTATTGGCGGTATCCATTCCTTTTGTGGAAATTCATTTGTCTAACGTACATAAACGTGAGCCGTTTCGTCATCATTCTTATTTCAGTGACGTTGCGGAAGGTGTGGTTTGCGGATTGGGCGCAAAGGGGTATGAATTTGCCTTTTTATTTGCCTTGGATTTTTTAGCGAAAAAGTAACGAAAATAAGCATTTTAGGCGAAATTCATAGAATTTTATCGCAATTTAGCTAAATTTAATGTAATCTTTGCCTGCTCAAAGACAAGTTTATAACTGATCGCAATTTTGTGTACTTATTTTGATAGATAAAAGTGCGGTCAAAAATTTTATTCTTTTAGGAAGAACATAATGGACATTCGTAAAATTAAAAAACTGATCGAATTAGTGGAAGAATCAGGTATCACTGAATTAGAAGTTCAAGAAGAAGAGGGTACGGTTCGTATTAGTCGTGCCGTTCCTGCCGTTGTACCGGCGGCGGTACAATATTCCGCACCTGTTGCGGCGCCGGCAGTTGTACCGGCTCAGGTCAATGCACCTGCGCCAACTGCTGCTCAGGCAGTGTCTGAAGAAGTCGTTGGTCACCAAGTTCGTTCCCCGATGGTCGGCACATTCTACCGTAGCCCAAGCCCGGAAGCGAAAGCATTTGTTGATGTAGGACAACCGGTTAAAGTCGGTGATACGCTTTGTATCGTTGAGGCAATGAAAATGATGAACCGTATTGAAGCGGACAAAGCCGGTGTAGTAAAAGCAATCCTCGTCAATGATGGCGAACCGGTTGAATTTGATCAACCATTGATCGTTATCGAATAACCCTATCAATTATCCAAAATGGCGGGCTTGCCCGCCATTTTTTAACAAGTGGAATTTCTTATGTTAGAAAAAGTTGTGATTGCCAACCGTGGTGAAATTGCATTACGCATTTTACGCGCGTGTAAAGAATTAGGCATTAAAACCGTTGCGGTTCACTCCACGGCAGATCGTGATTTAAAACATGTATTATTGGCAGATGAAACCGTTTGCATCGGGCCTGCACCTTCGGCAAAAAGCTATCTAAACATTCCTGCGATTATTGCTGCCGCTGAAGTGACGGGGGCGGATGCCATTCATCCGGGATATGGTTTTTTATCTGAAAATGCGGATTTTGCCGAGCAAGTAGAGCGTTCAGGTTTTACTTTTATCGGGCCGACAGCAGATGTTATTCGTTTAATGGGTGATAAAGTCTCTGCGATTAAAGCAATGAAAAAAGCCGGGGTGCCTTGTGTGCCGGGATCTGATGGCCCTGTCGGAAACGACATAGCCAAAAATAAAGAAATTGCAAAACGTATCGGTTATCCAATTATTATTAAAGCCTCCGGTGGCGGTGGCGGTCGCGGTATGCGTGTTGTCCGTAGCGAAGAAGCATTAGAAGAATCCATTGCGATGACAAAAGCGGAAGCAAAAGCGGCGTTTAATAATGATATGGTTTATATGGAAAAATACTTAGAAAATCCACGTCATGTGGAAATTCAAGTATTGGCGGATACTCACGGTAACGCTGTGTATTTGGCAGAACGTGACTGTTCAATGCAGCGTCGCCATCAAAAAGTAGTGGAAGAGGCACCGGCTCCGGGAATCACTGAAGAACTTCGCCGTGACATCGGTTCCCGTTGTGCAAATGCTTGTGTGGAAATCGGTTATCGTGGAGCTGGTACATTCGAGTTTTTATATGAAAACGGTGAATTTTATTTCATTGAAATGAATACCCGTATCCAAGTGGAACATCCGGTAACAGAAATGATTACCGGCGTGGATTTGGTTAAAGAGCAGTTACGCATTGCCGCAGGTTTACCGATTTCTTTCAAACAAGAAGATATTAAAGTAAAAGGTCATGCGATCGAGTGCCGTATTAATGCGGAAGATCCTAAATCATTCTTACCATCACCGGGGAGAGTCAATCACTTACATTCACCGGGTGGTTTTGGCGTGCGTTGGGATTCCCATGTGTATGGCGGTTATACAGTGCCTCCGCATTATGATTCCATGATTGCAAAACTTATTGCCTATGGCGATACCCGAGATGTGGCGATCCGCCGTATGCAAAATGCTTTGGCTGAAACCATCATTGATGGCATTAAAACTAATATTCCACTACATGAGATGATTTTGGAAGATGAAAATTTCCAAAAAGGGGGAACAAATATTCATTACCTTGAGAAAAAATTAGGGTTACATGATTAATTAAAAAAATGGCTCACGAAAGTGAGCCTTTTTGTTGATTGCGAATGATACATTTAATCATTTCTTACCACCTTCCGTTTAAGTGGGAAATTTACCCAAAATAGAGATCGAAACGGCAGTGCCATTGTAACTCATTTAAGCGATATTGCGATTTTAGATTCGGACCGCATGAATTGGAGCCGATTCCGCTCATTTTGTAATCTATGCAAAGTACCGTGCTTGTATCTTCCAGTAGTTCATCATTATGGGCTTTCGTTGCCAATTCTTCCTGAGAATAAGGCGAAATGCTAAAACTAAATGGTTGTACGGCAGTGATAAAAATCTTTTGTGTTGCTGACCGCACTTTCACATAAGAACAGGCATAATGACTGCCGTTTTCCTGAGGTTTAAGATAATCCACATGATTTTTTTCCGGTGTTGTGTGGTAAATACCAAGTTGGCAGGCGTGATGTTTATCAATATAGCTTTCTCCATTATGGCTAGGGCTTCCGTAGCCAAAATACTCCGTTTGTTGCATGGCTTTTGGTAAAAAGAAACGCAATCCGAAGCGGGGGAGATAAGGCAAGTGCGGTGTTTTTTGTGCCTGAATTTCCACACTGAGCAAGCCGTTGGTGAAAATGCGATAAATGACATCAAGGGTTAAGATACGTTCCTTTGATATTGCTGTTAAGCCACATAAGGCACGGATTTGTACATGATCATCATTTTGTTTCCACTTAATATCATAAGCTCGGATTTGTACTTGGTGATAACCAGCGGAAACCCATTGGGCTTTGATTAATCGATCATTGTCTATCGGCGCACGCCAGATATTGAAATCCAACGGGCGTTCAATTAATGCTCTACTATTTTCCTCAATGTGGCTGAAAATACCCGAAAGTTTGTCAAGAATATACCGCACTTTGCCATTGTTAATTTCGAGCTGAGTGTTGTTTTCGATGACTTCAAATTTGCCTCGTGTCGCTTTGGGTGTAGAAGTGGACAGTTGTATAATCGTAGGAAATAGATTGATTTGATCCATGCCAAGTTGATGATCTTGAGGGATTAATGCCGACTCTTGTTTTTGATGATAACTTAAATCCAAAAGCCACAAATTGCCGTTATTTTTAGGTAAATCAAGAGGTAAAAGTGCGGTGTGTTTTGGGGCGATTTTGATGTTGTCAAACATTCCTTCACGAATGGTGAGACCATTTTCCGATAAACGATAGTTAATGGTAAGAAAATCCATCGCATCGGTAAAATCCAGATAATTGGTGAGGACGATCTTACCAGCGTTAAGGGAGGCACGGATAGGGCGGTTAACGTTTTTTATTTCCCGCAAACTACTTTGCACTTGGCGATCTGCCGTGACTAAGCCGTCTGCACAAAAATTGCCGTCATTAGGTTTATCCCCAAAATCACCACCGTAACCGAATTTGCCATTAGGCAAATAGGGAGAGTGGTTGCACCATTCCCATACAAAGCCACCACAAGCCCCGGTGTGGCGATGAAAGGCTTGCCAATAATCTTCTGCATCACCGCAGGAATTGCCCATGGCGTGGGTGTACTCACAAAGTAGGAAAGGGCGGTTTTTTGGCGTGCTAAAATAATCGTCTAAGCTTTCCGTTGAACTATACATTTCGCTGTAAAAATCTAATTGGGATATATCATTTTTATGGTTGGAATGCTGATAAATTGAGCCTTCATAATGCACAAGACGACTCTGATCTCGATTTTTTACCCAAGCGGCGGCGGCTTCAAAATTCTCACCATAGCCGGATTCGTTGCCTAACGACCACACAATTACAGAAGGATGGTTTTTATCTCGCTCAATATTGGCAAAAGTGCGGTCTAAAATGGCTTTTTTCCATTGAGGATCGCAGGCTATCAGGCAATAGTTATCAATTATTTGTTGACGGATTCGCTCATATTCAGGCTTGTTTTCCACATTCAAGAAAATACTGTCTTCAGGCTGTGGCACGTGGAGCATAGCTACGCCATGGCTTTCAATATCACTTTCCGAAATCAGATAAAAACCGTATTCATCGCATAATTCGGCAAACCAAGGGGCATTGGGGTAATGAGCAGTGCGAATGGCGTTGAAATTATGTTGTTTCATTAGGCGTAAGTCATTGATTGCTTGTTCACGGCTAATCGCATAGCCGGTTTTAGGATCGCTGTCGTGGCGGTTTACTCCTTTAAATTTAATGGCTTGGTGGTTAAATAAAAGTACGCCGTTTTTTATTTCGATTTGACGAAAACCGATCTTTTGGCAAATCACTTCTGATCCATATTGAATCAATAAGGTGTAAAGTTGTGGTGATTCGGCATGCCATAATGTTACATTATTTACTGTAAATTCTCCTTGCTTATCCTGAGTCTCCTCATCTAATAGTCGGTTACCTTTTGGATCATATAATTGCCAACGAATGTTCCGTTTTTCCGCCATCGGTTCGTTTTTCACAAAAGAAAGATCTACATTTAATACCGCACTTTTTAAGTCTTCCGCCAGTGTGGTACGGATAAAGAAATCTTGTAAATAGTGGAATTCTCTCTCCAATAAATAAACATCACGAAAAATACCGGACATTCGGAATTTATCTTGATCTTCTAAATAACTACCATCACACCATTTTAAGACTAGCACGTGGAAATGGTTTTTCCCTTTGTGTAAAAAAGGCGTAATATCAAATTCCGATGTGCAATGGCTGATTTGCGAATAGCCCACAAATTTTTGATTGATATATAAAAATAAACAGCTATCTACACCCTCAAAATTGAGTAAATAGCGTTTATTTGTTTTTGGGGTAATTTGTAGTGTGCGGTGATATAAACCGCACGGATTTTGCTGTGGCACGAAAGGAGGATCGAAAGGGAAAGGGTAATGAATATTGGTGTAATGATGTTGATCATAGCCGTGATTTTGCCAGTTGGAGGGGACGGGAATGCTGTGTTCAAAAGATATATTGAGCCAATTTTCCGGCAGGTCGTGATAGCTTTTGAAATACGCAAAATCCCAATCACCATTAAGTGCGGTAAAAAATGAGGATTTTTCTCGTGGATTTTTCACCGCACTTTCCTCACTCTGATGAGGGATAAAATAGCAATGATGTGGTGTAGTATTAAGATGCAATATTTGAGGATCTTGGAAATAATTCGGTAGCATAAGCAGCTCCTTTTATACACGTGAATAAGATTGATTTTTTAATGTAAAGGCTGAAATGATGGTAGCGGTTGTCACAATACAGCCTAGGATAAAATAGGTAGTGTGGAAACCGTATTCATCATAAAGTTCGCCGACAAAAGTTGACATCAGCATTGTTGCCATTTGTTTGGCAAAGTGGCAGGCGACCAGATAAATCGTGGCAGAAAAATGAAGCTCAAATACTTGTGTAATGTATTTGAATAATCCAACCAGATAGAACGGCACTTCAAACATATGTAAGGTTTTTAAAATGATAACTTGTAGCGGCGAGGAGGCAAAAGATGAACCGAGAATCCGCACGCTCATAATCGCACCGGCAATTAATAGGGCGTTTTTGGCACCAATTCGGTTAATTAGCAGTGGGACGAAAAACATAATGCAGGCATTGAGCAATTCGCCGCCGGTTGTGACATAGCCGAAAATTTCCGTGCCTAAGGCTTTTGAACTGAAAAATGAGGTGAAGAAGTTGGCAAATTGTTGGTCGAAAATATCATAGATGCAGGCTACGCCCACAACATAGAGTAATAACGCCCAAAATTTTGGTAATTTAAACAGGGCGAAGGCTTGCTTCAAGGTGACGATATGTTGGTTTGCACCCAGTTTATCTGCAATTTCAGCGGAGGAGCTAGTTTCTACTTTGGCAACGCTTAATAATAGAAGCAATAATATCGCACAGCCGGAACCCAACCAAAAGACTAAATTGGGGTTAATATTAAATAAAATACCGACCATAGAAGCACAAATCGCCCAGCCGATCATCCCAAACATTCTTGCTCGCCCATATTCAAACCTGCTGCTGCGGCTAATCCGTTCAATATAGGCTTCCGAAGCGGCACTACCGCCGGCGAAGGCGAATCCCATATAAGCCCCTCCGGCTATCGCACCGAGTACGATATTTTGTTTGAGCAGTGGGCTGAAAATGTAAATAAAGAAAGGGGCAAAAAACAGCAATACAATAGCGATGATCCATAACAGGTTTTTCTTCAATCCCAGTTTATCGGATACATAACCGAAGACCGGCTGAAAACATAAAGCGAAGAATGAAATTGCGGAGAAAACAAGACCGGTTTCCGTTTTATTCAAACCATTAATATCGCTAAGCCAAATAGGCAAAAAGGGATAGCAGGTCGCCATAATAAAAAAGTAAACAAGAAAGTAAGCACTAAAAATCCAATAGTTACGATTTTTAAGATAATAATTTTTGACAAAATGTTGATTTGACATAATCGCATTCCTTTAGTTTTTTTGTATAGTTGAAATGTTAACGTTAACAGCTCATCTTTCAAGCAAATTTTGTTGGATTTGTGATCCTTATCACAAAAATAAAGTTAACGTTAACAATGCGATCAAGTTTTGGCTATAATATTTGCCAAGAGGTTTTTTTAACGCTTATTATTTCAATGACTAAAAAAGATTAGTTCGGGAGGAACATGGCTTCACTTAAAGATGTGGCAAGATTAGCGGAAGTTTCTTTAATGACGGTTTCACGTGCCCTAAACAATCCGGAAAAATTATCACAAAGCACTTTGGACAAGGTTCGTCAAGCGATTGTACAACTTAATTATGTGCCCAACATTGCCGCACAAAATATTCGTTCTGCGGCAAATAATACGATTGGCGTGCTTTCCCTTGGCACTGCAACTACTCCTTTTTCTGTCGAAATTATTTTAGCGATTGAAAAAACGGTACGCGCTCATCATTGGCAATCTTTTGTGATTAATACCTTTGAAAATGATCCGGCTGAATTAGATCTTGCGGTAGAACAACTTCTTTCTCATCATCCTGCCGCTATCATCATTACACGTAATGGCTTGAAAAAAGTCAAGATACACTCGAAACTTCAGCATTTACCTATTGTATTGGCTAATTGTATCAGTGATGATTTACACACAGCTGCTTATATTCCCAATGATTATCTTGGTCAACATCGTATTACGGAACTGATCGTAAAAAAAGGCTATAAACGACCGCTCTTTTTGCATATCCCCAAAAATTATATTGCCACACAAGAACGCAAAAAAGCCTTTGAAGAGGTTTGGTTTCAGCAAGAAAAACCGATGCTGCCAATTCAGTATTTTATGCCTGATGACGGAGAAAACTATTTTGAAGGGGCACAGCCACTCATTGATTTGCTAGAACATCACCCTCAGGAGTTTGACTTTGACGTGATCGTGTGTGGCAATGATCGCATTGCTTTTGTGGCTTATCAACTATTGCTTGCACATGGTTTTCGTATTCCTCAGGATGTGGCGGTGGTCGGTTATGATAACATGGTTGGCGTGAGACATTTATTTATGCCATTGCTCACTACCGTTCAATTACCACATTATGAAATGGGTGAACAAGCGGCGTTACATATTATTCAAAACAGGAAAGATAAAGAGACCCATTGGGTTGATTGTCCATTGATTTTGGGGGAATCCTGTTAATTTTGCCTGTAATAAAGTGGTTCAAAAATCAACCGCACTTACCATAAAAAATCCCACATAAAGTGGGATTTTTTATCTATTTCTTTTTCACCGGGCGTTGCCAGTTTTGAATATGGCGTTGTGGTACGCGGGTAATCACCAATTCATCTTTACCAACATTGCGAGTGATGGTTGAACCTGCGCCGATGGTTGCGCCATCTTCAACCGTAACAGGCGCCACTAATTGTGTATCTGACCCCACGAAAACATTATCACCGATAATGGTTTTAAATTTATTCGCGCCGTCATAATTACAGGTGATCACCCCTGCGCCAATATTACAATTTGAGCCGATTTCACTGTCGCCCACATAGGTTAAATGGTTCACTTTTGAACCTTTACCAACAACGGATTTTTTGATTTCCACAAAGTTACCGACGTGAGTTTCTGCAGCAAGTTCCGCGCCGGGACGTAAACGGGAAAAAGGACCGATTGCCGCTTTTTCGCCAATGGTTGCATCTTCCAATACGGAATAAGGTTTCACTTCCACATCATCTCCGATCACCACATTTTTTAATAGACAACCGGCACCAATTTTTACCCGATTTCCTAACCGCACTTTGCCTTCAATAATCACATTTACATCAATTTCCACGTCTTTACCGTGTTCTAGCGATCCTCGCAAATCGAAACGGGTCGGATCAAATAACATCACACCTTCTAACAATAAGCGTTCAGCTTGTTTATGTTGATAGTAACGTTCAAGTGCGGCTAGCTGTAAACGGTTATTCGCCCCTTCTACTTCCATTCTATCCATCGCTTGAACGGCAACAACTTGATAACCGTCTTGGTTTGCGAGTGCAATTAAATCCGTTAAATAGTATTCGCCTTGTGCATTATTATTGCCGACACGTGCAAGCCATTTTTTGAGGCTTGCTCCATCGGATACCATGACACCGGTATTCACTTCCTGAACTTTTAATTGTTCTGCATTCGCATCTTTTTGTTCCACAATGGCAACGACACGGCCATTTTCACGAATAATACGCCCATAGCCGGTTGGATTGTCGAGCAGCACAGTCAATAAGGCAATGCCGTTTTCCGGTTTTGCTGCGATCAGTTTTTCTAGGGTTTCTTTGGTAATAAGCGGTGCATCACCGTAAAGCACCACAATATTTTCATCGTCTTTAAAAAACGGTGCGGCCTGTTGCACTGCGTGTGCTGTGCCAAGTTGTTCCGTTTGCAGAACCCAATTAACCTTTTCATTGGCAAGGCGTTCACGCATTAATTCACCGCCATGTCCGTAAATTAAATGTACGTTTTCGACCCCTAAAGAATTTGCCGTATCAATCACATGTTTCACCATCGGCTTACCTGCTACCGTATGCAGTACCTTTGGCAAATCCGAGTACATACGTGTCCCTTTTCCTGCCGCCAAAATGACCGCACTTAATGTTTTGTTCATCATAAATTCTCTCTTGTGATCAAAAAGTCGAAACATTTTAGCGTAGAAAGGAAAAGATGATAAGTTGTTTATTTTTTCTAAAAAACTCTATAATGAGACAATTTTTGAGCGATTCGGGGTGAATATGCGTAATAGAGATGACATGATTTTGCAATGGATTAACCAACAAGGAAAAGCCAGTGTGACTGAACTGGCTGAAAAGTGTGAAATATCTGTTGAAACCATCCGACGTGATCTGAATCGACTTGAAAAACGAGGATTACTTTATCGTACCCATGGTGGGGCGATAAGTAATAAAACGACTGATCTTGGCTCTTTTTTTCAGACTCGGCGATATATTAATGCAACGACAAAACGATATATTGCTAAAAATGCGCTTGAATTACTTTATGAAAATGCGGTGATTGGATTAGATGCAAGCTCTACCAGTTGGTATTTTGCGCATTTAATGCCGGATATTCCTTGCACTGTGGTGACTAATTCTATGCTTAATATCAACGCATTGGTTAATAAACCTAATATAAAAACCATTGTTACCGGTGGGGTCTATTCATCAAAATATGAAGCATTTTATGGGCCATTATCAGAATACTTATTACAACGCCTCCATATAAACTTTTCTATTTTTTCTTGTTCCGGTATTGATAATCAAGGAAACATTTGGGAATCCAACGAGTTAAATGCGTCTTTAAAGCGTAAAATGATGGAAGCATCAGAGCATGCTTATCTTTTGGCGGATCATTCCAAATTTGAGAAAAAAAGCCTTATACAATTAAC
The DNA here is from genome assembly GCF_001998825.1 of Rodentibacter mrazii. GTDB lineage: Bacteria > Pseudomonadota > Gammaproteobacteria > Enterobacterales > Pasteurellaceae > Rodentibacter > Rodentibacter mrazii. The sequence goes on from NZ_MLHG01000030.1 coordinate 23,564, forward strand.
TGAATTGAGTGAAATTAATACTCTTTTTACTGATTCCGATTTATCCGAAACACTTCAGGCATATTGCGAAAAACACGATATTTTGACCGTTTTATAATAAATAATGACCGAATTTACCGTTTGTTAAAAATATAAGCAATAATCGGTCATTATTTTCCCGAAAAAATACCCGATTATTGTGATCCCTTTCACAAATTTGAAATCAACTTCATGTTTCTCCTATTTTCTTTCATTTTTTTATTCAAAAATAATTTCAAGTTAAGCAGATAAACCGCTTATCCGAGATTTCAATATGAATGTTAAAAATGATAGGAGAGACACTATTATGACATCTTTCACCCAAACCAATCGTATTAAAATCGGTATTCGTCCAACCATTGACGGTCGTCGTATGGGCGTACGTGAATCGTTAGAAGATAAAACCATGCGTATGGCAACATCTGTTGCAGACTTGTTACAAACACATATTCGCCATACAGATGGTTCTTTTGTTAGTTGTGTGATTGCCGATACTTGTATCGGTGGCGTTGCTGAAGCCGCGGCTTGTGCGGATAAATTTAAACGTGAAAATGTGGGATTAACCATTACTGTCACCCCTTGCTGGTGCTACGGTTCAGAGACTATTGATATGGATCCGCATATGCCAAAAGCCATTTGGGGATTTAATGGCACTGAACGCCCGGGGGCGGTTTATCTTGCTGCTGCACTTGCAGGTCATTCCCAATTAGGTTTACCGGCATTCTCAATTTATGGTACAGAAGTTCAGGAAGCAGATGACACCGAAATTCCGGAGGATGTAAAAGAAAAACTCTTACGTTTTGTCCGTGCCGGTCTCACCGTAGCAACCATTCGTGGTAAATCTTATTTGTCTATTGGTTCTGTCTCTATGGGGATCGCCGGATCCATTGTGAACCAGCAATTTTTCCAAGAATACCTCGGTATGCGTAATGAATATGTGGATATGACAGAAATTAAACGTCGTTTAGATCGCAAAATTTATGATCAAGAAGAAGTGGACTTAGCACTTTATTGGGTAAAACAATATTGCAAAGAGGGCATTGATGTAAACAGCCCTGAAAACCAACGCAGCGTAGAAGAACGTGCCGAACTTTGGGAAAATGTGGTGAAAATGACCATCATTACTCGTGATTTGATGGTAGGGAATCCGAAATTAGCGAAATTAAATTACGCTGAAGAAGCATTGGGTCATAACGCGATTGCAGCCGGTTTCCAAGGTCAACGTCATTGGACAGATCATTTACCAAACGGCGACTTTATGGAAGCAATGTTGAACTCTACTTATGATTGGAATGGGGTTCGTCCACCCTATATTCTTGCGACTGAAAATGACAGTTTGAATGCGGTATGTATGCTGTTCGGACATCAACTAACCGGTCAAGCACAAATTTTCGCTGACGTACGTACTTACTGGAGTCCGGAATCCGTTGAACGTGTGACCGGTTGGAAACCGGAAAGCGGTTTTATTCATTTAATTAACTCCGGTTCTGCCGCACTTGATGGAACGGGGCAACATCAAGATGAGAATGGCAAACCCACGATTAAACCGGCTTGGCAAGTAACCGAAGAAGACGGCAAACGTTGTTTGGAGAATACCCGTTGGTGTCCGGCGGTACATGAATATTTCCGTGGCGGTGGTTTATCTTCCCAATTTTTAACTAAAGGCGGTATGCCGTTCACTATGCATCGTATCAACCTTATCAAAGGATTAGGGCCGGTATTGCAAATTGCCGAAGGTTGGTCAATTGATTTACCGGAACAAGTACACGAAACTCTCAACAAACGCACAAATGAAACTTGGCCGACAACGTGGTTTGTTCCTCGCCTAACAGGCAAAGGCGCATTCACAGATGTGTATTCCGTCATGGCAAATTGGGGAGCGAACCATTGTGTCGCCACTTATGGTCACGTCGGCGCAGATCTCATTACTTTAGCTTCGATGCTACGTATTCCGGTCTGTATGCACAATATTGAAGACGGCAATATATTCCGTCCAAGTGCTTGGAATGGTTTTGGCCAAGATAAAGAAGGTCAGGACTATCGCGCTTGTGAAAACTTCGGGTCGCTTTATAAATAAGTGATGATTGGCACGTGCTTTGCAACGCGTGCCGCCATTCTCCATCAAAACCCACATTGAAGTGCGGTCAAAAATTCATTTATTTTTTCAACCGCACTTTTTTCTCAATTTTAGGGAGGGCTTATGCCTATCGTACTGATTTTTGATTGTGGTGCGACCAATTTACGTACTATTGCGATGAGTAATAAAGGCGAAATTTTGGCATCCCATCATATTGCGAACAATACCCAACCTGATGTCAAATTCGCTGATTATCATATTTGGGACTTTGAAGAAATCTGGCAAAAGTTATCCGATTGTGCCGCTCACACGATTAACCAATTAAAACAACAATATATTGATCTAAAAGATATTGTTGGCATTTCTGTTACAACATTTGGTGTGGATGGCGCACCATTTGATCATCATGGGCAACAGCTTTATCCGGTTATTTCTTGGAAATGCCCTCGCACAATTCCAGTGATGGAAAACATTGCTAACTTATTAGATATCAAAGCCTTTTACCAACGTAATGGTATTGGTCAATACAGCTTCAACACTTTATTTAAGCTACTTTGGTTGAAAGAACATGAACCGGAAATTTTCCAAAAAATGGATAAGTTTGTGTTCATTTCTTCCATGATAAGCCAACGTTTAACCGGCGAATGGACAACCGATCACACTATGGCGGGTACATCAATGATGACAAATCTCGCTACCGGTGATTGGGATGAAGACATTTTGCAATTGCTTGGGTTAACGTCAAATCATTTTCCGCCAATGCGTCATGCCGGTGAAAAAGTGGGAGATCTTACGACCGCACTTGCCATGCGTTGGGAATTAAATTGTATTCCGGTGATTGCTTGCGGACACGACACGCAATTTGCCGTGTTTGGTTCCGGTGCAGGATTAAATCAACCCGTGTTGAGTTCCGGTACTTGGGAAATTTTAATGGCTCGTACGCAATATGCGCAGCCACAATTTGATTTTATTTCACAAGGGCTAACGACGGAGTTTGATGTTCAACCGAATTGTTTTAATCCTGCTGTGCAATGGGTTGGCTCCGGCATTATGGAATGGCTTGGAAAACTGTTGTTTGCGGATGTCTATGGCACAAGCAAATATTATTCGACGATGATTGCAGAAGCTGTGGCTGCTGGGGAAAGCAGTATCAAAAGTACGGTCGATTTCCAAGGGGTTTTTAGTCAATTTGGACAAGGGAATCTTGTCGGGCTTTCCATGTTTACCTCTCGTAGTGAAATCTATCGCGCGGCACTTTATTACATGGCAAATCAGCTTAAACAAGGGTTGGCGGTACTACAACAGGTGAGTCATTTTAAAGCGGAAAGTTTGATTTGCGTTGGGGGTGGATCAAAAAATCCATTATGGAATCAAATTCGTGCCGATGTTTTAGGTTTACCTATTGATGTAGTCGATGTTGCAGAAACGACAGTATTAGGCGCGGCAATGTTTACTTTTGTCGGTGTTGGCGTTTATGACAACGCGGAAACGGCACAGAAAATTATGCAACCGCAACGCAAACGTATTTACCCTCAGTTTAATTTTGCAAACGAATAGGAGCAATCTAATGTTAAAAGGTATTCATCCGGCAATTTCCCCTGAGTTACTCAAAATTCTTGCCGAAATGGGACATGGTGATGAACTTGTACTTGCCGATGCCCATTTTCCTGCTCACTCGCTTCATCATAATGTCGTGCATGCCGATGGGATTTCTATTGCAACCTTATTAAAAGGTATCGCGCCATTATTTGAATTTGACGCTTATGTCGCGGCACCACTCGTCATGATGCAGGCTGTGCAAGGCGATACGTTGGATCCTAATGTGGAAAAACGCTATTTAGAGGCAATTCAAAGTGCGGTCGATTTTGTGCCGAATCTCACGCGTATCGATCGCTTCGATTTTTATGAGCGTACAAAACATGCTTATGCCGTTGTTATGACTGGCGAAACTGCAAAATACGGCAACATTATTATCAAAAAAGGGGTTACACCCGTTTTATAACAAGTTAGAGGTCACTAAAAATGAATAGAAAAGCACTTTCACAAAAAATTATCGATACCTGCCTTGAAATGACCCGATTGGGCTTAAATCAAGGAACTGCGGGAAATGTCAGTGTACGTTACAAAGACGGTATGCTGATTACCCCCACAGGTATGCCATATCATTTAATAACGCCGGACGATATTGTTTATGTTGATAGTCACGGTAAACACGAAGAGGGAAAGTTGCCTTCCAGTGAATGGCAATTTCATTTAGCCGTCTATCAAGCACGCACCGAAGCCAATGCGGTCGTCCATAATCATTCTCTTCATTGTGCCGGTTTATCCATTCTCGAAAAACCTATTCCGGCTATTCACTATATGGTGGCAGTAGGAGGAACTGACCACATTCCTTGTGTTCCTTATGCAACATTTGGAACCTATGAACTTGCCTCTTATGTGTCGGCGGGCATCAAAAAAAGTAAGGTAATTTTGCTGGCTCACCATGGCTTAATTGCTTGTGGGGAAAACCTTGATAAAGCGTTGTGGCTGGCACAAGAAGTCGAGGTGTTGGCTTCTTGGTATTTGAAACTGCTTGCAACGGGTTTGGAGATTCCACTTTTGAGTCCTGAGCAAATGCAGGTGGTATTAGGCAAGTTCCATACTTATGGATTACGTATTGAAGAATAGCGATTCTTTGTGTTTCTCTCTACTAATTAATAGAAGGAAAATATTATGAGTGCCAAGGTGTTAGAAAAGAAATTTATTGTCCCCTTTATTTTAATCACCAGCTTATTTGCTTTATGGGGATTTGCGAATGATATTACCAATCCGATGGTCGCCGTATTTCAAACCGTGATGGAAATTCCGGCTTCCGAAGCGGCTTTGGTGCAATTTGCATTTTATGGCGGTTACGGCAA
>NZ_MLHG01000031.1 GCF_001998825.1 Rodentibacter mrazii
ATTTAACCGTGATTATATTTATTCTAATGTTTTATATAAATAAAATTTTATGTTTATTTTGTTTTTCTATGAGTATAATGCTGATATTATTAATTATCATAGGACGAGATAAATATGAAAAATATACTCCTTCTCAGCAGTTCAAAATACAAGGAAACGGGGTACTTAGAACACACACTGCCTTGGTTACAGCAATTTTTAGCGGATTATCGTGGTAAAAAAATTGCTTTTGTCCCTTATGCCGGAGTACGCCGAACTTTCGATGAATATGAGAAAAGCGTGCAAGAGGCATTATCTGATGTGGAGATGGAAATTGTTTCTGTCCATCATGGTAAACAGCATCGTGATATTATCGAACAGGCAGATGTGATTGCGATTGGTGGTGGGAATACATTTTGTTTATTGAAACAGCTTTATGAACATCATTTGATTGAAGCTATTCGGGAAAAAGTGAATGCGGGGACACCATATTTTGGTTGGAGTGCAGGGGCGAATGTGGCAGGAAGTTCTATTATGACCACCAATGATATGCCAATTACTTATCCCCCTTCTTTTTCTGCATTGCAATTATTTCCTCATCAAATTAATCCTCACTTTATTTCCGGTAAAATGCAAGGTCACAATGGTGAAAGTCGCGAAGAGCGGTTGGCTGAATTTTTACTCGTCAATCCAACCGCACTTGTCTATGCGTTACCGGAAGGAGCGGCATTGCATATCCAAGGAGAACTGGCGACAGTGCTGGGTGAGAATCCTATTTTACGTTTCGGTGAAGGTATGCAATGTGAAACCTTTGCTGTAAATCACAGCTTTTCTTATTAACCTAAAAGGAACATTATATGGAAGTGTTTAAATCTCTGGTGGCAATTATTGGTATTTTTGCCACCATTTATTTTTTGATTAAAAAGGCGGAAACAAGAACAGTATTAATCGGTATCGGTTTATTGATGTCAATTGTCACTCTAAACCCAATGGGCGCACTCGATGCCTTTGCAAAGAGTATGACATCCGCTGGGTTGATTATGGCAATTTGTTCCAGTATGGGCTTTGCTTACGTGATGAAATACACCCAATGCGATACACATTTGGTACATTTACTGACTAAACCGTTAAGCGGATTAAAATTTTTCTTAATTCCCATCGCCACTATCATTACTTTCTTTATTAATATTGCGATCCCTTCCGCAGCCGGTTGTGCCGCGGCAGTGGGGGCAACATTGATCCCTGTATTAAAAAGTGCTGGGGTACGCCCAGCCACTGCTGGCGCTGCGATTCTAGCCGGAACCTTTGGTTCAATGATGAGTCCGGGATCTTCCCATTCTGCCATGATTAGTGAAATGTCCGGTTTAACCATTACCCAAGTGAACCTTTCTCACGCCCCTTACAATATGATTGCGGGTGCGATTGGGGCGGTTGTTTTGACAATTTTAGCCCTTGTTTTTAAAGATTATGGCGAAGAACATCGCAAAGCCTATCTTGCCGAACAAAAAGAAAGCGAAACCAAAACGGTACAAGGGGTTAATATACTCTATGCCATTGCGCCATTATTGCCATTAATTATTTTGGTCATTGGCGGCACATCTTTACAACAAACGCCGGGGCTTGAATGGACAAAAATGGGCGTACCGCAAGCAATGTTGATTGGTGCAATTTACAGTATCATTGTTACCCGTATTTCACCGGTGAAAATTACAGAAGAATTTTTTAATGGTATGGGAAATTCTTACGCCAACGTACTCGGTATTATTATTGCGGCAGGCGTATTTGTCGCAGGATTAAAATCAACCGGTGCCGTCGATGCGGCGATCGCCTTCTTAAAAGAATCCAACGAATTTGTTCGTTGGGGGGCGACTATCGGGCCGTTTTTAATGGGATTGATCACCGGTTCCGGCGATGCCGCTGCTATTGCTTTTAATAGTGCCGTTACACCACATGCGGTAGAACTGGGCTATACCCACGTGAATCTTGGAATGGCTGCTGCGATTGCCGGTGCATTAGGCCGCACCGCCTCACCGATTGCCGGAGTCACCATTGTTTGTGCAGGTCTTGCCATGGTAAGTCCGGTTGAAATGGTGAAACGGACTGCGCCGGGAATGGTGCTTGCCGTCTTATTCTTGGCATTATTTATGTTATAACCCCTCAAATTTCACCGCACAAAATACAAAGTGCGGTGTTTTTTCATTAAGTTTTTTAAGGAGAAAAAAATGAACTTAGATTTATCCCAACTCACTCATTGGCGTCGTGAATTTCATCGTTTTCCTGAAACCGGTTGGAGCGAATTTTGGACAACGGCACGTATTGCCGATTATCTAGAAAGCCTTGGTTGTTTTGAAATTTTAATGGGCGAGCAAATTATTAATCCGGAGTTTGTGAGAGGTCGCAAACAAGCCGTGGTGGATAAAGGGTTAGCCAATGCCAAAGTCTATGGCATGAATGAAAAATGGCTCGACAAAATGGGAGGCTATACCGGTTGTGTAGCCGTGTTTGATTCCGGCAAACCGGGTAAAACCGTGGCGTTACGTTTTGATATTGATTGTGTGAATGTCACAGAAACGACCGATCCGAACCATATCCCGAATAAAGAGGGTTTTGCTTCGATTAATGAAGGCTTTATGCATTCTTGCGGACATGACGGACACATTACTATTGGTTTGGGAACGGCATTATGGATTGCACAAAACCGCGATAAACTCACCGGTAAAGTAAAAATTGTCTTTCAACCGGCAGAAGAGGGAACCCGTGGTGCCGCTGCGATTGCAGCCAGTGGTGTGATTGATGATGCGGATTATTTTGCGAGTTCCCACATCAGTTTTTGTGCAAATTCCGGCACGGTTATCGCTAACCCTAGAAATTTTCTTTCTACCACAAAAATTGATATTCGCTATCACGGCAAACCGGCACACGCCGGCGCCGCACCTCATTTAGGGTGTAACGCTCTACTTGCCGCGGCACATGCCGTTACCCAACTACATGGAATTGCTCGTCACGGTGAAGGAATGAGCCGTATTAACGTGGGTGTGTTAAAAGCGGGAGAAGGCCGTAATGTGATTTCAACAGAGGCTGAATTACAACTTGAAGTTCGTGGTGAAAATAAAAAAATCAATGATTATATGACCGAGCAAGTGATGCAAATTGCCAAGGGTATTTCTATTGGCTTTGGTGTGGCTTATGAAACAGAAATTGTAGGCGAAGCAGTTGATATGAATAATGATGCAGAACTGGTGCAGTTGGTGGAAGAAATTGCCTTGCAGCAACCTCAAATTCATAGTATTGATGATTATGCCTTCAATGCCAGTGAAGATGCCACGGTATTAGGCAGACGGGTGCAGGATCACGGGGGAAAAGCCATTTATTTTATCCTTGGCGCTGATCGTACTGCCGGTCATCACGAAGCCGAATTTGATTTTGATGAAAATCAATTGATTACAGGCGTGAATATTTATAGCGGATTATTACAACATCTATTGGGGTAATCCCCTATTTTCTAAGGCGGTTTATACCGCCTTTCTTTTCAAAAATATTTAATATTATGTAACTGTTGTACAAACCTAATTTGGGGTTCATTTGTAGGGACACAATGCGTGTGTCCGAATTTTAAAAAATTAAAATAATTTGATTTTATAGTGTGTCCTTACATTTTGTTAAAATTTCTGTTTTGTGCATTTGTCACATAATTCGGAAAATATTCCCAAAAATCGACCGCACTTTCTTTCAAAAGCATGGTGTTTTTCTTAGAATAGCATTAATTTTTATCTCTCTAATAAGGACAGTTTTATGATTAACAGACGACATTTTATTCAAATCGGTGCAAGCAGTATCCTTGCATTAAGTGCAAGCCGTTTCACGCTGGCAAGATGCAAGCCTGATATTGATTTACGCATTGTGGCAACCACCGATATTCACAGTTTTTTAACGGATTTTGACTACTACAAAGATGCACCAACGGATAAATTCGGTTTTACCCGTGCGACAAGTTTAATTCGTCAAGCCCGCAATGAGGCAAAAAACAGTGTATTAGTGGATAACGGTGATTTAATTCAAGGTAACCCAATTGCAGACTACCAAGCCGCACAGGGTTATAAGGAAGGCAAACCGAATCCGGCAATCGCATGTTTGAATGCTATGCATTATGACGTAGGTACGGTTGGCAACCACGAATTTAACTACGGCTTAGATTATCTGGTGGATTCAATGAAACAGGCGACATTCCCGATAGTTAATGCCAATGTGGTAAAAGCAGGCAGTGATGAACCTTATTTCACACCTTATGTGATCCAAGAAAAATCAGTAGTGGATAATCAAGGTAAAACTCATAAATTGAAAATCGGTTATATCGGCTTTGTACCACCACAAATTATGGTTTGGGATAAGGCAAATTTGCATGGCAAGGTGGAGGCTCGTGATATTGTTAAAACCGCACAAAAATATGTGCCTGAAATGAAGAAAAAAGGGGCGGATATTGTGATTGCCTTGGCGCACACAGGTCCATCGGACGAACCTTATAAAGAAGGGGCGGAAAACTCCGCATTCTACTTAGCGGATGTGCCGCACATTGATGCGGTAATTTTTGGTCATTCACACCGCCTATTCCCGAACAAAGAGTTCGCCAAATCTCCGAATGCGGATATTGTGAAAGGCACGGTAAAAGGTGTGCCGGAAAGTATGGCAGGATACTGGGCGAATAATATCAGTGTAGTAGATTTAGGCTTAACCGAGCATCAAGGGAAATGGATTGTTACGGAAGGACAGGCAGCCCTTCGCCCTATTTTTGATGCGGAAAACAAAAAAGCCCTTGCAGAAAATGATCCGGAATTGACCGCACTTTTACAACCGGTTCACGAAGCGACCCGCAAATTTGTGTCGCAGCCGATTGGTAAAGCCACCGACAATATGTACAGCTACTTAGCCTTAGTGCAAGATGATCCGACCATTCAAATTGTGAACCAAGCCCAACAAGCCTATGTGGAAAAAGTCGCACCAAGTGTCGCTGCAATGGCAGGCTTGCCAATTTTAAGTGCAGGCGCGCCATTTAAAGCGGGTGGACGTAAAAACGATCCGACCGGTTACACTGAAGTGAACAAAGGCGAATTAACCTTCCGTAATGTGGCGGATCTCTACCTTTACCCAAACACCCTAGTGGTGGTGAAAGTAACAGGCGAACAGCTCAAAGAGTGGCTTGAATGTAGCGCAGGAATGTTTAATCAAATCGATCCGACCGGTGATAAACCGCAATCACTGATTAACTGGGAAGGTTTCCGTACCTATAATTTTGATGTGATTGATGGCGTGAATTATGAATACGACATCACCAAACCGGCACGTTATGATGGCGAATGTAAGCTCATTAATCCTGACTCGCAACGTGTGGTGAACCTCACTTATCAAGGCAAACCGGTTGATCCAAAAGCGGAATTTTTAATCGCTACCAATAATTATCGTGCTTACAGCAATAAGTTCCCCGGCACGGGCGATCAACATATTGTGTACGCCTCACCGGATGAAAACCGCCAAATTCTTGCGGATTACATCAAAGCAAACAGCGAGAAAGACGGTGCGGTCAATCCAAGTGCGGACAAAAACTGGCGTTTTGTTCCTATCTCCGGCAATGATAAATTAGACGTTCGTTTTGAAACTTCACCGACAGAACAAGCGGCACAATTTGTCAAAGAGAAATCACAATATCCGACCAAACAAGTAGGCACTGACGAAGTGGGCTTTGCGGTGTATCAGATTGATTTGTCGAAGTGATAAAAAACAAAGGTGGGATTGCCCACCTTTTTAATATAGGGATTATAAGTGAGGTCAATTTTCACATAGATCATTAAAAATCTCTTTTGCGATAAAAATGGCATTTAGAACTTTGGGGAAACCAAGATAGCAAGTACAGTGAATGAAGGTTTCCACTATTTGTTCGCGACTTAAACCCACGTTTAACGCAGCATGAATATGAACACCTAGTTGTTTTTCACAACCGCCTTGTGCTGCTAATACTGCTAGTGTAATTAGTTCGCGTTGTTGGAGATCTAAGTGTGGACGGTTATAAATTTCACCGAAAGCAAAACCGATGATGTATTTCCCCAAATCAGGCGCAATATCCTCCAAAGTGCGCATTACAGCCTTTCCCTGTTCGCCGTCAATACGGTTGAGAGTTCTTAAGCCGCGTTGTTGCAATTTTTCATTTAACATTATTTACTCCTTAATTATCCAGTTGCGAAGTTGCAAAAATAGAATAAATTCTGGAGTAAGCTCCAACGCAAGGACTTTTTATGAAAATTAAAGAATTTTCTCAGAAATGTGGTTTATCTATAGATACTTTACGTTATTACGAAAAAGAAAATCTTTTACAGCCTAGTAGAGATATCAATGGATATAGGATATATGGTGACCGAGATATTGAATGGTTGGGATTTATTCTACGATTGAAAGAAATGGGAGTACCTATTTCTCAAATTAAAGTGTATGCACAGTTACGCTATTTAGGTGACAGCACAATTCATCAACGTTATGAATTACTTCTTCAACATCAGAAAAGATTGCAATTACAACAGCAGAAGCTATCAGAGCATCAGGCTTATTTAGAAGATAAATTGAAATTTTACCGAGAGATAATGGATTAATCGCTTCTCTGATAAGCGAGGCTAATTTTGAGTTTCAAATCCCCGCAAACCATCTATGCCATTTCCCTTTCACTTTGGTTGGATAGTTCGTTTTTAAGAACTGATAAAACTGAGTGAAATTGTCATTAAAAATCGTGTCTTTCGGGATAAATTGATAATAGCGTTGCCCGTTTGGAGTATGAATACGCATAAACCAGTATTTTCTGTTATTGACTGTCACGCTCATTTTTTTCAAAGCGATCAAATCATCAAATTGATAATGATGAATCAATTGGTTCGCACGGAAGATAAAAATCCCTTTGGAATTGAAATAATACCGTTCGGCACTAAACATTTTTCCACAGCTAAAGGGAATGAGTTTTTCGCCTTCAAATTCCCTGTTATTTCTCGTTTGTAGAAAACGAATCAAGGGAATAAGGGTGAAACTTGAGAGAATGCCCATCGAGAGAATAATAACGAGAATATCCATCGGATTTTGGGAAATTGACTTCGATGTGTGAATTATAGCAAATTTTCTGAGTAAAATTTTGTATTGGGTGATGTTTCTAAAATAAACAGAAAAACAACCGCACTTTGTCAAAGTGCGGTCGATAATTCATTATTTTTCTTTTGGTAATCTGATAAGGGCAAAAAGGAAACCGCCCCAGATCACGCCAAGGGCGATGATCATCATAATAATTGCACTAGAGCTCATTTTATTCTCCTTTTGATTCCATGGTTAATTGGGTTTCGCTTTTCCATTTCAAACGAGAAAGGATAAACGCAACCACGAGTAAGCTAATTGCCATACCCCAACCGAAAATATTCACAAACCAATTTGGATAGCCTTCGTAACCTTCAGAGAAGACTTTTGCCCCTTCACTAAATAGCATAAAGGCGAGGATACCGGTTGTTAGTACGATACATAAACGCCAGAAGAAACCGACTTTGAAAGAAGAGGTTTCGTTTAAATGATCGCCTAATAAGCCGAGTTTTTCGTTTGCCACAATAGCAATTAAAGAAACAAACGCTACGGCAACGATACCGAAATAGTTGACGAATTTGTCGAAAACATCAAGCATTGGTAAACCTGTTGTGGTGCCGAATAAAATCACGGAAACAAACATCATCGGTACGCCAACGATAAAAGTGACTTTTGCACGGCGAATACGTAGTTTGTCCTGAATAGCTGAGATGATCACTTCAATGACTGAAATAAATGAGGTGAGCGCTGCAAAGGTGAGTGAACCGAAGAACAATACGCCAAGCACTTCACCAAACGGGGCTTTGTTGATAATGGTTGGGAAAGCAAAGAACGCTAAGCCAATCCCGCCTTTTGCTACTTCGCCGACTTCTTGCCCTTGTGCCGTTGCAATGAAACCTAATGCCGCAAAAACCCCGATACCGGCTAATACTTCAAAACTACTGTTTGCAAATCCCACGACTAAACCGCTACCGGTAAGATCAGATTCTTTTTTCAGGTAGGAGGCGTAAGTCACCATAATCCCGAAACAGATAGAGAGCGAGAAGAAAATTTGACCGTAAGCAGCAATCCACACACTTGGACTGGAAAGTTTTGACCAATCCGGTGTGAACAGCGCATTTAACCCTTTTTCTGCACCCGGTAAAAAGAGGGAGTAAATTACGAGGGCGATAAACATCACCACAAGAACAGGCATTAGAATGGATGAAGATTTTGCAATCCCCTTTTGAATTCCCATGGAAAGTACGCCCAATGCAATTACCCATACGGCAATTAATGGGCCGGTTACCATACCAACGAATTCAAAACTGACGCCGTTGGTAATATCGCCCATTTTTAAAAATTCACCGATGAAGAAATCAATAGGTTTATCACCCCATGCACCATTGATGGAAAAATAGGTATAGCTCGCAGACCAACCTAATACAACGGCGTAATATAAACCGATAATCACATTCACCATCACTTGCCACCAGCCAAACACTTCAAAATGTGGGCTGAAACGGCGATAGGACAAAGGTGCACCACCACGATGACGATGTCCAATAGCATAATCTAAGAATAATAGCGGAATCCCAGCAGTTAATAGTGCGATAAGGTAGGGAATAATAAATGCGCCACCGCCATTTTCGTAGGTGGTATAAGGAAAACGCCAGATATTGCCTAAACCAACGGCTGAGCCAATCGCGGCGAGAATAAACGCTTTACGACCGGAGAAGGTCTCGCGTTTTGGAGTGGATTGCGCCATAAATAAATTGTTCCTATTGAAAAAATGTGAAAGAATTCAACTATAATGAAATCTTTAGCCTAGTCAATAAAATTGATAAAAGAGCGGTCATTTTTACGGAATTTTTCGGTAAAAAATGGGTCTATGAAACGGTTTTTCTAACAAAAAGGAACAATTTATGGATTTTAATCAAATTTTAAATCAAGTCGTCAACATCGCTAAAAACTCAGCGAGCAATTTACAAACCGGTAATCCGACATTAGATAACATCACCAAAGTGGGTGGTGGCGCGGCTATTACAGGGATTTTATCAATGATTTTGGGGCGTTCCGGCGGGGCAAGTTTAGCCAAACTGGGATCTTTAGCGGTGTTGGGTAACCTGGCTTATCAGGCATATCAAAACTACCAAAAATCCCAACAGGCGCAACCTGTGATGTCCGCTAATGAATTTGACGTATTAAATTCGACTTCTCAACAAGATGCGAGTGCATTGATTTTACGCACCATGATTGCAGCGGCTGCGGCAGACGGTGAAATTACAGAAGAAGAAAAACAAACCATTGCAAATGAAATTGGCGACAATGCAGAATTAGCGCAATGGCTTGAGCAAGAAATACAAAATCCGATTAGCGTGAATGAAATCGCCCGTCAAGTGGGGAATGACACCGCATTGGCGGCAAATGTGTATCTTGCGGCACGTTTGGTGAGTAAAGATTTATCCCGTAAAGAAATTATTTTCCTTGCTAATCTTGCAGAAGCGCTGGGTTTAGATGATGCTTTAGTCGAACAACTCGAAAAACAAGCCGGTTTTTAACCGCACTTTTTATCTTTTTAAAAAGCACGACGAGGAAATTTGTCGTGCTTTTTTGTTTTTTTCTCTTCTCGGCTCTACCAATGCGACAAAATTTCGCTACAATGAAAACCTTATCAAAAAAACAACAATAAACATAGGATGCAAACACGATGACAGGCGCACAACTCATCATGGCGTGCTTGAAGGCGCACCATGTTACTACACTTTTCGGTTATCCCGGTGGCGCAATTATGCCCACCTATGATGCTCTTTATGATGCAGGACTCGATCATCTTCTTTGTCGCAATGAACAAGGCGCAGCAATGGCTGCCATTGGTTATGCACGCTCTACGGGTAAAGTGGGTGTCTGTATTGCCACTTCCGGCCCCGGCGCAACGAATTTAGTAACCGGACTTGGTGATGCCATGATGGATTCCGTTCCTGTGGTGGCTATCACCGGTCAAGTTGCTTCGCCCTTAATCGGCACCGATGCTTTCCAAGAAGCAGATGTACTCGGGCTTTCGCTTGCTTGTACGAAACACAGTTTTATTGTGCAAAGTGCGGATGAATTGGCGGATGTTTTCGCCCAAGCCTTTGAAATTGCACAGAGTGGTCGTCCCGGCCCGGTATTAATTGATGTGCCACGCGATATTCAAGTCGGCGAAGTACCTGAGCATATCAAGGCTTATGTCAAAACACTGACAAAACCGACCGCACTTTCCAATGAGAATCTTGCGCAGGCAAAAGCGCTCTTATCCGCCGCCAAAAAACCGGTACTTTATGTGGGGGGCGGCGTAGGCATGGCAAAAGCCGTACCGGCATTACGTGATTTTTTAGCGCAAACCAATATGCCCTCAGTTTCCACCTTGAAAGGATTAGGCTCGATTCATCCTGAAAATGACGTTTATATGGGAATGATTGGTATGCACGGTACAAAGGCAGCCAATTTTGCGGTGCAAGATTGCGATTTATTGCTCGTTTGCGGTGCCCGTTTTGATGATCGCGTGACGGGAAAACTCGATACTTTCGCTCCTCATGCCAAAGTGATTCATTGCGATATTGATGGAGCTGAAATTCATAAACTGCGCTATGCGGATGTGGCGTTACAAGGGGATTTAATTCAAGCTTTGAATGCGTTAAAACAGCCTCTTGATATCGATCCTTGGCGGGCACAGGTTCGTGAACTCAAAGCAAAATTGGATTTTACTTATGTGGATAATGCGGGTGATCGCTCGATTGATCCTTGGGCGTTACTTAACACCCTATCCAAGCGTAAACCGCAAAATGCTGTTGTTTGTACCGATGTCGGCCAGCACCAAATGTGGTCGGCGCAACATATGCAACATTTTGCACCGGAAAATTACCTCACTTCCGCCGGTTTCGGCACGATGGGATTTGGTTTACCGGCAGCGGTAGGGGCGAAAAAAGCCCGTCCGCAAGACGAGGTGATTTTAGTCACCGGTGACGGTTCCTTAATGATGAATATTCAAGAGTTAGGCAGCATTAAACGTGGCAATTTAGCGGTGAAAATTTTACTGTTGGATAACCAACGCTTAGGTATGGTGCGCCAATGGCAAGATTTATTTTGGAAAAGACGCCGTAGCGAAACGATTTTGGAAGACAACCCTGATTTTGTGATGCTTGCCAATGCCTTTGGCATTCCGGCCGAGCGCATTGAGCGCGCCGAGGAAGTGGATGCCGCGCTCACAAGATTGCTTGAAAGCGACACTGCTTATTTATTGCAAGTGTGTATTCCGCCCGATGATTGTGTGTGGCCTTTAGTACCTCCGGGCGCCTGTAATGCGGATATGGTGGAGGAAATGTAATATGAACAACTATCAAATTGAATTGAACGCCCGCCATCGCCCTGAGGTATTGGAACGTATTTTACGTGTGATACGCCACCGTGGTTTTACCGTTACCACAATGAAAATGGAATTAATTGAGGATAAAGTGCGGTTAAAAATTACCGTAAAATCCGACCGCACTTTGAATTTATTGGTGAATCAATTGGTGAAATTGCCGGATGTGGTGGAGATTAACTAAGGAATCACTATGGGGGCAAGAATCAATACTATTGCTTTTCCACGAGCTAATAGAAATGAAAATGAAGTAAAAAAAATTGCAAGTGAACTTATTAATACTCTAGTATTAAAACCGGATGATTTTTATCCAGAGATTAATGTTGATATGACGAATTCATTGGTTATTATCAATAATTTTCCTGCAATAGAAGTTATGGAAAATACTTCTTATTGGGAGCCTGTATTTTCTCAATTGAATATATCTAATGATTGGCTAGTTGTTTTTGTTTATATCACTTCTAGTGATTATTATGGATATTCTATTTACGAGAAAGGTAAATATCTTAGAACATTTGCTTATTATGAAAATTTTGAAGTAAATCCATTGCTAGTTGGTTTAGAACAACCCTTTGAGACTAAATATCTTCACCAGTCAGTGTGTTACTTAAATACTGAAGATGACACAATTATTGATAACTTAGATAGCCTAAGTGATGATGAAAAAATTATCTATACTCCGGCACTTATAATTGACAATGAACCAATGGATTTAGTAAATGCTTATTCATGTTTATTTTCAGAATGTTCTTTAAGATATTTAGATATTGATATAGCAGATGATTACTTAGAAAACTATGATAGTTTCATAATTCCAATTGAGAACAATGATAAAACTGAATTAAAACGAAAACTGGATGAGGCGAAAGGTTCTTCTTTATTCAGTAAAATTCTTAAACTTTTTAAATAAAATTTACTTGGAGAGATTATTTATGCCAAAACTACGTTCAGCGACCAGTACACAAGGTCGTAATATGGCAGGCGCACGAGCCTTATGGCGTGCCACAGGAATGAAAGAGAATGACTTCGGAAAACCCATTATTGCGGTGGTCAATTCCTTCACTCAATTTGTACCGGGGCATGTACATTTAAAAGATTTAGGTCAACTTGTTGCAAGAGAAATTGAAAAAGCAGGTGGCGTGGCAAAAGAATTTAACACCATTGCGGTAGATGACGGTATTGCGATGGGACATGGCGGTATGCTGTATTCCTTACCTTCACGGGATCTCATTGCTGACTCTGTGGAATATATGGTGAATGCCCATTGTGCTGATGCGATGGTGTGTATTTCCAACTGCGACAAAATTACACCGGGAATGTTAATGGCGGCGATGCGCCTAAATATTCCGACGATTTTTGTTTCCGGCGGTCCGATGGAAGCGGGTAAAACCAAACTTTCCGATCAACTGATTCGTTTAGACTTAGTGGATGCTATGATCGAAGCGGCAGATCCGAAAGTTTCTGACGAGCGGATTGATGTTATTGAACGTAGTGCCTGTCCGACTTGCGGTTCTTGTTCGGGGATGTTCACAGCGAACTCAATGAACTGTTTAACGGAAGCCCTCGGGCTAAGTTTGCCGGGTAACGGCTCAATGCTTGCCACCCATGCTGACCGTAAAGAACTCTTCTTAAAAGCCGGTCGCCAAATTGTAGAATTGTGCAAACGCTACTATGAACAAGATGACGAAAGCGTGTTGCCACGTTCAATCGGTACCTTTGAAACCTTTGAAAATGCGATGAGTTTGGATATTGCCATGGGCGGATCAAGCAATACGGTTTTACACTTATTAGCCGCTGCACAAGAAGCCGGTGTGGATTTTAAAATGGCGGATATTGATCGCCTCTCCCGAGTGGTGCCTTGCTTAAGTAAAATCGCACCCAATACGAACAAATATCACATGGAAGATGTTCACCGAGCAGGGGGCATTATGGGGTTATTAGGTGAACTCGACCGTGCAGGATTAATCCACAAAAATACCCATACTGTATTGGGAATGAGCATGGGCGAACAGCTCGATCAATACGATATTATTCGTAACCAAGATGAAGACCTACACAAATTCTTCCGAGCAGGGCCTGCCGGTATTCGTACCACCGAAGCTTTCTCACAAGATTGTCGTTGGGATACGGTCGATAATGATCGTGAAAACGGTTGTATTCGTGATAAAGCCCACGCCATCTCACAAGAAGGAGGATTGGCGGTACTGTTCGGTAACCTCGCAGAAGACGGCTGTATTGTGAAAACCGCCGGAGTGGATGAATCCATTTGGAAATTCAGTGGTTCCGCTATCGTATTTGAAAGCCAAGAAGATGCTGTTGCCGGAATTTTGGGTGGAAAAGTAAAAGAAGGTAATGTGGTGGTGATTCGCTACGAAGGACCAAAAGGCGGTCCGGGTATGCAAGAAATGTTGTATCCGACCAGCTATTTAAAATCTATGGGATTAGGCAAAAAATGTGCTTTATTAACTGACGGGCGTTTTTCCGGTGGCACATCAGGGCTTTCAATCGGTCATGCCTCTCCAGAGGCTGCCTCAGGCGGCGCAATCGGCTTAGTACGTGATGGTGATATTATCAATATTGATATTCCAAATCGAGCTATCAATCTTCAAATTAGTGATGAAGAACTCGCAGCCCGTCGTGCAGAGCAGGATGAAAAAGGCTGGGTGCCGGCAAATCGCCAACGTGAAGTCTCTTTCGCCTTAAAAGTATTCGGGCATTTTGCCACCTCTGCCGATAAAGGTGCGGTGCGGGATAAATCCCTTTTAAAATAACCAACAACATCTCCCCTCTATCCCCCTCTTTTATAAGGAGGGGGAAATATGAAGTCAATAAAATAAGATTATGAAAAATCTACTTACTAACCCACAACCGAGCCAAAACGATTATATCAATGCGATTGTTAGACTTGGCTCACGCGTCTATGAAGCGGCAACGGTCACACCGTTACAAAAAATGGGCAAATTGTCCGAACGTCTTCACAATAATATTTGGATTAAACGGGAAGATCGCCAGCCGGTAAATAGCTTTAAATTGCGTGGTGCCTATGCGATGATTTCGAGCCTTTCAGCGGAACAAAAAGCGGCAGGCGTGATCGCTGCTTCAGCAGGTAACCACGCACAAGGTGTCGCCTTATCCGCCAAAGAACTTGGCTTAAAAGCATTAATCGTTATGCCACAAAATACGCCAAGCATTAAAGTGGATGCGGTGCGTGGTTTCGGTGGCGAAGTGTTATTACACGGTGCGAATTTTGATGAGGCAAAAGCCAAGGCGATTGCCCTTTCCAAAGAAAAAAATATGACCTTTATTCCGCCTTTTGATCATCCGCTTGTGATTGCCGGACAAGGCACATTGGCGATGGAAATGTTGCAGCAGGTGGCGGATTTGGATTATGTCTTCGTACAAGTCGGCGGCGGCGGTTTGGCGGCGGGTGTCGCAATCCTGTTAAAACAGTTTATGCCGGACATCAAAGTGATTGGTGTGGAATCCAAAGATTCAGCCTGCTTGAATGCCGCCCTCGAAAAAGGCGAACCTACCGATCTCGCCCATGTGGGATTATTTGCAGACGGCGTAGCAGTGAAACGCATTGGTGATGAAACTTTCCGATTATGCCGTCAATATCTTGACGATATGGTGCTTGTTGATAGTGATGAAGTGTGTGCAGCAATGAAAGATTTATTTGAAAATGTGCGTGCCGTTTCCGAACCCTCCGGTGCATTGGGGTTAGCCGGTTTGAAGAAATATGTGAAAAAACATCATATTGAAAATAAAAATATGGCGGCAATTTTATCCGGTGCAAACCTGAATTTTCATACACTACGCTATGTATCCGAACGTTGTGAAATTGGTGAAAATCGTGAAGCCTTACTTGCCGTCACTATGCCGGAGCAACCGGGGAGTTTCTTAAAATTCGTTCAAGTACTGGGAAATCGTGCGGTGACAGAATTTAGTTATCGCTATGCCGATGACAAACGCGCTTGTATTTTTGTCGGGGTGCGAACCTTTGATGAAGCGGAAAAATCGGACATTATCACCGATCTCATACAAAATGGTTTTGATGTGGAAGATATGTCTGATGATGATATTGCGAAAACCCACGTGCGATATTTAATGGGCGGACGTGCCGCTAACCCGAGCGAACGTTTATATACCTTTGAATTTCCGGAACAAAAAGGGGCGTTATTAAAATTCTTAGAAACTTTGCAAAACCGTTGGAATATTTCGCTTTTCCATTATCGTGCACACGGTGCGGACTATGGCAATATTCTTGCCGGCTTTCAGTTAGGAGAAACGGCACAAGCCGAGTTTGAGGATGCGTTGGAAAAACTCAATTATGTTTACGAAGATGTAACCGAAAGTAAATCTTATCGTTATTTCTTGCGCTAAAAACAAGGTAAAAAAATACCGCACTTTATATCTAAAAGTGCGGTTATTTTTTTCGGTATTATGCAGCAGTTGCACAAATCTGTTTTTTGGTTAGCTTGTAGGGGTACACTGAGTGTGTCCAAATTTTAACATATTGAAATGATTTGATTTTATAACGGACACACGCAGTGTGTCCCTACATGTCGTTGAAATTTCTATTTTTGTGCATTTGCTACATAATACTCATTTTTATTTTACAAATTCACTAAATTCCAATTCATAGTCATCGCCATCTCGAGAATATTTAATATAGCGGGGGAATTGTTCTCCGGTAAATTTTTTCACCATAATATCTTTATTGCCGGTTTTGAACGTGTAAGTGATTTCTGTCACTTTTTGTTTATTGTATTCAACTTGTTTTTCACTTTTCTTCACCTTCACATTTTCCATCGGATAGAGTTTTTTTCCATTAGTAATTTGGAAACTGTTTGGTAGTTTATCGTAGTAACTTAGTTGGAAAGCCATAGTGAATAAATCGAAAGTCGGTAATTTTAGTGGCTCGGTTTTTAAGCTGTCTTTTATTTTGCCGTACTCAATCGTTGTGGGGGAGATTTTAGAAACCGAGTAAACTTTTCCATTACGGCTATCTTGATAATTTACCATGTTAAATTGATTGGTGGTTTGTGTACCACGTGAGTTGAATACGATATTGTACAGTGGGATATTAATTTTGGCGTTCACCGAATATTGCGTACCATCCGCTTTAAAATGTACATAAGCCGGCATTAAATAGTTAGAGCTGTATTTGATATTGTAATCCGCAGCAGACCAAGCATTGGGAATATAAGCTGCAAGCGCAATAAAAAGAATTTTAATAAGTTTCATCAATGTTCCTTATAAAAAAATAAATATGTTCATTTAGAGTTATGTTTTATAGATAAGTTCGCGAAGATAAAAAACGGTGCAACACGCACCGTTTTTGTTCGCTAATATAGAGCTGGTTAGAGAAGAACATTAGCGAGTAATAAACCAATCACCACGCTAAATACCATACTTAATAAGCCCGGCAACATAAAGCTATGGTTGAAAATGTATTTACCGATTTTGGTTGTACCGGTGGTATCAAAGTCAATAGAGGCAATAATCGGACCGTAGTTTGGTACGAAGAAATAACCGTTTACTGCCACAAATACCCCGATTAATACCGGTGCCGGAATGCCAAGTGCAATACCTAGTGGGAATAAAGTTGCCACAGTGGCGCCTTGGCTATTGACCAGTACGGAAAGCACAAATAATGCCAATGCAAATGTCCATGGAGCGGTTTCGACTAAACCTTTCACCATATCTTTTACTTCCGTCATATGCGCTTGCATTAATGTATCGCCCAACCAAGCAATACCAAAAATTGCAATAACTGCACGCATACCGGCATGGAAAACCGAACCTTTGGTGATTTCCGTGCTGTCCGGTTTACAGGTTAAGACGATTAATGAGCCGATTGATAGCATAATAATTTCAATCGTGTGTGCCATTCCCATCGGTTTTCCATCAAACATTGGACGGAGAGAAGGTATAGCACCCATTAACACCACAAGTAATGCGCCGAATAAGAAGAGAGAAACAGAAATTTTAGCCGTTTTGCTCACTTCCAGTTCTTTTATATCCGTCGTAGAGTTAAAGGCATCGGCATATTTTGGATCTTTTAAACGACGTTGATATTCAGGATCATCTTTAAGTTCTTTCCCCATTTTGTTTACAAAAATACAAGCAAGGAAGATACCTAAAAGGGTTGCCGGAATTGTTACCATTAACACATCACCAAGATGAATCCCTTGTGGTTCAAGATAAGCCACTACCGCAACCACTGCCGCCGCAATCGGGCTTGCAACAATAGCAAATTGTGAAGCGATAACCGCCATTGAAAGCGGACGCTCCGGACGAATACCGTTTTGACGGCTTACTTCTGCGATAACCGGTAATACCGAATAAGCCACATGACCGGTACCGGCTAAGAAAGTAAACAACCAAGTTACAGCCGGAGCGATGAAAGTAATGTGTTTTGGATTACGGCGTAAAATTTTTGTCGCGATTTTGATCATATAATCTAGACCGCCGGCCGCTTGCATTGCCGCCGCAGCCGCTACCACCGCCATAATCATAAACATCACATCAATCGGTAAACCCGCCGGTTTCAAGCCAAAGCCAAAGGAAAGAATAGCGAGACCTAAACCACCGAATACACCGAGACCGATACCACCTACGCGTGCACCCACAAGGATACACAATAGCACGATGGCAAATTGTAGTAAGAACATTGCAGACATACTGCCCCCTAAGTTAAAAAATAAACCGTTATATTGCTAATAGAAACCGCAGCCAATATAGCAACAAATAGGTACGGATTCTATAATTTAGATCAAGAAACCTGTTTCTTAATATGAAAAGTACGGTGGAAAATAACCGCACTTTTCATTTGCCGAATTAGAAATCTTCAAAATATTGTTGAATAACTTTTGGATCTTTGGTTTGCGTTAAAGCAAGTTGTAATAACACGCGTGCTTTTTGCGGATTCAAAGTACCGGAAGCGACAAAGCCATATTGAGAGTCATCCACTTCAGCATCACGCGTCGTATAACCCGTCGGCACTCGAGAAGAACGCACGACAGACACGCCGTCTTTTGCCGCTTTTTCTAAGCGTTCCAAATGAGCGGCATTTAGGTTACCATTCCCGACCCCAGCCGTAACAATACCTTGGTAGCCCGCATCCAGCAATGCATTTAACGGCTCAATTGGCGCATTAGAATAGGCATAAACAATCCCCACTTTTGGTAAACTGTCTAATTTTTCCACATCAAATGGCGTGTTTACCGTATGTTTGCTTTCCGGTGAACGTTCATAATCAACTTTACTGTTATGAATATAGCCTAATGCACCAAAATTTGGTGAATGGAATGTTTGCACGGCGGTTGTACTGGTTTTCGTGACATCACGTGCACCAAGAACCTCATTATTCATCGCAACAAGTACACCACGACCGGCAGATTTTTTATCTGTCGCAACAACGACGGCGTTATATAAATTTAATGGACCGTCCGCACTCTTTTCGGTAGCAGGACGCATCGCCCCTACAAGAACAACCGGTTTTTCACATTTTACTGTGAGATCTAAGAAATAGGCGGTTTCTTCCATGGTATCGGTACCATGTGTAATCACAAAACCATCGGTATCTTTGCATTGCGCATTAATCGCTTTAGCAAGCTTTAACCAGACCTCATCATTCATATCTTGCGAACCGATTTTCACAATTTGTTCACCTTTGATATTGGCGATATTTTTCATTTCCGGCACCGCATCAATTAACGTATCAATATTAAGTTGTCCGGCTTTGTAGGCAGAATTAACCGCACTTTGCCCACTGCCGGCAATTGTACCGCCTGTCGCAAGAATAGTAATATTTGGCAACTCTGCCGCATTCACTACAGAAACGCTAAAACCCAGTACTAAAGAAAACGCCAATTTGTTTAATTTCATAGGAAACTCCATAAGAATAATAAAAAGAGAACGCCTTGTTATCTTCCAACTAAATTAAATAGGATGGAATCATAAAAAGAGAAATTTATGATCACGATCACAAAAACAATTTGTAATTGGATAAGCTTTCAACAGCCTTTTATTCTTTTTAGAATTTTTTTGAAAGAAAACTAAAGTGCGGTTATACTTAAGCCCTATTTCAGCCTAAATTTAACTAACATTATATTGAGACAACAATGCAAGAGTTTCTGCCTGATGCAATTCAATTTGCACAAAAACACACCTTATTAACCGTTTCTTGGTTTGCGATTTTCGCTATGGTGATTTACACCTTTTTTAAATCGGCAACAGAAAAATTTAAAGTAATTCCACACCCTGAAGTGATTCGTTTAATCAACAATGAAGATGCCGTTGTACTCGATCTTCGTACCTTAGATGAATTTCAACGTGGGCATATTATTAATAGTATCAATTTACTTCCAAGCGATATAAAAAATGCCAACCTCGGCAAAATTGAACAACACAAAGAAAAACCATTAGTTTTGGTGGATGTCAATGGCGTATCGGCGCCGGCATCCGCAGCATTACTCGTGAAACAAGGCTTTGCACGCGTTTATATATTAAAAGAAGGGATTTCCGCTTGGATGGGCGCAAATTTACCTATTGTTAAAAAACACAAATAAGGAACAACATTATGTCAGAACAAAACCAACAACCTGAAGTGGCTACGGAAGAATCACAAGCCGTATTACAAATTCAGCGTATTTACGTCAAAGATGTTTCTTTTGAAGCGCCGAACCTTCCGCATATTTTTCATCAAGAATGGAAACCTAAACTCGGTTTTGACCTAAGTACTGAAACCGTGCAATTAGGCGATGATTTATATGAAGTAACACTTAACATTACAGTGGAAACCACATTGGAAGATTCCGGTGATCTTGCTTTCCTCTGTGAAGTAAAACAGGCGGGCGTATTCACGATTAGTGGTTTGGAAGAGGTGCAAATGGCACATTGCTTAACCTCACAATGTCCGAATATGTTGTTCCCTTATGCCCGTGAACTCGTTTCAAGCCTAGTGAACCGTGGCACATTCCCGGCATTAAATCTTTCTCCGGTGAACTTTGATGCGTTATTCATTGAATATATGAACCGTCAGCAAGAAGCAGGAAATGCCCAAGCTGAAGAAACGAAAGAAACGCAACATTAATTCTTGATAAAAAAGGGTAAGTTTAGGCTTGCCCTTTATTTTTTGGGGAAAATATGCAACCTCAATCACCTATTACCGTACTTGGCGCCGGCTCCTATGGCACCGCATTGGCAATATCGTTCTCACGTAACGGATCGCCGACTTATCTTTGGGGGCATAGTCCTACGCATATTGAGCAAATGCGACTTGAACGTCAAAATCGGCGTTTCTTGCCCGATATTGTATTTCCTGAAGAATTACATTTAGAAGATGATTTGGCACAATCACTCCATCAGTCACAAGATATTTTAATCGTTGTACCAAGTCATGCCTTTAACGAAATTCTCGCTAAAATCCGACCGCACTTACAGCCTCATCATCGTCTTATTTGGGCAACCAAAGGGCTGGAACGAAACACCGGGCGGCTTTTACAAACCGTAGTGGAAGAACAACTGGGAACAAATTATCCCCTTGCCGTGCTTTCCGGCCCCACCTTTGCCAAAGAACTGGCACAAGGCCTCCCCACAGCGATCACCCTTGCTTCCAATAACGAACAATTTGCCCTTGAATTTCAAGCCCGCATTCATTGCAGCAAGCATTTTCGAGTGTATGTGAACTCCGATATGATCGGTGTGCAGCTTGGTGGGGCGATTAAAAATGTGATTGCCATTGGTGCAGGCATTTCCGATGGTATGGGGTTTGGCGCTAACGCACGAACCGCATTAATTACCCGAGGTATTGCAGAAATCAGCCGATTGGGCGTTTCGTTAGGGGCAAATCCCAATACTTTTATGGGTATGTCCGGTTTAGGTGATCTCGTTTTAACCTGCACCGATAATCAATCACGCAATCGCCGTTTTGGGCTTATGCTAGGCGAAGGATTGAATGCACAAACGGCAATGGACAATATCGGACAGGTCGTGGAAGGTTTTTACAACACAAAAGAGGCGTACTTGCTCGCTCAACGTCAAGGCGTGGAAATGCCCATTACAGAACAAATTTACCAAATTCTCTTTTGTGGTAAAAATGCACAAGATGTGGTTCGTAGTTTACTTGGGCGTGAACGAAAAGGCGAATAAGGAGGAAAAATGACATTAGAAGTATGGCAACATATTCGTCAAGAGGCGAAAACATTGGCAGAGCACGAACCCATGCTTGCAAGCTTTTTTCATTCTACGATTTTAAAACATCAAAATTTGGGGAATGCGTTAAGTTATTTGCTCGCCAATAAATTAGCTAACCCGATTATGCCGGCAATCTCTTTGCGTGAAATCATTGAAGAAGCCTATTTAGCCGAACCGGCGATTATTGATTATGCCGCTTGCGATATTAAAGCGGTGCGCCAACGAGATCCTGCCGTGGAATTATGGTCCACCCCATTACTTTATTTAAAAGGATTTCACGCCATTCAAAGCTATCGAATTACCCATTATTTATGGCAACAAGATCGAAAAGCGCTCGCCCTCTATTTACAAAATCAAATTTCTGTGGCTTTTGATGTGGATATCCACCCCGCCGCCAAAATTGGTCACGGCATTATGTTCGACCACGCTACAGGTATTGTGGTAGGGGAAACATCTATTATTGAAAATGATGTATCCATTCTACAAGGCGTTACCTTAGGCGGAACGGGTAAAGAATCCGGTGATCGTCATCCGAAAGTGCGGGAAGGCGTGATGATTGGCGCCGGAGCAAAAATACTCGGCAATATTGAAGTAGGCAAATATGCCAAAATCGGCGCAAATTCCGTCGTGCTTCAAGCTGTACCGGAATATGCCACTGCCGCAGGCGTACCGGCACGTATTATTGGCAAAGACAAAGCCGCCAAACCGGCATTTGAAATGAACCAATATTTTATTGATGATGGGATGAATTTAAATATTTGAGGTAAAAATGATCAATAAAGACACCCAACTCTGTATGTCTCTTTCCGGCAGACCGGGAAATTTTGGCACCACATTTCATAATTATTTATATGAAAAACTTGGGCTTAACTTTATTTATAAAGCTTTTACTACACAAGATATTGAACACGCGGTGAAAGGTGTGCGTGCTCTAGGTATTCGGGGCTGTGCCGTGTCTATGCCGTTCAAAGAAAGCTGTATGCCGTTTTTAGATGAAATTCACCCTTCCGCCCAAACCATTGAATCGGTGAATACCATTGTAAATGACAATGGCTTTTTACGTGCTTATAACACCGATTACATTGCAATTGTGAAATTAATTGAGAAATATCAATTAGATAAAAATGCACGGGTCATCGTACAGGGTAGCGGAGGGATGGCAAAAGCCGTTATCGCTGCATTTAAAAACAGCGGTTTTAATGATTTAAAAGTGTATGCCAGAAATGAAAAAAACAGGTAAATATTTGAGCGCACTTTACGGTTATGAATATATCAATTGCTTAGAAAATCAGCAGGCGGATATTTTAGTCAATGTCACCCCAATTGGGATGAAAGGAGGAAAAGAAGAGATGGTTCTCGCTTTTCCTAAAGCAATGATTGATACGGCAAATGTTGCCTTTGATGTGGTAGCAATCCCAGCAGAAACACCATTCATTCAATATGCGGAAAGTCAAGGAAAACAAACCATTTCCGGGGCAGAGGTGATTGTTTTACAGGCGGTGGAACAATTTGAACTCTATACCCCACCAACGCCCAAGCGATGAATTGATTGATGAAGCGGCAGCCTTTGCGAGAGCGAACAGTTAAAAGTGCGGTTAAAAATAAAGGCATTTTTGAACTTCCAAAAACGCCTTTTTATCATATTAGGCTAATAATTTTCTCACCCCTTCTACCACCACGGAAATGGCTTTTTCTTCGCTGGCTTTTATAGTGGCTTCATTTGGGATTTCTTGTTGCGTGCGATTCACGATCACTCCTGAAACCATACCTGCACGTAAACCTAGGGCACTACACATGGTAAACAAGGTTGCGGATTCCATCTCAAAATTCATCACATTAAGATCCTGCCATTGTTTGAGTAAGCCTTGGTAATCACGATAAATCTTTCCACTGTAAGTGTCATAACGTTCTTGACCCGGATAGAAGGTGTCTGATGAAGCGGTGATGCC
Organism: Rodentibacter mrazii; assembly: GCF_001998825.1. Lineage (GTDB taxonomy): Bacteria > Pseudomonadota > Gammaproteobacteria > Enterobacterales > Pasteurellaceae > Rodentibacter > Rodentibacter mrazii. The sequence continues at coordinate 23,611 of NZ_MLHG01000031.1, forward strand.
GACAAAAGGCTCAATACCTTGTTCTTTCGCCGCATTGTAAAGGGCGGTAGTACACTCAAAATTGGCGACGGCCGGATATTCCAATGGGGCAAAATGTTTGCTTGCACCGTCTAAACGTACTGCACCGGTAGTGACGAGAATATCGCCTACATTAATGTGCGGTTGGATCGCACCGGTAGTACCGATTCGTAAAAAAGTACGAACACCGAGTTGGGCTAATTCTTCCACGCAAATAGAGACGGACGGGCCGCCAATACCGGTAGAACACACCACAACGGGTTGTCCGTTTAAATAACCTAACCACGAGGTAAATTCTCGGGTACTGGTGAGGAACTCAGGATTATCAAGGTGTTTGGCAATACGTTCGCTACGAGCGGGATCGCCTGGAACGATGGCGATGGTTGCTCCTTTTAATTGTGCTTTGGTTAAGTTTAAATGAAATACCTCTGACATAGTTGTCTCCTTAATTTAAATTTAGCGGTAAAAATGACCGCACTTTGGTTTGTTATTTTTTTAATGCGCCTAAAATACCACGCATAATTTGTTTGGTGACTTCATTGCGAATATTTCTCCCTACAGATTTTGCAACGCTATTCACCATTTGTTCTGTCGGGCTTAATTTATCGCCCCGTTTTTTCGTGCCGAAAATCATACGGCTGAGGCTGCCTAAAATGCCGTTTTCTTCTTCCTCTTGAGCTTGCTCCGCTTGTTTTTTTTGCACGGCGGCAAGATCGGCTTGTGCATTTAAGACTTCAAAGGCAGATTCGTTATCCACATAATCTTTGTAGAACGGATAAAGCTCATCATCTTTTACCCAGGTGGTTCGTTCTTCGCCTGAAAGGGGGGAAAGTTGGCTTTTCGGTGGGTAAATATAGGCAATTTCAACAGGGGTTGGCATACCTTTTTCGTCTAAGAAAGAGACCAATGCCTGCCCTACGCCAAGTGTCGAAATGCTTTCTACTACATTGACCGCTGGGTTGGCACGGAAGGTTTCGGCTGCGGATTTTACCGCTTTTTGATCACGTGGTGTGAAAGCACGTAATGCGTGTTGTACACGGTTACCCAATTGACCTAAAACCGTATCCGGTAAATCTAATGGATTTTGTGTGACAAAATAGATGCCAACACCCTTAGAACGAATTAAACGTACCACTTTTTCGACTTTTTCCACCAATACTGCTGGGGCATCGTCAAATAATAAATGTGCCTCATCAAAAAACATGACGAATTTAGGTTTATCCGGATCACCCACTTCCGGTAATTGCTCAAATAATTCGGACATTAACCATAATAAGAACGCACTATACATTCTTGGTGAATTAATCAGTTGCTCCGAATTTAAAACATTAATCACGCCACGTCCATCACGGGTTTGTAACCAGTCGTCAAGATTAAGGGCGGGTTCACCGAATAAATTTGCCGCTCCCTCATTTTCAAGGGTAAGCAATGCACGTTGAATTGCCCCCACACTCGCCGCAGAGACATTGCCGTATTCCACTTGGAAGGTTTTGGCATTTTCTGCTACGTATTTCAGCATCGCACGGAGATCTTTTAAATCAATAACCAATAAGCCTTTATCATCTGCTACACGGAAAACCAGATTTAACAAACCTTCTTGTGTAGCATTGAGGTTTAACAGACGGGAAAGCAATAAAGGCCCCATCTCAGAAATGGTGGTGCGTAGCGGAATGCCTGTTTTACCAAACACATCCCAAAAAGAAACCGGATAGCCGTTCAAATAGTGTTCACCGCCTAAATTAAATTGTTCAATACGTTCGGCGATTTTACCGCTAAATTGTCCGTGATTAACCAAGCCTGAAAGATCGCCTTTCACATCCACTAAAAAAACCGGCACACCATCATCACTAAACGCCTCCGCAATTTTACGTAGGGTGACGGTTTTTCCCGTACCGGTCGCACCGGCAATTAATCCGTGCCGGTTTGCCATTTTGGCGGTAATACCCAGTGTTTTTCCCAGTTCTGTTCGGGCGAGATCATATTGCATAAATGTTCCTTTTTTTGTGTATTGATTGAACGAGATGATAAGGAAAAAACAAAGTGCGGTCAAAATTTAAGTGATTTTACGGTATAATTTTGTGCGTTTTTGTAAAAAGGGGAAATAAAATGTCCAAAGCGGAAATTTTGGTGATCAAAATTGGGGAGGTTGAGCCATTGACTTTTGCGGACGGTTCAACTTATGAAAGTGCAATCCGCAAACAGCCCGTATCATCAGTAAAAATCCACAAACTTGGCGCATATGGCAACGATGTGGGATTAAAAAAGCACCATGGCGGGGTGGATAAAGCGCTCTTTTTTATGTCTGATACGTCATTTTCTGCCTTAAACGAATTATTAGGCGAGCATTTTTCTTATAGCGGAACGGCAATATACGGCGAAAATTTTGTGGTATCGGGGTTTGATGAGGATTCCGTTTGTGTGGGCGATCGTTTTAAAATAGGCACCGCACTTTTGGAAGTGTCCCAACCCCGTAAACCCTGTGAGCGTTTATCGAAAAATACCAACAATTCAGAAACCCAAAAAACGATTTATTTTTCAGGTTGGACCGGTTGGTATGTGCGGGTAATTGAAGAAGGGGGAATTGCACAAGGTGATGAATTAATATTACAAAGCAGACCTTATCCGCAATTCACCATTCGCCACTTAAATCGTTTGTTATCAGGCAAACCAACAACGGAAGAATTAGAACAAGCGTTGGCTATTGAGGAATTAGCCGTGGCGTTTAAACGTTCGTTGAACTCGCAATTAAGTAAAATCAAGGCATACCAAAATGATCACTAAAACGACCGCACTTTGCCCTTGTCAATCCACAAAAAATTATGCTGATTGTTGTGGTGTATTTCATCATCAGCAAGCCTTACCGGAAACCGCAGAACAACTAATGCGTTCTCGTTATTCTGCCTATGTACTGAAAAACATTCCCTATATTGTGGAAACCACTGTGCCCAATCAACAATCTCAGTTAAATGTTCAAATCTTACAGGATTGGGCGGACAACACACAATGGCTTGGCTTACAGATTCGGAAAACGGAAACCTTAACAAAAAGCCAAAGTGCGGTGGAATTTAATGCTCTTTTTCAGGGGGAAGACGGGGAACAATCCCACCAAGAGCGGTCAATTTTTGTCAAAATTGAAGGTCGTTGGTATTTTGTTGATCCGACTGTCGTACTGCCAACGATGAAGCAACCTTGTGTTTGTGGCTCAGGTAAAAAATTTAAACATTGCTGTGGAGCGTGGTTATGACGGATTTCACTTTCTTTAAACAATTTTGGCTGCGTTTTAATGAAAATAAATTGACACAGGCTGCGGGCTCGCTCACTTATAGCACGATGTTGGCGATTGTGCCGTTAATTATGGTGATTTTCTCTATTTTTTCGGCATTTCCCGTATTTAACGAAGTCACCGGTGCATTAAAAGAATTTATTTTCACCAATTTTGCACCTTCTGCCGGTGATGTTGTCGGGCAATATATTGATGAGTTTGTGAATAATTCTAAGCAGATGAGTGCGGTGGGGATTGTGAGTTTAATTGCCGTGGCATTAATGTTGATTAATTCCATTGATCGCACCTTAAACGGCATTTGGCAAGATGCCAGCTCTCGTCCGATTTTTACCTCTTTTGCCATTTATTGGCTGATTTTAACCCTCGGGCCTTTGCTCATCGGTACAAGTATTGCTGCCAGTGCTTATGTAAAAACCATGTTTGAAACCTCGAAACATCTTTCTTTCGGTTTAAAACTCCTCAGTTTTGTGCCTTTTCTTTCTACTTGGTTTATTTTTACCGTGCTTTATACGGTGGTGCCGAATAAAAAAGTTAGTATTAAACATTCCGCAGCAGGGGCATTAATCGCCTCGGTGTTCTTCACCTTGGGTAAACAGGCTTTTGCTTGGTATATTGCTACTTTCCCTTCTTATCAATTGATTTACGGTGCGATGGCGACACTGCCGATTATGTTGCTCTGGATTCAATTAAGTTGGACGGTGGTTCTACTTGGCGCGCAACTCGCCGCCGTGTTAGCAGAGCTAAAGCGAGAAAAAGTGCGGTTAGAAAATGAAGAAATTAAGGAAATACCATGATTGCATTAATACAACGTGTTACACAGGCTCAAGTGGATGTGAAGGGTGAAACTGTCGGAAAAATTGGCAAAGGGTTATTAGTATTGCTTGGCGTAGAAAAAGAAGATGATCGCGTCAAAGCGGATAAACTTGCGGAAAAAGTGTTAAATTACCGCGTTTTTAGCGATGAAAACGACAAAATGAATTTGAATGTTCAGCAAGCCGACGGCGCATTATTGGTGGTGTCCCAATTCACTTTAGCCGCCGATACACAGAAAGGCTTGCGCCCGAGTTTTTCTAAAGGCGCAGATCCAACATTTGCAAAGGAACTTTATGACTATTTTTCACAAAAATGTGCTGAAAAAATTCAGGTTGAAAATGGGCGTTTTGCCACAGATATGCAAGTCAGCCTAACCAATGATGGGCCCGTCACTTTTTGGTTAAATGTATAAATAACGAGAGGAATAAAAGAGTGGTTAAGAAACAAAGTTGTTTTTAACCGCTCTTTTTATTTTCTGAGTTTGACTAATTCCACTGCGTGAGCCGCACCTTTTGTCAAAATGAGGTTTGCCCGTTCGCGGGTTGGTAAAATATTTTCCCGTAGGTTTAAACCATTTATACTTTCCCAAATTTGGGAGGCTGTGGAAACTGCCTCTTCTTCCGAAAGCGTGGCATAATGTTTAAAGTAGGAATCAGGGTTGCTAAAGGCACTTTGGCGGAATTTTAAGAATCGTTTGATATACCATTCTTTTAGTAAATTTTCTTCTGCATCCACATAAATTGAAAAATCCACAAAATCAGAAACGAAAATTTGATTACTTTTGTTTCCACCCGTTTGTAGTACATTCAATCCTTCTAAAATTAAAATGTCGGGCTGATTCACTTCGTTAAATTCATCAGGAATAATATCGTATGTGAGATGTGAATAGATCGGTGCTTTAACATTTTTATTACCGGATTTAATTTCAGCTAAAAAATGAATGAGCTTTGCCGTGTCATAAGAAACGGGAAATCCTTTTTTTTGCAGTAGATTATCCTGTTTCAGTTTTTCAAGCGGGTAGAGGAATCCGTCAGTCGTAATAAGATCAACTTTTCTTTCGTTCGACCAATGAGAAAGGAGTGATTGTAGAATTCGCGCAGAGGTACTTTTTCCCACCGCAACGCTACCTGCAATACTAATAATATAAGGGACTTTAGGACTTTGTCCGCCTAAAAAGCGATTGAGTACAGTCTGGCGACGGAGGTTTTCGTCAATATAATAGTTAATTAAACGAGCGAGTGGTAAATAAATAGTGCTCACTTCATCAAGGGAAAGCTCTTCATTAAAGCCAAGTAGCGGTTTAAGATCTTGTTCAGTGAGTTTTAATGGTACCGATTTTCTCAAGTTTGCCCATTGTTCCCGGCTAAAACTCAAAAATGGCGTGAGTTGGTTTGAAATTTCCACTATATAACGATAATGTTGTTGAAATATTGCTGAAAAATATACCCTATAACGCCTTGTTATGCATTGTTTTTCTCTCACTTGATGAAAATGACATCAAAATACGGGTGGTTTTGCTTGCAAATTAAACGAACAAGTAAAAAAATAAACTTTTTTAGAAAAAAGACTTGTCAGGCAAACTTTTTTCCATATAATACGCCTCACTTGCTTACGACACGCCGACTTAGCTCAGTAGGTAGAGCAACTGACTTGTAATCAGTAGGTCATCAGTTCGATTCCGATAGTCGGCACCATTCTTTCGTAAACAAGCATTCATTTAGCGTGGAGGGGTTCCCGAGCGGCCAAAGGGGGCAGACTGTAAATCTGTTGGCTCAGCCTTCGAAGGTTCGAATCCTTCTCCCTCCACCATCTTTTAGATGAATTCTGATGGGACAGATGAATTTAGGACTTGCGGGCATCGTATAATGGCTATTACCTTAGCCTTCCAAGCTAATGATGCGGGTTCGATTCCCGCTGCCCGCTCCAAACGCTGATATAGCTCAGTTGGTAGAGCGCACCCTTGGTAAGGGTGAGGTCGGCGGTTCAAATCCGCCTATCAGCACCAGCCTTAAAATTCTCTTCCTTTAAATTAAATAGTAAACAATTTTATTGGTTAATGTGGTTTATTTACCCATCGATAACCGTGTCTATTTAGAGGGACTCTTTAAATGTCTAAAGAAAAATTTGAACGTACAAAACCGCACGTAAACGTGGGTACAATCGGCCACGTTGACCACGGTAAAACAACTTTAACAGCAGCAATCACGACAGTGTTAGCAAAACACTACGGTGG
>NZ_MLHG01000032.1 GCF_001998825.1 Rodentibacter mrazii
ATCACTGACTCTTTAATTTATGGGGCCGAACCAATCAGCCCCAAACTTCATAATATTTCTTCAGTTCTTTACCACACTATAGGTGTTTTGTTTAAGAAAAAAACGAAATTCATATAACTTGAAAAATAAAGGAAAATTTATATGTTTATTCCATTATCTTTTCGCTGAGCTTCCTTCACTTAGTTATAAATGTTTTTCTTCTATTACCCCATTAACAATTACTACTCATTTTTGTTATACTTCCGTCCCATCATTTCTCAATAAGATTATAAAATGAACATAATTGATGCGATCATTAATTTAGTCAATAATCCCATAACAGAATTAGTTCAATATTATCAAGGTAAAAATAGAGCTAATCAATCAGGGGATTCATTGGAAGAATACATCAAAGATTTGTTTGCTAATACTTTCAATATGTCCGAAACAGAGCGCATACAGAAATTGAGCGAAACTTTCTCATATTTAGGAAATAACAGTAATCCTCCAGATGCAATGCTAAAAAATGGCGATGCTATTGAAGTTAAGAAAATTGAAAATAATCACTCCGCATTAGCATTAAATAGTAGTTATCCAAAAGCAAAGTTATTTAGTCACAGCACAATGATTTCAAATGCTTGTCGTCAAGCTGAAAATTGGAAAGAAAAAGATATTATTTATTCGGTAGGTATCATTGATGGCAGAAATTTAAAGCATTTATGTATGGTCTATGGAATTGATTATTGTGCCGATGAAGAATGTTATCTTCGTATAAAATCAACGATAAAAAATGGTGTGGAAAGTATCCCAAATGTTGAATTTTCAGAAACCAAAGAACTAGGACGAGTGAATAAAGTTGACCCTCTAGGTATAACCTATTTGAGAGTTCGAGGGATGTGGGGAATTGAAAATCCGTGGACAGTATTTAGTGCTATTTATCAACGAGATTTTTACCGTACTTTTAATTTTATGGCAATTATCAATGATGAAAAATGGAACAGTTTTGATAATATTCAAGAGTTACTAGATTTACAAGATGATAAATTAAGCATTATAGATGTAAAAATTCAAAATCCAAATAATCCTGCTCAATTAAAAAATGCAAAACTAGTAACATATTATATTTAAAAGGTAATAATGAAAGTAATAAGTTTATTTTGTGGATGTGGGGGATTGGATCTAGGATTTGAAAAAGCGGGCTTTGAAATTCCTGTTGCCAATGAATATGACAAAACTATTTGGGAAACTTTTAAAGCTAATCATCCTAATACCTACCTAATTGAAGGGGATATTCGTCATATAAAAGAAGAAGACTTCCCAAACGAAATTGATGGGATAATTGGTGGTCCCCCTTGCCAATCTTGGTCAGAAGCCGGGAGTTTGCGTGGAATCAATGATGCTCGCGGTCAACTTTTCTTTGACTATATTCGTATTTTAAACAATAAAAAGCCTAAATTTTTCTTAGCTGAAAACGTAAGTGGGATGTTAGCAAATCGACATAATGAAGCAGTTCAAAATTTATTAAAAATGTTTGATGAATGTGGCTATGATGTGACATTAACAATGGTAAATGCGAAAGATTATGGTGTTGCACAAGAACGTAAACGAGTCTTCTATATTGGTTTTAGAAAAGACCTAAACACACTGTTTCAATTCCCTAAAGGGTCAACGATTGATGATGATAAAAAACTGTCTCTTAAAGATATTATCTGGGATTTGCAAGATACAGCAGTCCCTGCTTTAGAACGCAATCAGAGTAATCCCAAAGCGATCAATAATAATGAATATTTTATAGGTAGTTTCTCCCCTATTTTTATGAGTAGAAATCGAGTTAAAGCTTGGCACGAACAAGCTTTTACAGTGCAAGCATCTGGTCGCCAGTGTCAATTACATCCCCAAGCTCCTAAAATGGAAAAACACGGTACAAACGATTACAGATTTGTCCTAGGTAAAGAAAATTTATATCGGCGAATGACTATTAGAGAAGTTGCTAGAATTCAAGGTTTCCCTGATGATTTTAAATTTATTTATAAAAATACAAATGACGCTTATAAAATGATCGGTAATGCTGTACCCGTTAATTTGGCATTTGAGATTGCACAGGCTATCAAAAATGCTTTGAATCACGAGTAGAAAGTTTCTACTAGTTTATTAATGAAAGATCTAACGGCTAAACAAACCGAAAGTACAGTGCTAAAAATTGCACCAAATAGCCAAAATAGGTATAATCGACAGACTTTTCACACCTATGGTTAAAGGAAAAAAAATATGGGTTTCTTAACAGGTAAACGAATTTTAGTCACCGGTCTCGCAAGTAATCGTTCCATCGCTTACGGGATTGCAAAATCAATGAAAGAGCAAGGTGCGGAACTTGCTTTCACTTATTTAAACGAAAAATTACAACCGCGCGTAGAAGAATTTGCCAAAGAATTCGGTACTGATATTGTTCTTCCTTTAGATGTAGCAACCGATGAAAGTATCCAAAACTGTTTTGCTGAATTAAGTAAACATTGGGATAAATTTGACGGTTTCGTTCACGCTATTGCTTTTGCACCGGGCGATCAATTAGATGGTGATTATGTCAATGCCGCAACTCGTGAAGGCTATCGTATTGCTCACGATATCAGTGCATATAGCTTTGTGGCAATGGCGCAAGCCGCACGCTCTTATTTAAATCCAAACGCGGCGTTATTAACTCTTTCTTACTTAGGGGCGGAACGTGCTATCCCTAACTACAATGTCATGTGTTTGGCAAAAGCTTCATTAGAAGCGGCAACTCGTGTGATGGCTGCAGATTTAGGTAAAGACGGTATCCGTGTTAATGCTATTTCTGCCGGTCCGATTCGTACATTAGCCGCCTCAGGAATTAAAAACTTCAAGAAAATGCTTTCTGCCTTTGAGAAAACTGCCGCATTACGCCGTACAGTCACTATCGAAGATGTGGGTAATTCCGCTGCGTTTTTATGTTCTGATCTCGCCTCGGGTATTACCGGTGAGATCGTTCATGTTGATGCCGGTTTTAGTATCACTGCAATGGGCGAATTAGGCGAAGAATAATTTTTGATTCATTTATTTTGGGCAGGCTTATCGGTCTGCCTTTTCTCTTTTTTGAAAATATAACTATGTTCCAAGATAATCCATTACTCGCACAACTTAAACAACAAATTCACGAAAGCAAAGAGCGTGTGGAAGGTGTAGTGAAAAGCACCGACAAAGCCTATGGCTTTTTAGAATGTGATAAGAAAACTTATTTTATTGCGCCACCTGCGATGAAAAAAGTGATGCACGGCGATAAAATTACCGCCACTATTGAAAAACAAGGTGATAAAGAACAAGCTGAACCGGAATCCTTGATTGAACCCATGCTGACCCGTTTTATTGCAAAAGTGCGGTTCAATAAAGACAAGAAATTACAAGTGTTGGTCGATCACCCAAGCATTAATCAACCTATTGGCGCACAACAAGCTAAGTCGGTCAAAGAAGAATTGCAAGAAGGAGATTGGGTTGTTGCTAATCTGAAAACCCATCCATTACGTGATGATCGCTTTTTCTATGCCACGATTAACCAATTTATCTGCCGTGCAGATGATGAATTTGCACCTTGGTGGGTCACACTCGCCCGTCACGAACAACCCCGTTATCCGGTACAAGGGACAGATCATTATGAAATGATTGATCAACAAATCCGTGAAGATTTGACCGCACTTCATTTTGTGACCATTGATAGCGAAAGCACACAAGATATGGACGATGCCCTCTATATCGAACCTATTGAGCAAAATGGTGAACAAATCGGTTGGAAATTAGTTGTCGCCATTGCCGACCCGACAGCCTATATTGCGCTTAATTCACAAATCGAAAAAGATGCGAAGCAACGTTGTTTCACGAATTATCTCCCGGGATTTAATATCCCAATGTTGCCGCCCGAGCTTTCTGATGAACTCTGCTCTTTAATCGCAAATGAAACCCGTCCCGCTCTTGTTTGCTATATTGAAACGGATTTACAAGGCAATATCACGACAAAACCGAATTTTGTTTCGGCTTATGTACAATCAAAAGCCAAACTTGCCTATAACAAGGTGTCTGATTATCTAGAACAAGCACCCAATGCATGGCAACCGGAAACCAAAGAAATCAGCGAACAAATCCAGCGTTTATACCAATTTACCCTATCACGTATCAACTGGCGTAAAACCCATTCGCTATTATTCAAAGAAAAGCCGGATTATTCCTTTGTGCTTGCTGAAAACGGTAAAGTACAAGAGATCAAAGCAGAACACCGACGTATTGCAAACCAAATTGTAGAAGAATCTATGATTATCGCGAATATTTGTGCGGCACAATTCTTAAATGAACAGACAAAAACCGGCATTTTCAATACTCATAGCGGTTTTGATAAAAAATTCTTGGAAAATGCTCACCATTTCTTAATAGCAAATTTAGCCAATGAAGAAAATCAAGCAGAACTTAATGAGCGTTATTCCGTGGAAAATTTATCAACGCTAAACGGCTATTGCCAAATGCGCCACGATATCGAACCTATTGAAAGCGATTATCTTGAATTACGCCTGCGCCGCTATTTAACCTTTGCCGAATTTAAGGCTGAATTAGCACCGCACTTTGGTCTTGGTTTAGAAGGATATGCCACTTGGACATCACCAATTCGCAAGTATTCCGATATGGTGAATCACCGCTTAATTAAAGCCGTACTCACACAACAAGCCTATGAAAAACCACAAGAGGAAGTTTTAGCACGCTTGCAAGAAGCCCGTCGTCAAAATCGCTTAGTAGAACGTGATATTGCCGATTGGTTATATTGTCGCTATCTTGTCGATAAAGTGGCTGAAAATGCAGAATTTGACGCTGAAGTGCAAGATGTTATGCGGGGAGGATTGCGGGTTCAATTATTAGAAAATGGTGCATCAATGTTTGTGCCGGCCTCTACTCTTCACAATAATAAAGAGGAAATGCAGGTCAATGCCGATGAACTCGCCCTCTATATTAAAGGTGAACGGGCATATAAAATCGGGGATGTTTTGCGTGTAAAACTCACGGAAGTAAAAGAAGCAACGCGGAGTATTGTCGGTTCAGTGGTGATCTAATATAAAAATGGCGTTTTAATTAACGCCATTTTTGTTTGGAAAATTGACCGCACTTCTCAAAAGTGTCTGATATATAACGATTTCTACAACGCAATCTCATCCAACGAACGCCCAAAACTCGGCATAAAGACTTGTAAGAAGTAATCCATTTCTTGGCTATGCCATTGTTGCATCAGAGTTTCCAATCTTGTTTTTGCGGTTTTAAATTCTTGATTGCCATTCTCCAGCTCAAATTGTGCTTTAATATAAGCACAAATTAAATCCGCCTGTTTCACTAAATGTTTTTCCTCATCAGAAAAAGTTTCACTGTCTAAATAGGGGGCAAAATCACCTTGCAGTTCTTGCGGTAAAAGGCTGATTAAATGAAGTTCGGCTGCACTCTCAATTTGTTTATAGGCTTGAGTAATTTCAGGATTGAAATATTTAATCGGTGTCGGCAAATCACCGGTAAAAATTTCAGAAGTATCGTGATACATCGCCATCACTGCGATTCGTTCCGAATTAACCCTACCATCAAAAAATTTATTTTTAATAATTGCCAGTGCTTGTGCCACAAATGCGACTTGCAAGCTATGTTCTGCTAGATTTTCTTTCTCAATATTGCGCATTAATGACCAACGTTGAATCAAACGCAAACGATCTAAACAGGCAAAAAAATGACTGGTTTTAATCTCCATATCACCTCTAATTAGACGGAAGCTCTTCCACCATCACAGACAAATCAAACACTCGCCCTAAACGCATTACTGTTACCGTTACTCTTGTATTCGGTTTGGTATTGGAGATAATTTGCATCATTTCACGGGTTGAAATCCCCGCTTGATTATTGAGTTTTAAGATAACATCACCCACTTGAATGCCGGCTTTCGATGCCGGACTATTAGGTGTCACTCCCGTAATCAAAATTCCTTGTTCCGCACTGGAATTAATCTCGCTTTGTACGCCAAAATAGCCTCGAATTACACGTCCGTCACGGATAATCTTCTGTAAAACATCATTTGCAATATCCATCGGAATGGCAAAATTCAATCCTTCAGCGATTTCGGTTGAAGTTTTACCGATACTCAAGGTACTGATACCGACTAACTCACCGGCCGAATTAATTAACGCACCACCAGAATTACCACGGTTAATTGAAGCATCCGTTTGAATAAAATTTTGTCTGCCAAGAGAATCCCCCACCGCACTTCGTCCTACGGCGCTAATAATTCCCTGAGAAACGCTTTGCCCGAGATTATAAGGATTACCAATCGCTAGAGCGACATCTCCAACATGAACTTGGCGATTCTCATTTTGTGGGATAGTAGAAAGATTATCGGCATGAATTTTCAACACGGCAAGATCCGTCAAATTATCGGAACCGATCAGGTTTGCTTCATAAATATTGCCATTTTGTAATGCCACCACAATCTGATCGGCATTTTGGATCACGTGTTTATTGGTGAGAATATAGCCGTCTTTGCTCATGATCACGCCCGATCCCAAATTATTCACTTGCAGTTGATCATTATCGTTAATACTGGCTGATGAGAAAGAGCGATTGTACACATTTACCACAGCAGGAGATGCGATACGCACCGCATTTTTGAAAGAAACAATGTCATCAGAGATAAAAATATTGCTGTTATTTATTCTTGGTACAGCAAAGAGAATTATACCGGCAGCGGCTAATCCCCAAAGGGCGGAATAAACAAGTTTTTTAAGCATTTAAAATCCTTTTGGCGTGTAAGTTAATTTTATGTCATCGCCAATTTGTTGAAATTCGTTAAGTTTCCACAGAGGAGCATCGGCTAATTGTGTCAAATGAGGCAAGTTACATAGACCACGAGCTTGTTCGCCCAACAATTTGGGGGCAATATAAAGAATCAGTTCATCCACTAATTTTTGTTCAATCAAACTACCGGCTAAATTTTTTCCCGCTTCGACCCAAAGACTATTAATTTGACGTTTTCCTAATTCAACCATTAATTTAGATAAGAGATTATCCTGAGGCAAGATAATTTGTTCACAAAACTCGGGAAAACCCGCAAGATCACGCACTTCACTTGAAACCAACCACACCGGTGAGGCGGTTTCAAATAATTTATGGCTTGGCTGAATACGATGTTGTGAATCTAAAATGACACGCACAGGCTGACGCACCGTTTCTTTTACATATTCTTTTTTAAGATCCACAGAAAAATCCTCCCACCGCACATTTAGGCTGGGATCATCAGCTAAAACAGTAGCGGAAGTCGATAAAAGTGCGGATGATTTCGCCCGCATTTTTTGCACATCGGCACGTGAGGCGGCCCCAGTAATCCATTTACTTTCTCCGTTTGCCATAGCGGTTTTACCATCAAGACTCATCGCTAGTTTAAGCTGTACAAAAGGAGTCCCTTTCCGCATACGTTTTAAAAAACCTTTATTCAACTTTTCCGCAGAATCTTTTAGTAAATTGACCGCACTTTCAATGCCTGCTTCAGCAAGCATTGAAAGTCCCCTGCCCGCCACCTGCGGATTTGGATCTTCCATTGCCGCGACCACTTTCACAACACCGGCTTCAATTAAACCTAATGCGCAAGGTGGCGTACGACCATAATGAGAGCAAGGCTCCAAGGTAACATAAGCGGTTGCGCCTTTTGCCTTTTCACCTGCTTGAGCCAGAGCAACCCGTTCCGCATGAGGCTGCCCTGCCTGAAAATGAAAGCCTTCCCCCACAATCTCACCATTTTTCACTAATACACAACCCACCGCAGGGTTTGGCGTTGTGGTATAGATTCCTTTTGCCGCTAAATCCAAAGCCCGCTGCATAAATTGCTCGTCTTGAACGGTAAATTCATCAGACATAACTAATCCTTCAGATTTTCAATTTCTTTGGTAAACTGGTTGATATTATCAAAACTCAAATATACCGAAGCGAAGCGAATATAGGCGACTTTATCTATTTCTTTTAATTCATTCATTGCCAATTTACCGACTAATTGGCTCGGCACTTCACGCTCGCCGGTAGCACGTAATTGTAAAATAATATGACTAATCGCTTTTTCCACATCATCCGAACTTACCGGACGCTTTTCCAAAGCATGCTGAATACCGCTACGAAGCTTATCTTCATTAAAAGGCTCCCTTGAGCCATCGTTTTTAATAATTTTAGGTATGACCAATTCGGCGGTTTCAAACGTAGTAAAACGCTCGTGACAATGACCGCATTCACGACGGCGACGAACTTGATAACCATCCGAGACTAATCGGCTATCAATGACCTTTGTTTCTTCAGTGGAACAAAATGGACAGTGCATAGGGTATCCTCCTAAAAATGGGTATCTATCTTAGCAAAAAAAGTCTATTTTGACGATTCACTTCATTCCTTTATTCAAGGATTTTGGATCATTTTTTGCAAATAATACGCCAAACCAATCCGTCGTTTGTTTTAATAATGCCCGCAAATTTTTCCGATTTTCAAATTTCGTAGTTTGCGCCAACAAACGCGCCCAATAAGGATCTGCTTTTTTGGTATAGCTGCCCCGTTTCTCATCTTCCGCCAATTTTTGTAGCTTCGTCAAAATACCATCAAAATCAACCGCACTTTCATCTTTTATCATAAAATCCGATATTTTCCCTATAGTGGGTATTGGCTGAATTTCCACCTGACTTTGTAAATAAGCCTGCACATAGATTTGTAGTTGTGCCAATGCTGTTTCATATGATACCTGAGGAAATTTGATCACTTGATCTTTAGTAATTAATTTTGGAGGTATCGTCACTTCTTGAGTAACACATTGAATTAAATAATAAAGCCAAGGACGAATACGATAACGATCTTTGTAGCCGGCAAAATGCCATTCAATCACCTGTTGTGTATCATTGAAAAGATTATCCATATAACCAAACAAGCGAATAGCCTGTTCTTTTTCTTGCCAAATCACATTCAGCGTAAAATCAACCGAACGATGAGCCGGCTCGCCGAGATCAACAATTTTTTCCTTAAACTCCAACACGGTATTACGTGTATTTTCCGCTGCCACCTGCCCAAATTGAGCACGAGGTAGCACACCCTTTACTGTGGCTAGTGCAAAATATTCATCAAATTGTTGTTCATCAGCATACAGCAAATCATTATTGAGCCTATAGTTATCCAATCCGTCCAAAGTGAAATTCTCACTATCGGCAATGCGATCATCTTCATCACGGAAATACACGCCAAGTTGTTTTTCAAAGAAAAATTTTACAGGGTTTTCCACAAATCCCACTAAACGATCCAGCTCAATTTCCGTTATCTTTTCTTGATGTTCCATCTGCGAGGCAAACTCTTTGGGCTCAGCCTGCCCACCATTTTTTGCCATAGGTAACCATTTCGCGGCAAAAGAGCGGTTGAAATTATCCACATTTTTGAAATTGCTGGGGCTGAAAGCCGTCATTGCGTGCTGTTGAACTTGTAGTTTCCGATCATCCTCTTTCTCTTGATTGATATAATCAATCAGTTGGCTCACCAACACGGAAGGTTCTCTCTCTTGATTATCAATTATAGAACGCCCGATATAGCTGATATAACAATAATCCCGTGCGGCAAGCAACGCCTCAAGGAATAAATAACGATCATCATCACGGTGGACACGATCGCCTTTTTGATGATGATATTGCATTAAATCAAAACTGTTTGGCGTTTGCGTACGCGGATAATCCGCTTCGTTCATTCCCAGTAAACACACCACTTTAAAAGGCACAGCCCGCATGGGTAGTAAGGTACAAAAATTCACTTTACCGGCTAAAAATTTCAAGCTATTCGGAGACTCTTCCAGTTTGGCGGTCATTACATCGGCTATCACATCCACTTGCAGAGGCAAATCAAAATGAAGTGAAGAGAGCAACTGTGCTACCTCGTTAATTTTCTCTTGAATATAAAAGAGGGTGTCATGGGTTTCTTCGTTTTGTGCAAAGAAATCCGTCAAAAGTGCGGTCAATATTTCATGCCATTTTTCTATGGAGTGGGCTTGTTGGAGCGTTTTATGCCATTCAGAAAGCACAGTGAAAAAACGTGATAAATTCCCCGCCAGTAAACCTTTTAAACCATAACTACTATCAAATCCCAGACTCTCTTGCCAAATTCCATGCTCTTCACGCATCGCATAGCCTAATACCATTCGCTCTAAACCTGCCTGCCATGAATTGAAATTAATTCCCTCTTGTTTTTTCTGTAAACCAAAACGAATGCCCGCATCTGCCACCCATTCTCGCACTAAAGGGAGATCAGAAAGGGAAATCTCAAAACGCTCACGCAATGCCGGAATATCTAATAAAGTGAGAATTTCTTCTGCACTAAAGGGACTTTCTTTTAAACGTAACAATGTCAAATAGCAAGAAACCAACACATCGCTTTCTGATAACTTATTATCGGAAATAGAGAAAGGAATCAGCGGTGTTTCACCATTTTTCTGACCGAAAACCGCTTGAATATAAGGAGTATATTGGTTAATGTCTGCCACCATCACCACCACGTCTTTCGGCGTGAGTGTCGGATCTTGGTTGAATAAATGCAACAGGTAATCTTGCAACACTTCCACTTCCCGCATGGCACTATGGCAAACGTGCACTGTCAAAGAGCGGTCATTTTTTTCAATGTTTAAGGGCTGATTTTCTAAATGTAAAATATGAGATTGCAATTGCCCAAGCAAGGTAGAGGCTGAAATCTCTTCATAAGCATTCACTGAATAAGTAGGGATCCGCTCTTCATCCCGAATCAATGTATAAAGGAAATCACGTCCCATTTTTCCCCAAGCTGCCAACAACGGGTTACCGACTTGCAAATGTTCATTATGATAAGTGGTTTCGACTAATCCCTGCATTAAAGCGACACGTTGCTCTTCTGAAAAGAGCGGTTGAATATCAGTGTGTTTTTGATGGTTTCGGCGTATGCGGTTAGTAAGATAATCCACCTTCAAATCACGAATATCCCCCCAATATTCTTGGCTGGGATTGTTAAAAAATAAGTGAATATCTACTTCCGATGAGATGGCTTGCAAAATAGACAGATAAGCCATCGGTAATGCCGAAATACCAAAAATAAAAAGGCGATGGGGTAATTTTTTCGGTTGGTTTTTATTATTTAATAAGGCAAGAAATTGCTCGTGTAAAGTAGCACGATGAGTGGCATTTTCTCCCACATCGGATTTAATCTCCGTAACCAAAGTACGCCATAATTCCCCTTGCCACGCCACATTGCCGAGAATTTGTTGTAGCAAGGTTTCATTTAAATGAGCCTGTTGTGCCTTAATTTGTGTGGCAATAAGCTCATCTTCCCCTTTTTCCCAAGCAAAAATCCATTCAGGGCGATAAACTAAATATTGGTCAAAAAGATCTGCGATCTTGCGACTTAATTGATAACATTTATATTGTTCGGAATGAGGTGAGGAAGCCAAATAATGACGTAAAGGAGAAAAGTCTTTCCGACCTAAAAAATCGGGTATCAATTTCATTAAACGCCATATCATTGAATCTTTATCAAAAGGATTCTGTAGGGAAACCGCCGGTAAATTCTCCGCATAAAGTTGCCAAATAAAGGTTGCCGGCATAGGAAAAGCCAAATGGGCAACAATACCATTTTTCTTTGCTAATTCCATCTGTAACCATTGTGCCATGCCAGGACTTTGCACCAAGATAATATCTTGTTGAAAGGGATCTTCTCGTGGCAGCGTTTTAAACAATTCAGCAAGAATATCTTTTTGTTTTTCAAGTTGATTGGAATAGTAAACGATAAACACAATGGCAACCTATCAAAAATAAGCAAAAATGGGGGGCATTTTACCCGTTTTTTACTCATTTTTCAGTGAAAATTCACCTAAAGGAGAGCGAACCACCACTTGATTACCTTGGCATTGTATTTGAAATTGTGCACCATTTTGTTTTACTTGTTGTTCACAGGGTAAACCTAAAAACTGCCGCTGAGCCTGATTCTCTGCAACCTGTAAGGCTTGAAAATCATAATAAATTTTCACCGCACTTTGGCGTTGATTTGCTGTCCAGCGATTAAACACAAGAAACAATGTGCTAAACACCATAAGCGTAAACATCACGGAAGTCAGCGACATTCCCTTATTCACTCGGGGCTTTAAAATCACTCCAACTTTTCTCCGCTAATTGCCATTTACTGTATTGTTGCACTAAGGGCTCAATGATCTTTTTAGCATAGGCAACGGTCACCCCCTCTAATATGAGATTTCCGCCTGTAATCACTGCCCCCCTCACCCGACCTTTGCCACGCAGGGTTAAATCCCCTTCCGCAACCAAAATGCCTTGTACTGTACCATTCACTTCCCATTCCGTTTGTTTCCCTTGGAACCAATATAACTGCGGTGCGTTATTCGTCGTTAAGGGATAAGGTGGCGTTGAAAAGCGCGGTCGAAATTCATCAAGATTTTCTAACTGAATAAAATTTGCCAACAAACCTTGATTATCACCTTTCGTTGGTGATTTTTTAAATATCGCGATACGTTGACACCAGATCGAATACTGAATTGCATCTTCTGAGCCCTCCATATCTATAGAAACCTGCCGAACAGGATCCGAATTATCCAAAGGCAATGATAAACAAATTTTTTGTTTCTCTAACGACATCATTTTTTGTAAAGTTAATGTTCGTTCTACATAATTTTTACGCTGCATTTGCTGTGCACGAAAAAAACTCAAGGTGCTATCATCAAAAAGCAAGATCACCCCCAATAATCCGGAAAGAAAGATCAAAATACTGAGTGTTACTACGCCTTTTCTTCCCTTTTGTTGCATTATTGATTCCACAACGCCACAACCATTGATGTTTCATATTGAATATCAGGATGCCTTTTTAAATTGCCGATAAGCTGGATTTCAATTCCTTTCCCTTCCGCCACTAAATTAAATTGCAAGTGAGTAATTTCATACTCATTTTTGTCCAATAAATCCGTCCAACCTCCGCCGGCATTACAAGCGGTTTGTTTAAGTGCTTTTTGACATTCATCTAATTGACACTTAGCACTAACCGCACTTTTATAGGTTTGTTTCGTTTCAATCATTTTGCCATTCAATTTATAACCAAAAAGTTCTTTTTCAATTCCTTTTGCCACATTTTGCCGACCGTTTAAACAAGTATTTTTTGTATATTTTTCACCGATACAACCGTTCCTATTCAAATCGTAAAAAAATAAGGCACAACTATTTTTAGGCGCATTGTCAGCTTGTGAAATAATCAGTGCTAAACCTTTTTCGTCTAATTCAAATAAGCTGACGTTGCTTTCAATCAACTTATTATTTAATGCCCGAAACCCTGCTCGGCGAAGATCTTTACCAAGAAGCTGAATCGTACGCTGTAATTCTGCTTGAAGTTTCAATCTCAAGAAAATCTGCCTATTCTGAACCTGTATATTGGTATAAAACTGTGAAACCACCAATAACAGTGCGGACGAAATAGCTAATGAAATCATTAACACCAATAATGTTTGTCCTTTTTTCATCTCATTATCTCGTACAAGCACTGGCGGATTGATTCGGTTTCAATTTCAAACTTCCTACATTAAAAAAGGAAAATAAGGTGCGTTCTTTCCCAGATTGTAATAAAAAGCAGTTGGAATCAATGGTATTGCGTATGCCGTTAAAACGCGCCACTTCAGAAGGGTAAATCTTCGGGCTAATGATCGTTGTTTGATCCGCAAAATAGGGATAGTAAAAGTGGGCATAAACCTCTTTTGGGCAAGAGGTCGGATTCAAACAATCACAGAGTTTGTCATTTTTGATTTGACCCGTCATACACCAATGCTTCGTTGTGGGATGACGGTTTGCCAAAATAAACCAAATCTCGGAAGAATTTTCCGCCCGCCCCTGAATTTGTCGCAAAAATAAGTAAAGACGATACTGCTCTTTCGCTAAAATTCTCTTGGGATTATCCGTTTGCCATAGGGGAAGTGTGAAACTCAATACAATACTGATAATCGCCAAACCAATTAATAACTCCACTAATGTGACACCTTTTCGCATAAAACTTTCCTCAATTTCGACCGCACTTTAATGCCTTTTCTAACAACTACAAGAATACTGAATCATTTTTTCGATTCGGATCTCAAAAACGATAAAAAAGATAAGAAAAAACGTTGTTTTATGGATTTTCAGCTGGTTATTTTCATAAATGCCGTTATAATGGCGCGGAAAATTTTCTGTTCTTTAAAATCTGGTGGAATTATGAATCCAATGTTAAATATCGCCATTCGCGCGGCACGAAGAGCGGGCAATGTCATTGCTAAAAATTACGAACGCCGTGATACTATCGAAACAACGCAAAAAGGAATTAACGATTACGTAACCAACGTAGATAAACTCGCTGAAGCAGAAATTATTGAGATTATTCGTAAATCCTATCCTGATCACACAATAATCACTGAAGAAACCGGTGCAATTGAAGGGAAAGAAAGCGATATACAATGGATTATTGATCCACTGGACGGCACCCGCAATTTTATGAATGGGTTGCCACATTTTTCCGTATCAATCGCTATCCGAGTGAAAAACCGTACAGAGGTAGGTGTGGTATATGATCCAATCCGTAATGAATTATTTACAGCTGTACGAGGTGAAGGCGCAAAATTAAATGAAGTACGTTTACGGGTTGACGCAAAACGTGAGCTTCAAGGTGCCATTCTTGCCACCGGTTTCCCATTCAAACAACCCAAACTGATGCCAACCCAATTTGCCATAATGAATGTCTTGATTGAAAACATTGCGGATTTCCGTCGCACCGGGTCTGCCGCTTTGGATTTATGCTATGTGGCTGCAAGTCGTGTTGATGGCTATTTTGAAATGAGCACAAAAGCATGGGATTGTGCAGCCGGTGATTTAATCGTACGTGAGACCGGTGGTTTAGTTTGCGATTTCGAGGCAGGCAACGGCTATTTATGTAGTGGCAATATTATTGCCGCACCACCCCGCGTGTTAAAAGAAATGATAAACAAAATTCGTCCTTGCTTAGGTGCTGATTTTAAAAACTAAAAATACTAAGAAAATAACCGTACTTTTACATAACAAATAAAAGTGCGGTTATCTTTTCTTT
>NZ_MLHG01000033.1 GCF_001998825.1 Rodentibacter mrazii
TTTTTCTTTTTGCTAAAAACAGGAGCCCTTATGGCAGTACAATCCGATTATCGTTATAGCCTCAGCGTAAACGGCACAAGCCAATTTGAGGTGGTGAGTTTTGTGGTGAGCGAACATTTGTCCGAGCTTTTCCGTGCGGAGCTTTCCCTTGTGGGGTTTGATGATGCCCCGGCATTTGTCGATATTTTGGACCGACCTGCGACCCTCACCTTCTGGCAGGGGGAGGTGGCGGTCCGTCATCTCAATGGTATCGTCACCGGCTTCAAACAGGCGGAAAGCGGATTTTCCCGTACGCGCTATCAGATGGTGATAGCGCCGGAGCTGTCGCGGGCGGGGTTACAGTCGGACCTCCGCATATTCCAACACCAAGACAGTCGGGCGATAATCGAAACGTTGTTGGCAAAAAATCAAGTGACGCAACATCAGTTTGATTTAAAGGAAAATTATTGGACGCGGGAATACTGTGTGCAGTACCGAGAAACGGATTTAGCCTTTATGGCACGTTTGGCGGCGGAAGAGGGGACGTACTATTATTTTGAACACCGGGCGGACAGTCATATTTTACACTTTTGCAACAGTGTGGGGCTGGCGGAGAGCAAGGGCGAGTTATTGTACAATGGGATGCCGTCAGGCGAGCGTCCGCAGGCGGCGGTTTGGCATTGGGATTATGAGGAAACGTTGGGTTCAACCCGGCAAACCTTGCGTGATTATACGTTTACCAATCCGCGTTATAATCAGGAGCATCAAGCGGTTCATAACATGGCGAATGTGTTGGGCGAGCCACGGGTGGGGCAATATGAGCGTTATGACTACCCGGGGCGTTATAAACGGGATGAACAAGGCATCCCGTTTAGTCGCTACCGATTGGAATACGAACAACGGGAAGCGGAAGTGGCGCAGGCAAAAAGTGATGACCTGCGGGTGATGCCGGGGTATTGCTTTAGTTTAAAGGGACATGGACGGGCGAAATTTAATCGGGACTGGTTAGTGGTGGGGGTGGTACACCGAGGTTGGCAAAGTGGCGTATTGGAGGAAGAAGCGGGAGAGGCGGGCAACCGTTATGAAAATGAAATCAAGCTTATCCCACAAGGTAAACCGTGGCGTCCGACCCCGCAGCCGAAACCCAAGGTGGACGGTCAGCAGGTGGCGCATGTGGTGGGACCGGCGGGAGAAGAGATATATTGTGACCGTTGGGGACGGGTCAAGATACAGTTTCCGTGGGACCGATTGGGTAACAACGACGAGCACAGTTCCTGCTGGGTGCGGGTGAGTCAGGGCTGGGCGGGGGCGCAGTTTGGTGGGATGATGATACCGCGAATTGGTCATGAGGTGATAGTGAGTTTTTTAGAAGGCGACCCGGACCAACCGATAATCACGGGACGGACCTATCATGCCACCACAGAGCCGCCGTATCCGTTGCCGGCGCATAAAACGCGGATGACGATAAAGTCGAAGACGCACAAGGGCAACGGTTTTAACGAATTGCGTTTTGAGGATGAAAAAGATAAAGAAGAAGTCTTTATTCATGCGCAACGAGACCAAAATAACGTGGTGAATCATGATGAGACCACGAAGGTGGGGCGCAATCGAACGGAGAAGGTGGGACGGAATGAAAAAATTACGGTGGGGAAAAACCGTTCGCAGACGATAAAACAAAATGAGTTGCTCACGGTGGGTTTTAACCGGATGACCAATATTGTCATGAATGAGTTGCACAATGTGGGCATGATGCGCAGTCTAAACGTTTTGCTGGACCAACATGAAATCGTGGGGCAGGATTATGGTTTAACGGTGGGCAAGGATTACCGCATTGATGTGGGCAATAATACCCATTTCAGCACCGCCCAATTATTGACGATGATAAGTCAAAATATGCACGTCACCGGTAAAGATGAAATTCGCTTGGACAGCAAAGGCGGTCAGATTCATCTGAATGAAAAGGGCATTACCTTAAAAGGCATTGTCACCATTGAAGGCCCGCTGACGGTGAAAGGCGAGGCGATGGCAGGCGGCCGCTCGGTGGAGGGAGAATGTATCGCCTGTAAGCAGGCGGCGGCAGTCGGGCGACCGGTCAACCCGATTTTGGGGATTAAACTGCTGACCAATGAAGTGGATTTTGCCTTACCGGGACTGTTACCCCTCACGTGGCATCGGTCATATTACTCGGATATTCCGGCAGGGGAGATGGGTAACTGGTTAGGGCAAGGTTGGCGGGTGAACGGCAGCCAATGGATAGAAGGGCGGTTACAGTCGGTTGCGTTAGATAACCCGTTGGATACCCCATTGAACGACGGCCAAGAAACGCCGCCGAAATCGACCGCACTTGAATCCTTTTACTACCTTGACGAACAGGGGCGGGAAATTCCGTTACCGCGCGAGATTGACGGCACACCGATATTTATTCAAGCCGAACAGATTTGGGTGCACTATATCGGGGCGGAGACGATTGAAATTGCCAATACGACAAAATCGGTACGTATGACCTTTCGTTGTTTGCCCCCTCAAACAACCCAAGAGCATGGGCAAGCACAAGACGGGCAAACGTCCATCCGCTATTTCACCTTACAGACAATTCAAGACAGCCACGGCAACCGCCAACAGTTCTTGTACGGACAAGGATTATATGGACAAGCGCCGCTGCCTTATGCGGTAACCGACGGTAACGGACGGGTCTTTGCGTTACAGTTTAAGCTCATGGACGCGACAACGGTGACCGCCTCTCCGACAGCGGCAACGGCAAGTGCGACTATTCCCCCTGAAACGGGCGACCGCTCACCACTGTGGCGGCTGACTGATATTTACTTATTACCCCAGCCTTTTTCCGCGGTCAATCTCACCCAATTACAGGAAACTTTACAAAAACACACCGCACTTTCTGAGGTATCAGAGGTATCAACCGATTCCCGGCTCGGAAAAAAATTAGTCGCTTACCGCTACAACGCCGAAGGAGATTTAATTGAAGTAAAAGACGGCTTAGGTTATGTGGTGCGTAAATTCGCCTATCGCAATCACCTGATGATTGCCCATGAAGATGCCGCAGGCTTAGTTTCCACCTATGAATATGACCACTATCGCCCAAGCGGTAAGGTAATACGTAATAGCACAAATCTCGGCGAGCGTTGGGAATTTGCTTATTTTCCAAGCTATACGCAAGTGACCGACGTGTTGGGACGAACGGAAGAATATCA
Source organism: Rodentibacter mrazii (assembly GCF_001998825.1). GTDB lineage: Bacteria > Pseudomonadota > Gammaproteobacteria > Enterobacterales > Pasteurellaceae > Rodentibacter > Rodentibacter mrazii. The sequence goes on from NZ_MLHG01000033.1 coordinate 3,189, forward strand.
TTTTGACGAACATCGGGAACTTATCAAATTCGTCGCAGCAAACGGACAGGCAACCCTACAAGAGAGAGACAAATTAGGTCGGGTATTAAGTCAAACCGACCCTTCCGGACAAACCCGCTATTTTGAGTATAACCCGCAAGGACAAATGACCAAACTTACCCGTCCGGATAATGTGATGTTGTATTTTATGTATGACAACGACGGACGGCTGACCGGACAAACGGATGCCCTTGGCAATATGACGCGTTACCGTTATGATGAACGCGGCAATCTTATTGAACGCCTTGATGCGTTAAATCAAAAAACGCAGTATGCTTATAATGACAAAGGGCTTTTAACCTGCAGTACCGACCCGTTGGGTAATGATACCTTGTTTGCGTATGATGACAACTCTCAACTGAGCCAAGTGACGGACTGTTCGGGCAATCCAACCCGATTTAGCTATAACGAATGGGGGCAGCTCAGCGCACAAACCGATGCACTCGGTCATACCACAAGCTATGATTACAACGACCGCCAACAGCTGATAGCCATGGTGTTGCCGAATCAAAGCCGCAGTACTTACCGCTACGACGCAGCCGGACGAATGACCGAGGAGATTGACCCACAGGGTAACCGTATCCGCTATCAATACCGGGCAGATGGCTTACTCTGTATAAAAACCAATGCCCAAGGTCACCGTTTCCAATATCATTACGACCTAGCAGGCAGATTGGTGGGGCTGACTAACGAGAACCAGGCTGCCTACCGTTTTGTGTATGACGAATCGGACAGGGTGATTTGGGAAAAAGGCTTTGATGATAAGCTCATGCAATATGAATACGACGAACAAGGGCGACTGACCACCCAAAGGGAGTTCGGTATCAGTGAGACAAGCATACCTAACACACCGAACATACTGAATCAGGCGGTAATCCGTGAAACCCACTTCCATTATGACCGTCAGGGAAGGCTCACCAAACAACAAATCAAACAGGGTCAACAACAGCACACCACCCACTACCGCTATGATGCCAACGGCCGCCTGACGGACATAGACAACGGCGAAAGCCGGCTGACTTATCGTTATGATGCGCTAGGGCGTTTAGTGGAAGAAACCGGCACCCACCCAATGCTCGACAACCCGAGTAAGATAGGGTATCACTATGACGCCAACGGCAACCGCATAAAAACCGGTTTACCGAGCGGGGATGACATTCATTATTTTTACTACGGTACGGGGCACTTATCGGGCATTAAGCTCAATCACCAACTTATCAGCGAAATTACCCGCGATAAGCGTCACCGGGAAATCACCCGCACACAAGGCAGCATAATCAGTGAATATCAATATAATCCATTGGGACAATTAACCAAACAACAAGCCGGACTAATGGAGAGTACTGCCATCCGCACCCTAGCGCGAACCTTTAGTTATGACC
>NZ_MLHG01000034.1 GCF_001998825.1 Rodentibacter mrazii
TTTTTTATCTGTGCATAACTCATAAAAAATCTGTCAAAAAACCTGTATTTTTTCACTGAATAAGATCTTAATTTCTATCTACTGTGGATAAAGAAGCAAATTATCCACAATGAATTACGACTATTTTTATCATTGATCAACATTTCTCAATAGGATCTAACTTATTCATTTATAAAAAGAAAAAAGCGTTATACACATAATAAAAGGATCTTAATAATAACAATAATAAGATCTATATATAAAAAATCTTAATTTTATTACCTCAAGATTTTTTAGATCCTTTGTAAATCTTCAAGATCCAAATCTTTCTTTCAAGAAAAACTGAATTTTTGTAGAATAGCGCACATTTTTAGATCCGAATGAATTAGAGAAAACGATGTTTTATACTGAAACCTATGATGTGATCGTAATCGGCGGCGGTCATGCAGGTACTGAAGCCGCCCTCGCACCGGCACGTATGGGGTTAAAAACCCTTTTATTAACGCATAATGTCGATACGTTAGGACAAATGTCCTGTAATCCTGCCATTGGTGGGATCGGTAAAGGGCACTTAGTAAAAGAAGTCGATGCCATGGGGGGATTAATGGCCCATGCAGCTGATAAAGCGGGGATCCAATTTCGTACGCTAAACAGCAGTAAAGGTCCTGCCGTACGTGCAACCCGTGCTCAGTCAGATCGCGTATTATATCGCCAATCTGTGCGCGTTGCCCTTGAAAATCAACCCAACCTTGATATTTTCCAGCAAGAAGCTACGGATATTTTGATTGAACAGGATAGAGTAACCGGTGTCACCACTAAAATGGGCTTAACATTCCGTGCAAAATCAGTGATCCTAACAGCCGGTACTTTTTTGGCCGGCAAGATCCATATTGGACTGGAAAATTATGAAGGAGGTCGAGCTGGAGATCCTGCTTCAACAACATTAGCTGAACGTTTACGCGATCTGAATTTACGTGTGGATCGCTTAAAAACAGGCACACCGCCACGTATTGATGCGCGTACTATCAATTTTGATATACTCACCAAACAGCACGGCGATGCTATATTACCGGTGTTTTCTTTTATGGGATCCGTTTCGGATCACCCGCAACAAATCCCTTGTTATATCACCCATACTAATGATCAAACTCATGAGGTGATCCGTAATAATTTGGATCGTAGCCCGATGTACACCGGTGTGATCGAAGGGATCGGGCCTCGTTATTGCCCGTCTATTGAAGATAAAGTGATGCGTTTTGCAGATCGTAATTCTCACCAAATTTATTTAGAACCGGAAGGATTAACCAGTAATGAAGTTTATCCAAATGGGATTTCGACAAGTCTCCCGTTTGATGTGCAAGTGAAGATCGTTAATTCAATGAAAGGCCTAGAAAATGCTCGAATTATCAAACCGGGTTATGCCATTGAATATGATTATTTTGATCCGCGTGATTTAAAACCAACTCTTGAAACTAAAGGGATTTCTGGATTATTTTTTGCCGGTCAAATTAATGGTACAACCGGATATGAAGAAGCCGCTGGGCAAGGATTGCTTGCTGGGATCAACGCAGGACTTTATGTACAAGAGAAAGAGGCATGGTTCCCACGTCGTGATCAAGCCTATATCGGAGTGTTAGTTGATGATCTTTGCACACTCGGCACAAAAGAACCTTACCGAGTGTTTACCTCCCGTGCGGAATATCGCTTATTGTTACGTGAAGATAATGCGGATATTCGCTTAACCCCTATTGCTCATGAGTTTGGTTTAATTGATGAGACTCGTTGGGCACGCTTTAATCAGAAAATGGAAAATATTGAACGTGAACGTCAGCGTTTACGCAGTATTTGGTTACATCCCCGTTCAGAATATTTGGAGGAAGCCAATAAAGTGTTGGGAAGTCCGTTAGTGCGTGAGGCTAATGGCGAAGATTTATTACGCCGTCCGGAAATTAATTATGAAATTTTGACTTCTCTAACACCTTATCAGCCTGCAATGGAGGACGAAGAAGCGGTAGAACAAGTGGAAATTGCCATTAAATATCAAGGCTATATCGATCATCAAGAAGAAGAAATTGAAAAACAAAAACGTCACGAAAACACCGTGATTCCGCCACAATTTGATTATACAAAAGTATCCGGGTTATCCAACGAAGTTCGTGCGAAATTAGAACAGCACCGACCTGTTTCTATCGGGCAAGCAAGCCGTATTTCCGGTATTACACCGGCGGCAATTTCAATTATCTTAGTGAATTTGAAAAAACAAGGAATGTTGAAGCGTGGGGAGTAAGATTCTCTGAGTTTAAAAATACAAAAGTGCGGTGAATTTTACCGCACTTTTTTGTGTTAATTATAAGGATTGTTTCACCGCCACATCTAACCCTGCTGTTGGGCGACCGAGCAATTTCTCAAGAGTTTTATCTTCTGAAAATAATGCACCGTTTGAGGCATCTACATCCCATTGGGCAATCAACCCTGCAAAGCCTGAATCTAAGCCGGCTTGTACCAGAGCCGCTGAATAATCTTCAGCAGGAAGATCTACATAAGGAATGTCTTTGCCGGTTTGTTTGCTCATTTCTGCCGCAAGATCTGCTAATGTCCAGCTGGTTGATCCGGCAAGTTCATAGGTTTGATTGTCGTGACCTTCACTCAATGCAACATTTACTGCTGCTTCTGCAAGTTCAGCACGAAGTGCAGATGAAATATGACCATTTTTTGCCGAACCATAGAGGGCATTATTTGCTAATGCCGCCGCAATTGAACCGGTATAGTTTTCGGTATACCAACCGTTACGCAAAATAGTGTAGGTAATACCTGAGGATTTTAATGCAGCTTCGGTATCTAAGTGTTCGCCAGATAATGATTTTACTCCGTTTTCCTTATCGGCATTTAACAGGCTTGTGTAAACAATATGTGTCACTCCTGCTTTTTTGGCGGCTTTAATCACATTACGGTGTTGTTGCGAACGTTGTCCTACTTCGCTACCTGAAACTAAAATCAATGTATCTACACCATTCAGAGCCTCAATTTGACCTTCTGTTTTTGAATAATCAAATTACACTTGAAATTTTTGAAGGATTACGCACAAGGGCGATAACATTAGCATTTTTGGCTTTTAATAAACCCAATGCGATTGCGCCAAATTGACCTCTTGCTCCGGTGATTGCGATAGTTTTGTTTATCATTTTACTTTCCTCTTTATGTTGAAATGTTTGACGATATTAGTTGATGGCTATTATAATAATTTTATTTCTTACTTTTGATAAGTACTTACATAAAAGTAAGTTTAAAAATTTTTAGGAAAAAACACTAACTTAATGATTTAAAAGGAAATAAAAATGGGAAAATTTCTTGAACGTGGAAATGTTTTAGCTTCAGCATGCCCTTCTCGTCAAATTTTGCAACATTTAACCAATCGCTGGGGCGCATTGGTACTAATAAGCTTACATTCAGGTACGAAACGTTTTAGTGAATTACGTCGTATGATTGATGGTATAAGTGAACGAATGTTAACTAAAACATTACAAGAATTGGAAGAAGATGGCATGTTAATTCGAAAATCCTATAACACAGTACCTCCGCATGTGGACTATACACTAACGGAATTTGGCATACAGGCATCAAATAAAATGTTTGAATTGGTTGACTGGTTAGAGACTAATTTAAACGGGATTTTACAGCAGAAAATGAAAAAGGCATAGAATAGTGACCGCACTTTCAAGTAAAATGCGGGACATTCTTACAATAGAGTACCATTAATGAAAGCAAAATTGGACCGCTTGCTAACACAAGCAAATATTCGACTAAGCGATCAACAAAAACAGCAGCTAATTGATCTCGTCAATTTATTAAATAAATGGAACAAAGCCTATAATTTAACCTCGGTGCGTGATCCGCAAGAAATGTTGGTGAAACATATTTTGGATAGTATTGTGGTTAGTCCTTATTTACAGGGGGAATCTTTTATTGATGTCGGTACCGGTCCCGGTTTACCCGGTTTACCTCTAGCGATTGCAAACCCAAATAAGCACTTTGTATTGTTGGATAGTTTAGGTAAGCGTATTAGTTTTATTCGTAATTCCATACGTGAATTAAAGCTAACAAACGTTACGCCGATATTAAGTCGTGTGGAAGAATATCAACCTAATGAAAAATTCGATGGAGTATTGAGCCGAGCATTTGCTTCACTTAAAGATATGACAAATTGGTGCCATCATCTTCCGAAAGAAAGTGGGTATTTTTATGCATTAAAGGGTGTTTATCATATGGAAGAAGTACAAGAATTGAATAATAAATATACAGTGCAACAAATAATACCGTTACAAGTGCCGGAATTAGTAGGTGAACGACATTTAATCATTTTGCAGTAAATTGTTACATATTTGTAAAATTTTTTCAAAACTGTGATTTAGTTAACGTTTTTTTGGTAGTTTTTAAGTTGAATCTGATTTTTTCAAGAGTATAATTATCAAGGTTTAAGGTTATTGAAAATAATGTCGAGAATTGTACAACAAGCGAAAATTCAGTATCGAAAAGCTATTCAGATTGAAATAGTCATCATGTTACTATTTGCTTGTTTTTTTGCTTTTTGGCAGATGAAAAATGCACTTGATTTTTTATTCGGATTTCTTTCGGCATTGCTTCCTTTCAGTGTTTTTGTGTATATCGTTTTTTATCGAAAACAATATTTATCTGCAAAATTGACCGCACTTTATAGAGGTGAAGCCATCAAGTTTGTGTTAACCATTGTATTGATTATTGCATCATTCAAATGGTTTTTGGTGACAAACTTTGTGATTTTCTTTAGTGGTTTTTTTATGGCATTAATTTTGAATAATTTAATTCCATTTTTGTTTCGCCAAATTTGATTTTTACTATAGTTCTAAGGGTTTATTATGTCTGGACAAACAACATCGGAATATATTAGCCACCATCTGTCTTTTCTAAAAACAGGGGATGGATTTTGGCATGTTCATGTGGATACGTTGTTCTTTTCTATTTTAGCCGCAATCATTTTTCTCTTTATTTTCTCGCGTGTAGCAAAAAAAGCCACAGCAGGTGTGCCCGGAAAAATGCAATGTATGGTGGAAATTGTTGTAGAATGGATTAATGGTATTGTGAAAGAAAATTTCCATGGTCCGCGTGATGTAGTCGCCCCTCTTGCATTAACTATTTTCTGCTGGGTCTTTGTTATGAATGCGATTGACTTAGTTCCAGTGGATTTCTTACCTCAATTAGCAGGTCTGTTTAATATTCATTATCTTCGTGCCGTGCCTACGGCCGATATTAGTGCAACGCTTGGTATGTCTCTTTGTGTTTTCTTCTTAATTCTTTTCTACACAGTTAAGTCCAAAGGTTTCAAGGGATTAGTAAAAGAATATACACTTCATCCGTTTAATCATTGGGCATTCATTCCCGTTAACTTTATTTTAGAAACGGTGACTTTACTGGCTAAGCCTATTTCTCTTGCGTTCCGTCTATTTGGTAATATGTATGCAGGGGAATTGATCTTTATCCTTATTGCCGTGATGTATTCAGCTAATATGGCTATCGCTGCATTGGGTATTCCTTTACACCTTGCTTGGGCAATTTTCCATATTTTGGTTATTACTTTGCAAGCGTTTATTTTTATGATGTTGACGGTCGTTTATTTAAGTATTGCTTACAATAAAGCAGATCATTAATCGTTTTTTTATTAACCGGCTCTAGGGCTAAAACTTAACTTCTATTGGAGAACATTATGGAAACTGTAATTACAGCTACAATCATCGGAGCATCGATTCTTCTTGCATTTGCTGCATTAGGTACCGCAATTGGTTTTGCTATCTTAGGTGGTAAATTTTTAGAATCTTCAGCGCGTCAACCTGAACTTGCATCAAGCCTACAAACTAAAATGTTTATCGTAGCCGGGCTTTTAGATGCGATTGCGATGATTGCGGTTGGTATTTCCTTACTATTCATCTTTGCGAATCCATTTATCGGTTTATTACAATAATCCCTTATTTGCTTATCAACGTAAAACAAGCATTTTAAGGAGGACGTTGTGAATTTAAATGCAACATTAATTGGTCAACTCGTTTCATTCGCACTATTCGTATGGTTTTGTATGAAATTTGTGTGGCCACCAATTATTAAAGCAATTGAAACACGTCAAAGCCAAATTGCCAATGCATTAGCATCTGCGGAAGCTGCGAAAAAAGAACAAGCAGATACTAAATTACTTGCAGAAGAAGAAATTTCAAAAGCGAAAGTTCAGGCTCAAGAGATTTTAGATGCTGCAAACAAGCGACGTAATGAAGTGCTTGACGAAGTGAAAACCGAAGCAGAAGAGCTTAAAGCGAAAATTATTGAACAAGGGTATGCTGAGGTAGAAGCTGAACGTAAACGTGTTCAAGAAGAATTACGTCTTAAAGTGGCTTCCTTAGCAATTGCCGGTGCTGAGAAAATTGTGAGTCGCACTATTGATGAAGCGGCAAACAATGACATTATTGATAAATTAGTTGCAGAACTATAAGAGGCTTTAGCTTATGTCAGAATTAACTACGATAGCTCGCCCTTATGCCAAAGCAGCATTTGATTTTGCCATAGAGCAATCCGTAAATGACAAAAGTGCGGTAGAAAAATGGACAGAAATGTTGGGATTTTTGACCGCACTTGTGGAAGACGAACAAATGAAAGAATTTCTCATTAGTTCGCTTTCTTCACAAAAAGTAGCGGATACGGTAATTTCAATTTGTGGTGAACAGCTAGATCAATATGGGCAAAATCTTATTCGGTTAATGGCTGAAAATAAGCGTTTGAGTGCTATCCCTGCGGTATTTTCCGAATTTACCCGTTATGTGGAAGAACATCAAGCCATTGCAGAGGTTCAAGTAACTTCTGCACAACCATTGAATGCAACTCAAATTGAAAAAATTGTGGCGGCAATGGAAAAAAGATTAGCTCGCAAAGTGAAAGTAAATTGCAACGTGGATGATTCGCTTATTGCTGGTGTAATTATCCGTACGGAAGATTTTGTGATTGATGGTAGTAGTCGTGGACAGCTCGACCGTCTCGCAAATGAGTTGCAATGATAAGAGGAATAAAAGATGCAACTAAATTCAACTGAAATTAGTGAATTGATTAAAAAACGAATTGCTCAGTTTGATGTAGTGAGTGAAGCTCATAATACTGGGACAATTGTTTCCGTAAGTGACGGTATTATTCGTATTCACGGTTTGAGCGATGTAATGCAAGGGGAAATGATCGCATTACCAGGAAATCGCTATGCAATGGCACTTAACCTTGAGCGTGACTCGGTAGGTGCGGTTGTAATGGGGCCTTATGCAGATTTAGCGGAAGGAATGGAAGTTCAGTGTACCGGTCGTATTTTGGAAGTGCCGGTAGGTCGTGGCTTGTTAGGTCGTGTTGTCAATACACTTGGTCAGCCGATTGACGGTAAAGGTGAAATTGAAAATGACGGATTTTCACCGGTTGAAGTGATTGCACCGGGCGTTATTGAACGTAAGTCGGTCGATCAACCGGTACAAACCGGTTATAAAGCGGTGGACTCTATGGTGCCGATTGGTCGAGGTCAGCGTGAGTTAATCATTGGAGACCGTCAAACGGGTAAAACGGCATTAGCGATCGATGCTATTATCAATCAACGTGATTCAGGTATTAAATGTATCTATGTTGCAATTGGTCAAAAAGCATCAACTATCGCAAACGTCGTGCGTAAATTAGAAGAACATGGTGCATTGGCAAATACTATTGTTGTTGCTGCATCAGCATCTGAATCTGCCGCATTACAATATCTTGCTCCTTATGCCGGTTGTGCAATGGGGGAATACTTCCGTGATCGTGGTGAAGACGCGTTAATTGTTTATGATGATTTGTCAAAACAAGCGGTAGCCTATCGTCAAATTTCATTATTACTACGTCGTCCGCCGGGTCGTGAAGCTTACCCTGGAGATGTTTTCTATTTACACTCACGTTTACTTGAGCGTGCAGCACGTGTTAACGAAGAGTATGTAGAAAAATTTACCAATGGTGAAGTAAAGGGAAAAACAGGTTCTTTAACAGCTCTTCCTATTATCGAAACTCAAGCTGGGGATGTTTCTGCATTCGTACCAACCAACGTTATTTCCATTACCGATGGTCAGATTTTCTTAGAATCTAACTTGTTTAACTCAGGTATTCGTCCTGCGGTAAACCCGGGTATTTCGGTATCTCGGGTGGGGGGGGCTGCACAAACTAAAGTAGTGAAAAAATTAGCTGGTGGTATCCGTACCGCATTAGCGCAATATCGTGAATTGGCAGCGTTTGCTCAATTTGCCTCTGATCTTGATGATGCAACCCGTAAACAGCTTTCTCACGGTGAAAAAGTTACCGAATTATTGAAACAAAAACAATATGCACCGCTTAGTGTTGCAGAGCAATCTGTGTTGCTTTTCGCTGTTGAGTTTGGTTATTTGGAAGACGTAGAACTGCAAAAAATTGCAAGTTTTGAGACCGCACTTTTAGACTATGCTCACCGTAACCATGGCGACTTTATGGCAGAATTAACCAAAACCGGTAATTACAATGATGAGATAAAAGACACATTGAAAACGATTTTGGATAGTTTTAAAGCCAATAGTGCTTGGTAATATAACGGAGAAAGAAGATGGCAGGTGCAAAAGAGATAAAAACCAAAATTGCCAGTGTACAAAGTACACAGAAAATTACTAAGGCAATGGAAATGGTTGCTACCTCGAAAATGCGTAAAACGCAAGATCGTATGGCGGCTTCTCGTCCGTATTCTGAAACAATACGAAATGTTATCAGCCACGTCTCTAAAGCCAATATCGGTTATAAACACCCATTTTTAGTTCAACGAGAAGTGAAAAAAGTTGGGATTTTAATTGTTTCGACAGACCGTGGAATGTGTGGCGGTTTAAATATTAATTTATTCAAAACCGTGATGACAGAAATCAAACAATGGAAGGATAAAGGGGTTACCGTAGAATTGGGCTTAATCGGCTCAAAAGGAATTAACTTTTTCCGTTCATTGGGGTTATCTGTACGTGGACAACTTTCCGGTTTGGGTGATAATCCGGCAATGGAAGACTTAATTGGTGTGGCAAACGGGATGTTTGATGTTTATAAAAATGGTGAGATTGATGCTGTTTATATCGCCTATAATAAATTCATCAATACAATGACACAATCGCCTGTTTATCAACAATTAGTTCCATTACCGGCATTGGAAACCGATAATTTAGAACAAAAGCAAAGTACCTGGGATTACCTTTACGAGCCAGAGCCAAAAGTTTTATTGGACAGTTTACTTACTCGTTATTTGGAATCACAAGTATATCAATCTGTGGTGGATGACCTTGCTTCCGAGCAAGCTGCCCGTATGGTAGCAATGAAAGCGGCAACTGATAACGCAGGAAATTTAATCAATGACTTGCAATTAGTTTATAACAAAGCTCGTCAAGCAAGTATTACAAATGAATTAAATGAAATCGTTGCCGGTGCGGCTGCGATTTAAGGAAAGAGGAAAGGTAATGTCAGCAGGAAAAATTGTACAAATCATCGGTGCGGTGATTGACGTTGAATTCCCACAAGATGCAGTACCAAAAGTTTACGATGCATTAAAAGTTGAATCTGGTTTAACCCTTGAAGTTCAACAGCAATTAGGTGGCGGTGTTGTTCGCTGTATTGCATTGGGTACATCTGATGGCTTGAAACGTGGTTTAAAAGTAGAAAATACCGGAAATCCAATTCAGGTACCGGTGGGGACTAAAACCCTAGGTCGAATTATGAATGTGTTAGGTGAACCAATTGATGAGCGTGGTGAAATCGGCGCGGAAGAAAATTGGTCTATTCACCGTGCAGCACCAAGTTACGAAGAACAATCAAACAGTACGGAATTACTTGAAACCGGTATTAAAGTTATCGACTTAATTTGTCCTTTTGCAAAAGGGGGGAAAGTCGGTCTTTTCGGTGGTGCAGGTGTAGGTAAAACTGTTAATATGATGGAATTAATCCGTAATATTGCAATTGAACACTCAGGTTATTCCGTATTTGCCGGTGTAGGTGAACGTACTCGTGAAGGTAACGATTTTTATCACGAAATGACAGAATCTAACGTATTAGATAAAGTATCGTTAGTTTACGGTCAAATGAATGAGCCACCGGGTAACCGCTTACGCGTTGCATTAACCGGTTTAACCATGGCTGAAAAATTCCGTGATGAAGGTCGTGACGTATTATTCTTCGTGGATAATATTTATCGTTATACCCTTGCAGGTACTGAAGTATCAGCACTTTTAGGTCGTATGCCGTCGGCGGTAGGTTACCAACCGACCCTTGCAGAAGAAATGGGTGTATTACAAGAACGTATTACATCAACTAAAACAGGTTCTATTACTTCCGTACAAGCAGTTTATGTACCAGCGGATGACTTAACAGACCCTTCTCCGGCGACAACCTTTGCACACTTAGACTCGACAGTTGTATTAAGTCGTCAAATTGCCTCTTTGGGTATTTATCCGGCGGTTGATCCGTTAGATTCCACATCACGTCAATTAGATCCGCTTGTTGTCGGTCAAGAACATTATGATGTCGCACGTGGTGTACAAGGTATCTTACAGCGTTATAAAGAATTGAAAGATATTATCGCAATTCTTGGTATGGATGAATTATCTGAAGAAGATAAACTTGTGGTGGCTCGTGCCCGTAAAATCGAACGTTTCTTATCACAACCGTTCTTTGTGGCAGAAGTCTTTACAGGTTCACCCGGTAAATATGTGTCATTAAAAGACACTATTCGTGGTTTCAAAGGTATCTTAGAGGGGGAATACGACCATATCCCAGAACAAGCGTTCTATATGGTGGGTTCAATCGAAGAAGTGCTGGAAAAAGCCAAAAATATGTAATCACTTCAAGTCATTTGAAGGAGGACAAAAATGGCGACATTTAACCTAACAATAGTCAGCGCAGAGCAAAAAATCTTTGAAGGTGCGGTTAAACAAATCCAAGCAACAGGTGTGGAAGGTGAACTCGGTATTCTACCGAATCACACGCCTTTGCTAACGGCAATTAAACCGGGAATTGTGAAATTCACTCTTGAAGATGATAAAGAAGAAGTGATTTACGTATCAGGTGGCTTTTTAGAAGTCCAACCAAAAGTCGTTACTGTTCTGGCTGATGTAGCAATTCGTGGTAGTGAGTTAGATGCAGATCGTATTCGTGAAGCAAAACGCAAAGCCGAAGAAAATATTGTGGCACACGTTGCTGATATTGATCACGAAGTTCTGGTTGCAAAACTCTCCAAAGAGTTAGCGAAACTCCGAGCTTACGAGATGACAGAAAAACTTGTGAAATCAAAAAGATAGTAAAAATCCACCTTCA
>NZ_MLHG01000035.1 GCF_001998825.1 Rodentibacter mrazii
GAAGTACACTACAATTTATTAAATCTTTTACTAAATCTAGAAGGAAGTATTTATACTTCCTTTTGTGCTATAACAGTATTATAAATACGATTTTTTCTTATTCTTAATTTTAATAGGCATATCAAATGAATGTAAATTTTTATGTAACCTGCATTGCAGATGTCGTAAAAGCCGGTGTTGCTAAAAACACCGTTCTCTTACTCGAGAAATTGGGATGCAATGTCATTTTCCTTGAAAAACAAGGTTGTTGTGGGCAACCGGCTATAAACAGTGGCTATACTAAACAGGCGCTGGCGGGAATGAAAAATTTGGTTGAAACCTTTGAAGTCAATGATCACCCTATTGTTGCACCAGCCGGGTCATGCGTCTCTGCGATTAAATACTATCCTGAATATTTTAATCGATTTGGTGAAACCGAATGGGCAAAACGAGCAGAAAATATATCAAAACGCTTTTATGATCTTACGGATTTTATCGTCAATGTTCTCGGAAAAACCAATATCGGAGCCACATTAACGGGCAAAGCTGTTTATCACCCTTCTTGTAGTTTAAGCCGTAAACTAGGTATCGTCGATGAGCCTCTCGCTTTGCTTCGCAATGTAAAAGGTTTAGAACTTCTTCCAATTCACAATCAACAAACTTGTTGCGGTTTTGGCGGAACATTTTCAGTTAAAATGGCAGAAATTTCCGGAGAAATGGTTACAGAGAAAGTAAAAAATATTACCGAAGTTGAACCGGATTATTTAATTGGTGCAGATGTAAGCTGTTTAATTAATATCAGCGGACGTTTACAACGTGAAGGTAAAAAAGTAAAAGTTATGCATATTGCAGAAGTTCTAATGCAGCAAGGAGAAGTTTAATATGTCCCATTTACAAACTAGCAGCCTTCCTTTTAAAGAACGCGTCGAACAGCAAATTCACAATGAAATCATGCGTAAAGCGGTAATCAAGGCTCAGGAAACCATTGGAGCCAACCGCCAAAAAATGGTTGATGAATTAGGACATTGGGAAGAATGGCGTGATCTTTCTAAACAATTCCGTAATCATGTTTTAGCTAATTTAGATGCCTACTTATATCAATTAAGTGAAAAAGTCACCCAAAATGGGGGACATGTTTTTTTTGCCGAAACGGCTGAAGAAGCAAGTGATTATATCCGTAAAGTCGCCCTAGAGAAAAAGGCTAAAACTATTGTTAAATCAAAATCAATGGTAACGGAAGAGATCGGTTTAAATTCAGTTTTGGAAACCGAAGGAATAAAAGTCGTTGAAACGGATCTAGGTGAATATTTACTTCAAATTGTTGGCGATAAGCCGTCACATATTGTTGTACCAGCCATCCATAAAGATCGCCACCGTATTCATAAAGAGTTACATGAAGTATTGGGCTATGAAGGCAGCGAACAACCGGAAGAAATGAATGCATTTATCCGTAAGGTTTTACGAGAAGATTTTTTAAAGGCGGATATTGGAATTTCAGGTTGCAATTTTGCCGTACCAGAAACAGGTTCGGTTTGTTTAGTGACCAATGAAGGAAACTTACGTTTAGCCACAACCGTACCGAAAACACATATTGCTGTAATGGGGATGGAACGCATTGCACCAACCTTTAAAGAAGTCGATGTACTAATTACAATGCTTTGTCGCAGTGCTGTAGGCGCAAAATTAACCGCCTACAATACTTGGCTCACAGGCCCACGTCTAGAAAATGAAGCTGACGGTCCGGAAGATTTCCATTTAGTAATTGTCGATAATGGACGTTCAGCGATTTTAGAAAGCGAATTCAAGGAAGTTTTACGTTGTATTCGCTGTGGTGCATGTCTAAACACCTGCCCAGCTTATCGACAAATTGGTGGACACGGCTATGGTTCAATCTACCCCGGACCAATCGGCGCTGTCATATCGCCTCTTCTAGGCGGTTACAAGGAATTTAAGGAATTACCTTATGCTTGTTCACTTTGTAACGCATGTAACAGCGTTTGCCCTGTTAAAATTCCGCTAGCCCAACTCATTCTTAAACATCGTGAAAAAATGGTAGAGCAAGGTGTTACCCCAAAAATCGAACAGTTAGAAATTAAAGGTTTCACATTTGCTAATTCCCACCCTACTCTTTGGAATATGGGAGTTAAAGTAGGGGCAAAAGCGATAAGTAAATTTATCAAAAATGGGAAACCTGCTATTAAAATAGGGGCATTAGGCGAATGGACAAAAGCCCGAGATTTACCGATCAGCGATGGAGAAAGTTTCCGTGAATGGTTTGCGAAGCGGAAATAATTCAGATAGAGGAATTAATAACAATGAATTTAGAAAACAGAGAAAATTTCTTAAATAAACTTGCAAATAAAATGGGTAGAGCACGCCAATTAGTGCCAACGCCCATGGAAGAGCCATTAAATAACTATCCTCTGACTCGCTTGATACATTTATCTCAAAGCGAACTTTGTGATGAATTTATAAATTTCGCGAAAATTCTATTAGTAGATATTGTTGAAGCGAAAGAAGAGAATGTCGCAAAAGCGATTATAGATGTCTGTGAAAAATATGGTGGTGGTAGTATCGTACTTAATCATGATTCCCGCCTCGAAGATCTTGGTATTATTGATGCGGTAAAAAACACATTCGACAGTTACGTGTGGGACTACGATAATGGTGACGAAAACATCATAAAATCGGCCAAAGCGAATATTGGTATTGTACATGGCGAATATGGGCTTGCGGAATCAGGCGGAGCTGTTTTATTTTCCTCTAAAGGAAATGGTCGCTCAACAAGTTTATTACCTGAAAAATCAATTATCGTCATTCGTAAAAGTGCGGTACTTCCGCGTGTTGCTCAATTAGCTCAAATTCTTCATGAAAAAGCCCTAATCGGGGAACGTATGCCATCCTGCATTAATATTATTTCCGGCCCAAGTGCTACCGCAGATATTGAGCTAATTAAAGTCGTCGGTGTCCACGGCCCCGTTTCTCAAATTTATGTTCTCATTGACGATTTAAACTAATCCCCTCTAAATCAATAAAACCAGCTTAATAGCTGGTTTTATATTTATCAGTATAGACTCAACCCACGTTGTCATAACTTAAACCGACCTAGAAATGTAGTCTTTCAGATCATAAACATAGAATTATTTAATATTCTTATAAACAAAGAAAAGCGATTCCCCGTTTCCCCTGAAAAACTACCCAAAAGTAACCGCACTTTTGGTGAATGCCTCATTTTTTGCTATACTCATGCGCTCATTATAATTGAATAAAAAGGAATAACCTATGGAACAAATACCTACTTGCCCAAAATGCCAGGGGGAATATGTCTATCACGATTCTGTAAACTTCGTTTGTCCAGACTGTGCTTACGAATGGAACGGTACTGAGCCAGTTGAATCAGATGAAGATCAACTTATTGTGAAGGACAGTAATGGCAACCTACTTGCAGATGGGGATGATGTACTTTTAATTAAGGATCTAAAATTGAAAGGTTCATCAGAAGTCTTGAAAAAAGGCACAAAATTCAAAAATATCCGTTTAGCCAAGGGCGATCACAATGTCGATTGTGGCAAAATCATGTTAAAGTCTGAGTTTTTAAAAAAGGCATAGTGACAAAAGTGCGGTCAAAAAACAATAATTTTTATGACCGCACTTTTTCCTTTAGTCTCTCATTTTATCTCGTTAAATCAACCACTTCTTTGACTAAATGCTCTATCTCATCCCAGTTTTTTGACCGGATCAATTGTTTCTCTACAAACCAAGAACCACCACAAGCCACCACATTAGGAATAGCAAGATAATCTTTAATATTATGTAATCCGATACCGCCGGTCGGCATAATTTGTAATTGTCCATAAGGTCCAAGTAAGGCTTTGATCATTTTAATACCGCCCGAAGCTTCTGCCGGAAAAAACTTCACTGCAGAAATTCCCAATTCTAGCGCAGCCTCAATTGACATCGGATTATTCACCCCCGGTGTAATTGGGAAATCGAGGTCTTGACATAATTTCACAATTTTTGGATTAAACCCCGGTGTAACGACAAAATCAGCACCACTGTTTTTAGCTAAAACCACCTGCTCAGTGGTTAAAACTGTCCCTGCTGCGATTAAAAAATCCGGTTTATTCGTGCGTAATAGACGAATTGCCTCCGCCGCCGCATCAGAACGGAAAGTAATTTCCGCCACAGGTAAACCATTTTTAGCCAAGCTATCTGCTAACGGTAAAATATCTTCTGCATTGTCTAATGCAATCACCGGAACAACTTTAAACTGACGGAGTTTTTCGATGATTTGATTGGTTGTGTATGACATAGTTTTTCCCTATTTAAAATAATGTTTAGCATTGTTAAAGCAGATATTTTCAATCATTTTGCTTAACAGAGGCATATCATTTGGTGCTTCACCGTTCTCGACCCATTTCCCAACCATTTCACATAGAATACGTCGGAAATACTCGTGGCGGGTATAAGACAAGAAACTCCGAGAGTCAGTTAGCATACCGACAAATTGGCTTAATAAACCTAATTGTGAGAGTTGCTGTAACTGACGTTCCATCCCATCTTTTTGATCATTGAACCACCACCCCGAACCAAATTGGATTTTGCCTGCAATTCCGCCGGTTTGAAAATTACCAATCATGCTGGCAATCATTTCGTTATCACGCGAATTTAAGCAATATAAAATGGTTTTAGGTAACTGATTTTGGCGATCCATTGTATCCAATAAATGGGAAAGCGGCTCTGCATAAGTGCGGTCACCAATAGAATCAAATCCGCTATCTGCACCAAGTAAAGCAAACATTCTGCTGTTATTGTTACGGATTGCGCCGATATGCATTTGCATTACCCACTGACGTTTACAATATTCAGCGGCCAACCACACTAAAACAGCGGTACTAAACCGGGCAATTTCATCTTCCAAGAGCGGTTGATTTTGCAAGCGTTTTTGAAGAATAGCATTAAGGACGGATTCATCAGGAATAGGGGCAAAGCGTACAATTTCCATACCGTGATCCGCCGATTTACAGCCATGAACATCAAAATATTCAAGACGTTTTAACAATGCTTTTTGTAAATCTGCAAAGGTACGAATTTCCACATCCGAAACCTCGCTTAATTGAGCGATATAGTCGTTAAATTGTGGTAATTCAATTTTGAATACTTTATCCGGTCGCCAGCTTGGTACCATATCAATATCAAAACTTTCATCGTTTTTAACCGCTTGATGATATTGCAAAGAATCAATCGGATCGTCTGTCGTACCCACCAAGGTCACATTCATTTGCTGCATGATACCACGTGCGGAAAATTCCGGTTGCTGTAACATTTCATTACATTGATACCAAATTTTATCTGCATTTTGCGGATTGAATAAAGTATTAGTGATACCAAAAGGACGGCGTAATTCTAAATGCGTCCAATGGTAAATTGGGTTACCAATGCAAAGCGGAACGGTTTTTGCCCAAGCCAAATATTTTTGGTAATTATCTGCTTTTCCTGTAATCAATTCTTCAGGAACACCGGCGGTGCGCAATGCACGCCATTTATAATGATCCCCCTCTAACCAAATTTCAGCTAAATCTTTAAATTGACGATTCTCAGCGACTTCTTTTGGGTTTAGATGGCAGTGATAATCAAAAATAGGCTGATGTTTGGCATAGTCATGATAGAGTGTTTTTGCCGTATTCGTTGAAAGCAAAAAATCTTCGTCCATAAATTGTTTCATAATGTTACCTGTAAAGTAATGATCTCTCAAAGGAGGATGTTTTATTGTTGGCTTCGTTTTTCCAATTCACGTGAATTATTATCAACCACTTCTTTTGAAAGTGGGTACCAGAAGGTAAGGATAAGGAAAATCGCAATACTGGAAACAGCGGGAACAAGGGTTGCCACATTGTAAATTGAGTTTAAGGTCTCCGCAGATTGGTTTAATATATTTGGGGTATAACCTACAAGACTTAAGGCTACACCGCTCAATCCACCGGCTAATGCCTGTCCAATTTTACGCGCAAAGGAATAGACAGCATAAATTGTACCATCCTCACGATAATTGGTTTTTAAGTATTGATGGTCGATAATATCAGTAATAAATGCCCATATAATTACCATAAAATAGTTTGTTCCTAGTAAAGATATAAGAGCAATCGCCAAATAAAGCCAAACATTGGTTACTTTAAGCATAAACAAGGTCAAATAACCAATACCGGTGAATAATAATGCAATAGAAGCTGATTCCTTTTTACCAAATTTTTTCACAATCGTTTTTGCAAATGGAGCAACAACAAACGATGCAATTACAGGTAATAATCCACCCACAGAGAAACCTATTTTACTGTTAAAATAATCCACATAAAGATAAGGATTCATTGTGCCGATTAATAAAGTAGAGAGTAATAAGATTATCGCCACAAAAATAAAGATTAACAGCGGTTTATTTGTGAGCAAGCTGGTAAAAATCGCTTTTACATCGTCAAAACATTCATTTTTATCGTGTCTGCGTCCCTCTTTTTCTGGTAACTGCACCCGTTCAATCGAGTTTCTCCAACAGAATTGGTACAAACCAAATGCCACTACCATCAATATTCCCATAATGATAGTAAACATTTCAGGTACGATCATTTGTTTTCCTTCCACTTCTTTATAAATCAATAAAGGCACAATAAAGGAAATGGCTAAAAGGGCTACATTTGCTCCCATTGAACGAAATACAGAAAGTGAAGCGCGATCTTCAGGTTTACTGCTAATCACACTTGCCATTGAACCATAAGGAATATTGACTGCTGTATAACAAAAACTCCCCCAAATGATGTAAGTAATTGCTACATAGGTCAATTTAGCGGAATATGACCAGTCTTTCACAACATAAAGAAACATTAAAAAACCGGACAAACAGACAAATGGTGCAACACGGCGAATAATGCCTCTAAACCGCCCCTCTTTAAATGGCTTCATTGTATCGACTAAACGCCCCATCCCTACATCAGTAAAGGCATCCAATATGCGTGATGCTAAAAATAATATTCCCACAACGTAGCCAGGAATTTCTAATACGTTGGTATAAAACAACATAAGGAAGAAAGCAGACATCATAAAGCTCATATCGTTGGCAATATCACCTGTCATATAAGCAATTTTATCTTTTAGACCAAAAGGTCTTAGCGGGGTTGGAGTGCTCATAAGATCGTCCTTTTAAGAATTAAATATAAGTGTCTTTAAATCCGCAATAGGCATCAACTGGACTAACACCTTTAAATGCAGAATGCCCCATCAATTTTTCTACTAACATTTCCATTGTGGCTTGTTTACCATCATAGGCATTAATATAAGTTTTCACTTGCGGGACATCGGCTAAATGGAATGGACATTGTACCGAAACAAAAATAGTAGGAATTTCGTGTACATAGAACGGAATATCTGGTGTACCTTTGGTAGCTTGCCATACAATACGTTGCACTGTACTCATATGCACATTCGCAATGTTGATAACCAAATCATATTGATTGACTAAATCGGCAATTGGGCGTTTTTGTGAATATTCGTTACGAATGGCTTGAACTTGTTCCTCATCAGGCAAATCTAAAATGTTATCCATTGGTGAACGATAAACAGAAACAGTAAAGCCTTTTTCACTCAGTAATTCTTGCAAAATTTCAACCGCACTTTTCGCACTACCTGCCACCATTTTGCCAAATCCACCTTCAGTGCCTTTAATATTAACTAACAATACACGCGGATATTTTTTAGTCGTGATAGGAAAAATATCCTGTTTATGTTTAACTAGAGTAATAGCTTGATCTGCTACTTCACGGAATATTGCTTTATGCTCCGGTAGTCCAATTTTCGCCATTGCCTCCTCTTTTTCGGGTAAGATTTTCTCTTTTGGAGTGTTGTGCAAGTTGATTTTCGCTTTTAAACCAAGTATGCGACTAAGTGCCTCATGCAAACGCTCTTTTGAAATGACACCGTTGCGGTAACCATCTAGCATATAACCAAAATCTTCATCAGGATCATTAAAGAACAGGAATAAATCACAACCTGCCGCAATCGCTTGAGGAACAAGTTCACTTCGTTTCATACTGGACGTCATCGCTACCATATGGCTTGCATCAGTAACAATAACACCATTAAACCCTAATTTACCGCGCAATAAATCGGTTAAAAGTGGTTTTGATAGCGTGGCCGGCAAACAATCTTCGTCCGTTAAACTCGGATCAAAATATTTTTCATAACTTGGAAGATGAATATGTCCAGCCATAATGGATGGCAATCCTGCATCAATTAAACTTTGATAAACTTTGCCGAAGGTTTGATCCCATTCATCACAGGAGAAACTATTAATACTAAATGATAAATGTTGATCACGCTCATCAACACCATCACCCGGGAAGTGTTTCGCAGCCGGTTGAATACCGCTCTCTTGGATCCCTTTCATATAAGCAAGCGACATTTCCAACACTTGCTCAGGATTTGAACCAAACACGCGATTAGAGATTATCGGATTACGCCAGTTATAGTTAATATCCACTATCGGTGCAAAACTCCAATTACAACCAATTGCCGCCGCTTCAATTCCGGCTACACGCCCCATTTCATAGGCATAGCGGGCATTTTGAGTCGCACCAATCTTAACTTGTAGCCCTATTTCCGTACCGTCTGTACAAGCACCATTCCCGCCTGCTTCAGTATTGGCTGCAATCAAAAGAGGAATTTTGCTTTTTGTTTGTAAAATGCGGTTTTGTTCATAAACTTCTTCTGCCTTACCCGGATTGTAGCGCACTGCACCAATGTGATATTTACTGACCATTTCGGTTAAATATTCTTCCGAGCGACTTGATCCCATATTTACAAATAGTTGCCCAATTTTTTCTTCCAAACTCATATTGGCGATAGTATTTTCCACCCAGGCAATTTGTTCTGGGTTGAGATAAAACGGTTTTTTGCTTAAATCTACTGACATGTTTCATTCCTCTTATTTGATGATGTGATTATTTCACTTTGCTTAAATTATGCTGGAATTGCTCAATTAAGCACTGTTGGTCACTATTACTAAATTTTCCGTAAATCAATTTTCCTAAAGCTTCTAAAACCAACAGTTGCCAAGATTCGTTTTCGGCATTACATAAAATTGGGAAGAAACGTACGCCAGCTTCGATAGCCGAATTAAGATCACCCGGAGAATCCCCTACCATCAAAATATTTTCCGGTAGATAGCCATAACTTTTCAGTGTATTTAAACTATGAGCTTTACTTCCTTGATCTTGCCCAAAAACAATATCTACGTTTTCCAATAAATTGTTTTTTCCCCATTCGTCAATGATAGCTTCATTATTTGCGGCACTAACCACAGCTACATCGGCAAATCGTTTAATGAAAGCAAGATTTTCCTTTATATTTGGGAAAGCTTTAAATTTTTCCTTAATAGCACTAATATTTTGGTTTACCTGTTCAGACCATTGTAATGCGAGGATTAAATCTGCTGATGAAGATTGCTCAAGAACTTGCTTTAAAGCTCGGTTAGAAAGCTCTTTCGTATTATTCACCCACGTTTTTAATTGGTTTATGTCGCCTTGATAGCCGTATCGTTCGAGCGTCAAAACCAACCCTTTAAAACGGTTACAGCCGCGGGTTTCAGAAAAGAGATTAATCTCATTCCAAAGCGAAAGAAAACGCTCTCTCTCCTCAATCTGAAAAATTTGTACTGCATCCGGACCAAAACATTTTTCGTGCTTAATGTTCATCGTATCCATCACACAACCATCAGAATCTATGCAGATGATGACTTCTTTTTGCTTATTAAAATTTTTCATTTGTTCACCTATTAGCTTAATTACACACCGCTATAGGCAGAAAAACCACCATCAATCGGTAATACCACACCGTTAACAAAACTGGCATAAGTATCATCAATTAAAAACAGCACGCCACCAAGCAACTCTTCCGGTTCACCAAAACGTCCCATCGGTGTATTAGTGAGAATCTTATTTGCTCTCGCAGTTGGATTACCTTGTTCATCAAAAAGCAATGCACGATTTTGATTGCTAACTAAAAATCCTGGAGCAATCGCATTACAACGGATGCCGACTTTTGAGAAATAGACGGCAAGCCATTGAGTAAAATTACTGATCGCAGCTTTTGCTCCTGAATAAGCAGGAATTTTGGTAAGAGGTGTAAAGGCATTCATACTTGATACATTAAGGATATTTGCCCCTGGTTTATCAAGCATATCTTGAGCAAATACTTGAGTAGGTAGTAGCGTACCTAAATAATTGAGATTAAAAACAAATTCAATACCTGATTTATCTAAGTCAAAGAACGTTTTGGTATTATTACCTAGATCAAATTGGTGATATTCGTTATCAGTGGTCGCTTTAGGATTATTTCCACCTGCTCCATTGATTAAAATATCACAAGTGCCGAAATCAACAGCAATTTGATTACGAACCGCTTTTATACTTTCAAGATCAAGTACATTCGTTTTATAGGCTTTTGCTTGCCCACCTTGTTGAGTGATCTCTTCCGCTACAGAATTAGCAGCATCGAAATTTATATCCAATAGCGCAATATTCGCTTGTGTACGTGCTAATTGTTTAGCTAAAAAAGCGCACAATACACCTCCAGCTCCAGTAATTACAATAAGTTTGTTTCTTAAATCATGTTTTTCAGCAATAGACATTATAACTTTCTCCTTAATTTGATTTCCTAATTAATAGGTGAATAAATGGTACACAACAAACTTAATTTGGTAAACCAATTTGTTTTAATTGTGTGATTTAGATCACATTTTTAATAAATTATTCTTGTGTATATGATAAAAAAGTTGATAATTGGTTCACCTGAGTGAGGTTTATAAATTTTAATTTAAGTCATGTGTGTGTAAATTCATTAATTTTGGCTAAAATTTGCCAATATAGACTCCCGGCTATTTTGAATAAAGAATATTTATCGTATGATTGGTAGACCAAATTCAATAAGAATCAAATAATGGGAGCAAAAAAATGATGAATGGTGATCTACGATCCTATAAAAAAATAGGAAATGAATTAAAAGAGCAACTGATTAATCGTCAGTATCAAGTGGGTGATAAATTGCCTGCCGAGCGAGATTTAGCTGAACAGTTTAACGTAAGTCGTACTGTTATTCGGGAAGCGTTAATCATGCTTGAGATTGAGAACCTCATTGAGGTGCGTAAAGGTTCCGGTATATATGTGATTGCATTGCCTCATCATATTGCAAGCAATGATGACTTTTTAGATAAAGTTGATGTAGGCCCTTTCGAGTTGTTGCAAGCCCGTCAGTTATTAGAAAGTAGTATCGCCGAATTTGCAGCCTTGCAGGTCACAAGAGCCGATATAACAAAGCTCAAAGAAATTTTAGCAACAGAACGTGCAACCTTGGAACATGGTGATGAAGATTATATTGCTGATGAAGATTTCCATCGCACTATTGCGGAAATTACGCAAAATGAAGTGATCATACAAATGCAGAAAGCTTTATGGGATCTTCGTGTTGATAGCCAAATGTGGAAAGGACTTCATCTTCACATTCCAAATCAAAGCTATCGCCATCTCTGGTTGCAAGATCATGAGAATATTATTACGGCTTTGCAGAGAAAAGATCCTGCAATGGCAAAAAAAGCAATGTGGCAACATTTAGAAAATGTTAAACAAAAACTTTTTGAATTATCAGATGTAGATGATCCGAATTTTGACGGTTATTTGTTTAATATGAGTCCTATTGTTGTCGATCGTTAAAAATATGAGAGGAGTTTAAAAATGGAACAAACATGGCGTTGGTATGGCCCAAAAGATCCGGTTTCTTTATCTGATATTCGACAAGCCGGAGCAACCGGTATTGTGACCGCACTTCATCACATTCCTAATGGTGAAGTTTGGAGCATTGAAGAAATTGAAAAACGTAAGTCTGAAATAGAAAATGCAGGCTTAACTTGGTCTGTTGTGGAGAGTGTACCGGTTCATGAAGAAATCAAAACCCAAACCGGAAACTATCAACAATGGATTGATAATTATAAACAGACTTTACGTAATTTATCACAATGTGGCATTGATACGGTTTGTTACAATTTTATGCCGGTTTTGGATTGGACAAGAACAGATTTGGCTTATGAATTGCCGGATGGTTCAAAAGCCTTACGTTTTGATCACATTGCTTTTGCCGCATTTGAACTTCATATTCTAAAACGCCCAGGGGCTGAAAGTATTTATAACCAAGAAGAAATCACCGCAGCAAAAGCCTACTACGCTCAAATGACAGATGCAGAAATTCAGCAGCTTACCCGAAATATTATCGCAGGGCTTCCTGGTGCGGAAGAAGGCTACACATTGGATGAATTTCAAAGCCAGTTAGATCATTATAAAGATATTTCTCCTGAAAAATTCCGCACCCACTTGGCTTATTTTTTAAATGAGATCGTGCCGGTTGCGCAAGAAGTTGACATTAAAATGGCGATTCATCCGGATGATCCGCCCCGCCCGATTTTAGGCTTACCACGAATCGTATCAACTATTGAAGATATGCAATGGTTTGTAGAAACCCAACCTTTACCTGCCAATGGTTTCACGATGTGTACCGGATCCTATGGCGTACGTTCTGATAATGATTTAGTGAAAATGACAGAACAATTTGCCGATAGAATTTATTTTGCTCATTTACGCTCGACTCAACGTGAGGATAATCCGCTCAGTTTCCATGAGGCCGCTCACCTAGAAGGGGACGTGGATATGTTTAATGTAGTGAAAGCTTTGTTAAGCGAAGAATATCGTCGATTAGGAAAAGGTGAAACCCGCTTAATTCCAATGCGCCCGGATCACGGTCATCAAATGCTTGATGATTTACATAAAAAAACCAACCCAGGCTATTCTGCAATTGGTCGATTAAAGGGGTTAGCCGAATTTCGTGGACTAGAGATGGCGTTAAAGAAAGTTTATTTTAATAAATAATTCATCAAAGGGAGAGGGGGGTTTCCATTTCCCTTAATAAATCCATTCGCTAAAAAATACCCTGACGTTTTTTTAAAAGCTATTAGAAGGGAAAATATCAAAAGTATATTTATTGACTTCCCAGGGTATTTATACTTCTTTAAAAGAAAAACTTATTAAAAAAGAGCGGTCATAAAAATACTGATTTCTATGACCGCTCTTTTTCCTAAATATTCACGGGTTTTACGATTTCGCTTGGATAACAGCCTAAAATTTTTAAGTAATTACTATGATTTTTCAGCTCTTCCAATGCGTCTTGAGTATTGGGATGATGGATATTCGCTTCAATTTCCAAATAAAACATTTCTTCCCAAGGTTTACCGTAAATAGGACGAGATTCAAGCTTCGTCATATTAATTTGATATTTTTTAAATATAAAAAGTGCATCAGCCAAAGAGCCGGCTTGTTGTGGAGTAGTCATCAACAATAAGGTTTTAGTGTGAATTTGTGGGGAAACTTCGTGCGCTTCCCTTGATACGACAATAAAGCGGGTAATATTATTTTCTTGATTCGCAATATTCGTTTTTAACACACTTAGACCATATAGCTTTCCACCGTCTTCATTACCTAATGCAGCAATATTTGGTTTATTCAAACTTGATACCAACTGCATCGCATGTGAACTGCTCTCGCAATATTCAATATGAACGCGATCCAAGCTATGAATAAACTGGCTACATTGCTGAATCACTTGTGGATGGCTATATAAAGTATCAATTTCACTCAAATTTGTCGCATCGTTCACTAAAACACAATGTTTAATCGGGTACGCAAGCTCGCCAACGAGAGATAGATCCGTATGCTGAAGCAAATCATAAACCTCATTAATAGCTCCTGATGTCGTATTTTCTAAAGGAAGAATACCAACATCCGCTTCAGCATTTTTCACTTTTTCAAACACTTGCTCAAATGATTGGCAACCGAGTTCTATAAACTGTTTTTGATAACGTGCCACATAATTACGTGCAGCTAAATTAGAATAAGAGCCCCGTTTCCCCAAAAAAGCGATATGCAAATTTTGACTGCGTTGTTCATTCAATCTATTTTGTAAATATACTTGCTGAATTAATACGGAATCCTCAATAATTTTTTGAAAAATTGAGGTAATATACTGCGGTTCAAGCTGATAATTTTCATTTTCAGCAAATTGTATAAGTTCTTTTAAAATTTGTTGCTCACGTTCTGTATCTCTCAGGGCTTTCTGTGTAATTTCTTTACTTCGCGCCACATCAAAAGCTAACCGATGACGTTCAGAAAGCAACTTCAAAAGATTTCGATCTAGTTGTGTAATTTGCTGTCGTATTTCAGATAATTCTAAAGCCATAATCATCCCTATTTAAAAGTTACCGCATCTTTGGGATCGTATTTTGAGGCATCAAGCGGTGCTTTCTGTGAATGTTTCCAAATATATTTAGCGAGCACTTCAGCATCAATAAAGCCCGTATTTAAGAACGTAGGATTTTTCGTTACAACAGGGTAACCATCACCACCCGCGGCATTATAACTTGGTAAAGAAACACGATAAGTTTTCGTCAAATCTAACGGTTTACCTTGAATTTTCACATTTTCTACTTTTTGAGCAGCTTTATTTACCACCATAGAAATACCGGAATATTGAGCATAAGCTCCTGAATCAACTTCTTTTAATGCAACAACATTCAAATAATCAAGTAATTCTTTACCTGTTAAATCCACATAGCTCACAATGTTACCAAATGGATGCACTTTTAAAATATCGCGATAAGTGACTTTACCCGGTTGAATAGAATCACGAATACCGCCTGAATTCATAATACCAATATCTGCACCGGCACGTTCACGCTGTGCTTCTGCAATTAAATGACCAAGATTGGTTTGTTTAAAACGAATAACATTACGATCACCTTCCAATTTGCCTTTTAATTCTCCGAGTTCACGTCCTAACAATTCATCGCCTTTATTTTGATAGGTTTTTAACAGTTTTTCCATTTCCGGATCTTGAGGAATGATTTCACCATAATTAACATATTCGGTTTTTCCATCTTCTTTTGTTATTTTCTTCTTCAAATTCACCGGAATTAATTCATAGCTTACAAGCTTCAATTCGCCATTTTTAAACTCAAAATCCACACGTCCGACATATTTACCCCACTCGTAAGCTTGCATAATCCAAGTTCCGTTTTGATAATCCGGCTTGCAAGCTTGTGTTGGTTTATAATCTTTAATCCATACACCTTTTTCATCCACACAAACGGGATCATGGCTATGCCCGCCAACAATCATATCAAATGCGCCCTTATCTAAATTCCGTGCAAGCGATACATCACCCGGCGCATTAGAGCCATACTGTGCATCGTAATAATATCCCATATGTGTTAATGCAATTTTTACATCCGGTCTTTCTTTTTCGTTTAACGCTTTTAACGTTTCTTTTGCGGATTCCGTTGGATCTTTAAATACCACATTGCCTGTATATTCAGGATTACCAAGTTTTGCCGTATCTTCTGTCGTTAAACCGACAACAGCAATTTTTAGTCCCTGTTTATCTAAAACAATATAAGGTTTAACAAGAGGTTGATTCGTTTTCTTGTTTAGTACATTAGCCGATAAAAATGGAAAATTAGCCCAAGACTCTTGCATAGCAAGCATTTGTAGAGGATTATCAAACTCGTGATTTCCTAATACTGTCGCCTCATAGCCCATCGCATTCATCGCTTGGATATCCGGCTCGGCATTTTGCATATCAGATTCAGGCACACCGGTATTGAAATCCCCCGCATTTAATAAAATAACCGAGCCCCCCTTTTTCTCTACTTCGGCTTTCACTCGGTTAATAATTGTTTTTTGTGCCGGGAAACCATATTCACCTTTATTATTAGGCCAAAAATGCCCATGGGTATCATTAGTGTGAAGAAGTGTGAAGTGATAAGTTTTATCCTGCTCATATGCCATTACAGCAGATGTTGTTAAAACTAAAGGTAAAACTGTGAATAATTTTTTCATGAAAAAACTCATCCTAAATTAACCGCTCTTTATAGAGCAAACAAAAATAAAAAAGCTATATTCTTTTAAGGAAATATAGCTTTTTAGCCGAAAATAATTAAATCAACACTTGGGCTGGTGTCACATATCCATGTGGTGCTTGTTCTTTATCCTCAAAGGTAACAAATTCCCACGCTTCCTGATTTGCAATTACCGCTCTAAGCAATTTATTATTTAGACCATGTCCTGATTTATAAGCCTTAAAATCACCGATAATGTTATAGCCCGCCATATAAAGATCCCCAATAGCATCCAACATTTTATGACGAACCAACTCATCTTTAAAACGTAATCCTTCTTCGTTCAAAATACGGTAATCATCCAATACGATTGCATTATCTAAACTACCGCCAAGTGCCAAACCTTGGGATTGAAGGTACTCTATATCCTTCATAAAACCAAAAGTTCTTGCTCGGCTGATTTGATGAACAAATGCTTGGGCGGAAAAATCCATCACGTAGTTACGCACGTTTTTACCAATGGCAGGATGTTCAAAATCAATGGTGAAATCTAAACGGAAACCATTATAAGGAGCAAATTCAGCCCATTTATCACCATCTTCTACCCGCACTTTTTGTTTGATACGAATAAATTTTTTCGCTGCATTTTGCTCTTCAATACCGGCATCGAGCAATAAGTAGATAAATGGACTTGAGCTACCATCCATAATCGGAATCTCAGGCGCATCGACTTCAATAATAATGTTATCAATGCCAAGACCTGCCAATGCAGCATTCAAGTGTTCAACTGTTGAAACACGAACGCCCTGCTCATTGACAAGAGCGGTACAAAGCATCGTATCACGCACAGAATCTGCATTTGCAGGAAAAGTTACCGGCGGATTTAAATCAGTACGACAATAAATTACACCGGTATTCGGCATTGCAGGACGTAATGTTAGAGTCACCTTTTTGCCACTATGCAAACCGATACCGGTTACTTTAACACTCTGTTTTAATGTTCTTTGTTTAATCATCATTTTCTACCTTATTGTTTCACAACAAGATTTTATTTGTTATTTATCATTTTGATCTATTTCGTTTGGATCAAACTTTTTAAAAGAGGATAAACGCTCAGTGATTGGTCTTTCCAACCCACTACGATAATCTGTTTGTTGCAGATTTCGCTCCGGAGAACGTATCGGCTCAGGCTGTCTAAATGTTGTAATAGGTTGTTGCTCTTGCGTTCTTAACGGAATCGCCTGCGAATTTCCATCTACCGGTTGGTGAAGCGGTGATAACGGTTGAGTCGTTTTTTGTACCTGAATGGTCTCATTTGGCGTAATTTCACCTAAACCTGTTGCAACAATAGTTACGCGAATTTCATCGCTCATTTCCGGTATTAACGTTGTTCCAACAACAATTGTCGCATCTTCTGAAGCAAAACTATGAATCGTATCACCTACGACATTAAATTCATCAAACGCAATATCAAAACCGCCTGTGATATTAATCAAAATACCCTTAGCATTGGTTAAATCAACTTTTTCTAATAAATCGTTGCGCACCGCAATTCTTGCCGCTTCCTCTGCACGACCTTCACCCGGCGCACCATGTGCAGAACCAAAGCCAATCATTGCTTGTCCCATCTCTGACATAACAGTTCTCACGTCCGCAAAATCAACGTTAATCATGCCAGGCGAGGTAATCATATCTGAAATACCCATCACTGAGTTACGTAACACATCATTCGCAGCAGCAAATGCATCAATTAATGTTGCATTTTTAGGGAGAACTTTTTGAATTTGCTGATTAGGAATAATGATCATTGAATCAACATATTGAGCAAGATCCTTAATACCCAGCTCTGCAAACTGCATACGTTTTTTGCCTTCAAAAGCAAATGGCTTCGTAACAACCGCAACAGTTAAAATACCCAATTCTTTTGCTACTTTAGCTACAATAGGTGCCGCACCTGTACCGGTACCGCCCCCCATACCGGCAGCAATAAAGACCATATCGGCACCTTCAAGCATTTTACGGATTTCTTCCTGATCATCTTCCGCCGCTTTACGACCTACATTAGGATTCGCCCCGGCTCCGAGACCTTTTGTTGTCGCGCCACCAATTTGTACTGTTTGCTGAACTTGGCTTTTCCGTAACGCTTGTGCATCAGTATTCACCGCATAAAAAATAATTTTTCCATGTTCTTCGCTATCAAGAGTATTCTCACCAAGAAAAGTACCGCCAATGTCTTGTTTAATCATATTGGCAACCATATGGTTTACAGCATTACCGCCACCGCCACCAACACCGACTACCTTAATCAGTGCACCTGACTGCTCTTCAAAATCACCATAATCTGGGTATAACATTTGCGTTCTCCGTTCTGCTAATACTCTGCTAGCATATTAATAAAGTTAAATTGTTTCGTATTGTAGATGAAAATTCAAAATAATCAAAATTCTGACCGCACTTTATTTGCGATTTTTTTAATTCCGGACCAAATTGTACCGAAAATATTTCCTTCTGAATAATTATCACTGCCAATTAGATCATCATCACTATTACTATGGCTATACTGTAACAATCCAATTACTGTTGAATATTGTGGGCGATTTACATAATCAGTTAACCCTGTAATGTTTAACGGACTGCCTATTCGCACTTGGCACCCAAATACATCCATCGCACACTCTTTTAAATCTTTAATCTGCGCACCACCACCGGTAATAACAACACCGGCAATTAATTCAAATTTAATATGGTTACTTTCTAAATTCGCTTTTAGCTTATCTAATTCGTCCTTCACAACGCCGAGAAGTTCCGTATAACGTGCGGAAGTGATTAAAGATAAATCACTTGTCGTTAAAGAACGGGGAGCACGACCGCCAATACTGGCTACTTCAATCTTTTTATCACCGTGTAAACGTGCAGGATATACCGCACTTGCATAGTTCACCTTAACACGCTCTGCTTCTGCACGAGAAATAGTGCAGGCGTGGGCAATATCATTGGTTACAATGTTACCGGCGTAAGGAATCACTTTACTAAAACGTAAAGCGCCATTCGTGAAAACCATCACATTCATTGTACCTGCACCGAAATCAATCAAGCAGACACCAAGATCTTTTTCATCTTCAGTTAAAACCGAATGGGTTGCAGCAAAACCTGAGAACACAACTTTATCTACTTGCAAACCACAACGTTCTACTGCTTTTTTTAAATTATTCTGCCAATCTTGGTGACAAGCGATTAAATGTACGTGAGCATTCAAACGAACACCTTGTAATCCAAGAGGGTTTTTAATATTTAATTGGCGATCCACTGCATATTCTTGTGGAATAACATGTAATAAAGAGACACCTTCCGGCAATTTAATCGTGCTTGCATTGTGTAGGGCAGAATCAATTTCCTCTTGCGTCACTTCACTCTCACCAATGGGAACAAATCCACTTTCATTTAAGCTTTGAATATGTTCGCCGGTAATTGCTAAAGTGACACTCATAATCTGACAATCCGCCATTGACTCGGCGGATTCAATAGCACGTTGAATAGAATTTACAACCGCATCTAAATCGGTAATACTTCCGCTATCAATCCCCTTTGAAGGGCAACTACCTACACCCAATACATTCACCACGCCGTCCGGTAATACTTCCCCAACGACTGCGACGACTTTTGACGTACCAACTTCAAGTCCAACAATTGCTTTTGTTTCAATCACTTTTGCCATATTTTACTATACCCATTGAATCTTATTCATCCGTCATTCCGACTGCTGCACCCGATGTATATCGTAAATCGACATAGTCAATTCGTTTGCCTTCTTCTACTTCAATTTGTGGATAAATTGTCACAAAACGTTCAAGTTTTGATTTCCATTCCCCACGTCCTAATTTCAACACTATATCATTATCAAGTGTAACTTGCCACGCACCGCGCGCATCAATCGTCACACCTTTTACATTTAAATTTTTTGCTTTAAAATCAGCATAAATCTGATTCCACGCCTCAAGCACTTTTGGGCTCTGATAATCAGGACCGCCTAAATAAGGCAGCACTTTATTTTTTAAGCGCTCCATCGGTAATTGGAAAACAACACCATCTTTTGTAACAAATTCAGTTTTATTCCAAATTGCAACAGGAGTATATTCAGTTAACCAAATACTTAAACGATTTGGCCAAACTTTACGAACAACCGCGCCTTTTATCCAAGGTAAGGTTTCGATTTGTTCTTGAATAACTTTAACATCTTGTCCCCAGAAACCTTTTAATGTTCCCATTTTAAGCAAAACATCCTGAACATCCGCATAATCGGTAAATTCAGTTTTACCGACAATCGCATAAGCACTAATCGACTTAGAATCAAGACCCTCTAACCAATTTTGCCAATTTGAATAAACAAAATACCCAAATCCGATACATAATATGGCGATTAATAAACGAAGTTGTAGAAAATATCTAAATTTCGGTTCACCATACCGAGTATTTGGTGTGCTTTTACGTTTCAGCACATTCATTACGCGCTCAACTCCAAAATGTTCACAACAAGTTGCTCAAAAGAAATGCCTGCTGTTGCAGCCGATTTTGGGAACAAACTATGGCTGGTCATTCCCGGATTGGTATTAACTTCTACCAAACGGAAATCCCCTTTCGCATCACACATCACATCAATACGACTCCAACCACGGCATCCCACAGCATCATAAGCCTGCTTAACTAATGTTGCCAACGCTTGCTCACGTTCTGCGGTTAGCCCTGCCGGACAAAAATATTTCGTATTATCAGAAATATATTTAGCCTCATAATCATAAAACTCGCCTTCCGGTACGATGCGAACTGCTGGCAATACCCGACCATCTAACACAGGCACCGTTAATTCATCACCGGCAAGCCACTCTTCAATTAAAATGGTGTTATCAAATTTAAGCGCAAATTCGACCGCACTTTTTAAATTTTCTACGCTTTTAACTTTTGTTAAACCTACACTAGACCCCTCTAAAGAAGGTTTAACCATTAACGGTAGCCCCAATTTTTTTACAACTAATTGCGGATCTAATTGCGCAAAATTATCACGCGTGACGACTTCCATCTCAGCAACAGGTAAGCCAAAAGCTTTCCACAGCATTTTGGTACGCATTTTGTCCATCGTCAAAGCCGACGCCATTACGCCACAACCGGTATAAGGTAAGCCGATTTGCTCTAATAAGCCTTGCATGGTTCCGTCTTCACCACCACGACCATGTAAAATATTAAATACACGATCAAAACCGTCTTTTTTAAGGTTGATCACATCATATTCTTTCGGATCAATAGCATGGGCATTATAACCTTGGCTAACAAGCGCTTCTAAAACCGCCTTACCGGAATCTAAAGAAACTTCACGTTCTGCGGATGTACCACCTAACAATACCGCAATTTTTTCTTGTTTTAAATTCATCTTATATCCTCTTCACCATGATTAACTTTCATATGAGTGTAGGTTACACTTTCGTACTCTACACTAATTTTTCCAAGCCTCGGCCAAACTACGAGAAATTTTGCTCACACTGCCCGCCCCTTGTGCCAAAATTAAATCACCGTCTTGAATAATTTGATCCAGCACTTCCCCTAATTGCATCGTATCCGATACCAAAATAGGATCGACTTTCCCCAAATTACGGATTGAACGACAAAGAGCTTTACTGTCAGCGCCTACAATTGGCGTTTCACCGGCAGCATAAACATCCAGCATAATAAGTGCATCCACTTGTGAAAGCACTTGAACAAAATCATCAAATAAATCACGAGTACGTGAATAACGATGCGGTTGGAAAATCATCACAATACGCTTATCTCGCCAGCCCTCACGTGCGGCTTTAATCGTCACATCTACTTCGGTAGGGTGATGCCCATAATCATCCACTAAACGTACTTTTCCATTTGGGCGAATAAACTCACCAAGTTGATCGAAACGACGTCCAGCACCTTGGAAATCTGCAAGTGCTTCTAAGATCGCTTCATTATTAATCCCTTCTTCTTTAGCAACTGCCAATGCCGCAGTAGCATTTAATGCATTATGTTTGCCCGGCACATTTAGCAGTACATTAAGACATTCCCCATTCGGGCAAACCACTCTATAATGCCCCTGAAAACCGATTTGCTCGTAGTCTTCAATACGATAATCCGCCTGTTCACTGAAACCGTAAGTAATAACCTGACGCCCCACTCCCGGAACCAGCTCCATTAAAACAGGGTCATCCGCGCACATCATCGCTAAACCGTAAAAAGGAAGATTGTGAAGGAATTTCACATAAGTGGCTTTCATTTTCTCAAAATCGCCTTCATAAGTATCCATATGATCCGGCTCAATATTTGTTACCACAGAAACCATAGGTTGTAAGTGTAAGAAAGACGCATCGCTTTCATCCGCTTCCGCAATTAAATAACGGCTCACACCAAGATGGGCATTTTTTCCGGCAGATTTCACTAATCCACCATTCACAAAGGTAGGATCTAATTTTGCTTGCGTATAAATCATCGACAGCATTGCTGTTGTGGTTGTTTTACCGTGTGTTCCCGCCACTGCAATACCGTGACGAAAACGCATAATTTCCGCCAACATTTGTGCACGCTGAATCACCGGAATACGATTTTGTTTTGCTGCAACCAATTCCGGATTATCTTCGTGAATCGCACTTGATACGACAACAACACTCGCACCATCAATATTTTCAGCTTTATGACCAATAAAGACACTTGCTCCCGCCTGAGCAAGACGCTGAGTAACTAGGCCATCTGCGATATCCGAACCTGAAATTCGATAGCCTTCATTCAAAAGAATTTCAGCAATCCCACTCATACCGGCACCTCCGATACCAATAAAATGAATTTGCTGAACCCGGCGCATTTCAGGGATAATTTTTCTAATTTCTTCGTGAGAATGTTTCATCTTATTTCCTTCTCTCTTTCGGAAAACATTTGACCATTCAAAAAGTGCGGTCAAAATCCCAAAGATTTTTATATTATTATTTTGCGTTTTCAATAATTACATTAGCGACATGCTGAGCCGCCAATGGTGCAGACATAGATTTTGCTTTGATCGCCATTTGTAAAAGTTCATCACGCGTAAAATTCCGCAAATAATTAACCAAAATGTCCGGCGTTAGATCTCTTTGTTCTACAATTTTGGCCGCCCCGACATCGGCTAAATATTTTGCATTAAGATATTGTTGCCGATCTTGATGTTGGAACGGAACAAAAATTGCTGGCGTACCGACGGCAGCAAGCTCACATACCGTCAATGCACCTGAACGACAAATCACCACATCCGCCCACGCATAGGCTTCTGCCATATCATCAATAAATTCGGTAATTTTGACTTTCGAGGCGTTTTCGCCATAAAGTGCGGCCACATTTTCTACCGCGCCTTTCCCTACTTGATGACAAACGTCTAATCTATCTACAAGTTGTGAGACAACTTTTGGCAGCGTTTGATTCAACACGCGAGCCCCTTGGCTCCCGCCGACCACAAGTACGCGCAATTTTTCACCATGATGGGAAAAACGTTCCTCCGGTGATGGCATTTGGAATAAAGTTTGGCGTACGGGATTCCCGACAACTTCCGCATTCGGAAACGCATTTGGAAAAGCTTGTAATACACGGGTTGCAATTTTTGCTAGCCATTTATTAGTTAATCCTGCAACGGCATTTTGCTCGTGCAGAATAATCGGTACACCGCACAGTTTTGCCGCTACACCACCGGGCCCGGAAACATAGCCGCCCATCCCTAACACAGCATTTGGGTTTTCTTCTCGGATAATTTTTTTCGCTTGAAATATTGCACGTAAAATAGCAAAAGGCGCACTTAATAAGGCTTTAATGCCCTTTCCCCGCAAACCAGAAATTTGAATAAAACGAATCGGAATACCGTGCTCTGGTACAAGTTTGGCTTCCATACGATCTTTTGTACCAAGCCAGCAAATTTCCCATCCTTGTTGTTGTAAGGTTTGAGCAACTGCGATAGCCGGGAAAACATGTCCGCCCGTTCCTCCCGCCATGACTAATAATTTTTTGGATTTATTCATTTTTATTCCTAATCATCACGCAAACGCGCTTGCCCGCCCCGCTGTAAACGGTTTTCATGGTCAATACGCAATAAAATACCAATCGTTGCCGACATAATAATAATACTTGAACCACCGTAGCTCACTAACGGGAAAGTTAAACCTTTTGTTGGCAACATACCCAGTGCCATCCCTAAATTCACAAAACCTTGAAAGAAAATCCAAAAGCTGATACCGAAAGCAAAAAAGCCACGGAAACGTTGTTCTAATTGTAGTGATTCACGCCCAATTTTTAATGCGCGGAAAACCAACAATCCTAATAAAATAACGACCACAAAAATACCGATAAATCCGAATTCTTCACCAATAATCGCCATAATGAAGTCGGTATGCGCTTCCGGTAAATAATCTAATTTTTGAATAGAATTGCCTAAACCTTCCCCTGTTATTTCACCCCGTCCGAATGCCATAAGTGAGTTAGTCAGCTGAAATCCCGTACCATAAGGATCTTTAAACGGTTCAAGGAAACCGGTAAAACGTTTTAAACGATAAGAGGCGGAAAGCACTAACCATACAAACAATAATATGCCGGTCACGACTAAACCGACAAATTGCCAGAAGTTTGCCCCGACAATAAAAAGCATCCCAAAGGTAATGACAAATAATACGACCGTACTCCCCAAATCCGGTTGAGCCAATAAAAATCCGCCCATTATTCCCATAACAATGAAGGGTTTAAAAGCACTCAATTTATTTGATCGCACTTCATCATAACGGCGAGTAAAATAACTGGCTAAGAAACAAGCAAGGGCCAATTTAGCAAATTCTGCCGGCTGAAAATTAAGTACGCCAAGAGAAATCCAACGTTTTGCACCATTGACGGAAGAACCGATAACGAGCACAGCAAATAGCAATGCAATGGCTAAGAAAAAAATTTTGACATGCCATTTTTCCCATTGTTGGGTCGAAATTTGCATACTGAAATAACAGGTTAAAAGCGAGAGAAACACATAAAATGCATCACGTTTGGCAAAATAAAATGCATCATTAAATAATCTTGAGCTATACGGAATAGAGGCTGAAGTTACCGCAATCAAACCAATGAGCAATAAAATTACAAAAAGCCAAAACAACGCCCGATCATATAATAATCCCTGTGGCGTAATTCTAGTCCAACTATCAAGGTTCTGTTTAATTTTTTGAATAAATTCCATTGCGCTATTAATTAATTTAATTGTGCTAAACGCGTAAATTCTTCACCGCGCTTTTCAAAAGAAGCGAATTGATCAAGACTGGCACAAGCCGGTGATAATAGTACCATATCGCCTACTTGTAACGTTGGTCGTAAAAAGTCAATCGCTTGTACCATAGTTTCAAATAAATAGCTTTGCGAAGAAAGCTTTGCAAGTTCCTCACCGTCACGACCAAAACAATAACAAATAATATGAGGTTGATTAATCAGATCGGCTAATTCGGAAAAATCAGCGCCTTTTCCATCACCACCTAATAACAAATGTAATTTACCTTCGACCAATAAACCTGTCAGTGCGGCAACGGTGCTTCCCACATTGGTTGCCTTAGAATCATTAATCCAACGTACACCATTTGCCTGATAGGCTAATTGAAAACGGTGATCTAGTCCTCTAAATTGTCGAAGTGCGGTACGAATTGTCGCTAAATTTACCCCAACGGCCTGTGCTAATGCTGATGCTGCAAGGGCATTCATATAATTATGACGACCAACAAGCATCATTTCATCACAAGGTAAAATCACCTCATTTTTTGCCATTAAATACGCTTTACCATTTTCGGTTTTAATAAAATAATCCGCATTGTGTTCGGCAAAAGAAATAACCTTCTTCCCTTGATTTTTACCCTCAGCAAAAGTCAATTTGTCTTCGTTATTCACTACTGCGGTTTCAGCCTGATGATAAATACGCAATTTAGCCTGACGATAATCCTCTAAATCCACGTAACGATCCATATGATCTTCCGTCACATTCAATATGGTTGCCGCCGTCGCTTTTAAACTGTATGTTGTTTCCAATTGAAAGCTGGATAATTCCAATACGTAAAGATCATAATCCTGATTCAGTAAAGAAAGTGCCGGAATACCAATATTCCCCCCCATTCCTACTTTCAGCCCCGCTGCTTTCGCCATCTCGTAAACGAGCGTAGTCACGGTACTTTTTCCATTTGAACCCGTTATCGCCACAATAGGTTTTGTGGCTGCACGACAAAATAATTCAATATCCCCAACGACTTCTACACCTAATGAAAGTGCGGTCTGAATTTCCGGTGTTTTTACCGCAAGCCCCGGACTGATGACGATCATATCGCTTTCATTCAACCAGTGTTGATTTAAGTTTCCGGTATGAAGTGGAATATCTTTCGGAAGTTGATCCGCACCGACTGGGTTTGCTCGCGTATCAATTACACGGATATTTGCCTGTTGAGCGTTAAGATAATCAACACAGGACAAACCTGTTTTACCCAATCCAATAATCGTAACGGTTTTATTTTGATAATTGTTCATTTTGCTTTACTTCTAATGTTTAATTCTGTTTTCTATATCAGCTTTCGTTTAGCAAAAAAATCTACTTTCTTACTTAGATAAAAATCTGCCAAATTTGACCGCACTTTTTAAATAATATTTAACTAAAAATCGCTTTTTGGCATTGTTTTATTTGGGTACAAAAAATGAACTCGCTCTTTCAAAAGAAAGAGCGAAACCGACTATCTCAATTTAAGTGTCACTAACCCCATTAGCACCAACATTAAAGAAATAATCCAAAATCGAATAATCACTCTCGGCTCCGGCCATCCCTTTAACTCAAAATGGTGATGAATCGGTGCCATTCGGAAAATTCGTTGTTTGCGTAATTTGTAAGAACCAACCTGTAAAATTACCGAGAGCGCTTCGACCACGAATACCCCTCCCATAATGACAAGTAGAAATTCCTGTCTCACCAAAATGGCAACGACACCGAGTGCACCGCCCAACGCTAATGAACCGACATCCCCCATAAATACTTGCGCCGGATAAGTGTTGAACCATAGGAAACCCAAGCCTGCGCCTACAATCGCTGTACAAAATACGACAACTTCAGAACTGTGTTTGATGTAAGGGATATGCAAATATTCAGCAAAATTAATGTTACCCGTTGCCCATGCAATCAAAGCAAAAGCACCGGCAACCAATGCGGTCGGCATAATGGCTAGCCCGTCTAATCCGTCCGTTAAATTAACCGCATTACCCGTTCCCACAATGACAAAATAAGACAGCACAATATAAAATAAACCCAACTGCGGCATAATATCTTTGAAAAACGGCACAACCAATCGGGTTGCATCCGTATCATGCCCAAGCCAATATAACCAAATAATCGCCACGAGTGCGACAACGGACATCCAAAAATATTTCCAACGCGCAATTAAACCGTCTGTGTTTTTACGTGTAATTTTGCGGTAATCATCAACAAAACCGATTGCGCCGTAACCAAATAGTACAAATAAACAAATCCATATATAAGGATTAGCTAAATTTGCCCATAACAATGTACTGATCCCAATCGCAAAAAGAATCATCACGCCCCCCATAGTCGGCGTACCTTTTTTTGCAAAATGGCTTTCCGGTCCATCATTACGCACTTCTTGACCAAATTTCAATATTTGCAAACGTTTAATCACTTTTGGACCAATCCAAAGAGAAATAAAAAGTGCGGTCAATAACGCAAGAATTGCACGCACAGTAATGTATGAAATTGCATTAAATGCGGTTTCATAACGAACAAGGAATTCAGCAAGCCAAACTAACATTTAATTTTATCCTTTAATGAATAAATCACATCTTCCATTTTCATTGAGCGAGAGCCTTTGCCAAGCACAACAATATGTTGATTTTGTTTTAATTGCGCCTTAATAAAAGGAACCAAAAAATCCACCATTTCCGCTTTGTCGGTAAAATGTTTTCCTAAAACCGCTTCAGAAATGACCGCACTTTCACAACCAAAAGAGCAGACTAAATCAAGCTGAGCCGTCTTTGCATATTGCCCAACTTGACGATGAATTTCGAGGGAATTTTCCCCTAACTCTTTCATGTCCCCCACGCATAAAATGCGAAAGGCTTTATAGGATTTCAACACATCAATAGCCGCACAAAGAGAATCTTGATTGGCATTGTAGGTATCGTCTAATAATAATAAATTTTCATTGACTTGAATCGGGAATAAACGCCCTTTGACTTGAGAACGCCGTTCCAATCCATTTTTTACATCTACCAACGTCGCACCGACATTCATGGAAAGTGCGGTCGCCGCCAAGGCATTTTTTACATTATGTTCCCCTAAATACGGCAGATGAATTTCAATTTCACCTTGTGGGGAAACTAATGTAAAGATTGAACCTTGCTCATTATACCGAATATTTTTAGCGGTATAATCTTTGCCATTGAAATATTGAACAGCATGATCGCCGATTTCTTTTTGCCAAAGATCAAAATAATTATGTTCAGCATTGATAATCGCCACACCATTGGAAGTTAAACCGCGATAAATCTCGCCCTTAGCCAGTGCTACGCCCTCTAACGAACCAAACCCCTCTAAATGTGCCGCGGCAACATTATTGACGAGCGCTACATTCGGTTGAGCAAGGTGAGTTGTGTAATCAATTTCCCCTTGGTGGTTTGCCCCAAGCTCAATCACGGCAAAACGATGTTTTTCTGTCAAACGCAATAATGTAAGCGGAACACCAACATCATTATTAAAATTGCCCTGTGTAAAAAGCACCGCATCCGGATTTCCTGTCGTTTGCTGCAAAATACTTGCCGTCATTTCTTTTACGGTGGTTTTGCCGGAAGAGCCCGTCATCGCCACAACTTTAGGATTAATTTTTTCTCTTAACCACTTGGCTAATCGACCTAAAGCTAAACGCGTATTTTCTACTACAATTTGAGGGATAGAAATATGAGGATCTGCTTGTTGAACAACTAAAGCTACCGCACCTTGTTCGATAGCTTGATGGAGATATTGATGGGCATCAAATGTTCCGCCTTTTAAAGCAAAAAATAAATGGTTGGGAACGGGATGGCGTGTATCCGTGTTGATATTTTCAATTACAACCTGCTCACTCCCGACTAATTTTGCACTAAGAATTTGGGCAAGTTGTTGCGTCGTTAAATTAATCATGCGTTAATTGAATAAATTTATTGGTTTAGATAAAACTCGGCTGTTTCTTGATCAGAAAAATATAAGACTTCATTTCCTACAATTTGATAATCCTCGTGACCTTTTCCTGCAATCAAAATGAGATCATTGTTCTGCGCACTTTGAATAGTAAACTCAATCGCTTGCGCACGATCAGAAATTAACCCGACTTTATCCATATTGCTAAAACCGACAACGATATCCGCTTCAATTTTATCAGGATCCTCTGTACGCGGATTATCTGTTGTTACAATGACCATATCGGAAAGTTTCTCGGCAACTTTTGCCATTAATGGGCGTTTACCTCTGTCACGATCGCCACCGCAACCAAAAATGCACCATAATTTGCCATTACAATGTTCACGAGCAGCAACAAGCGATTTTTCCAAAGCATCCGGCGTATGAGCATAATCAACGATAATAGCAGGTTTGCCCTCTACTTTGATCATTTCCATTCTTCCACAAACACCTTGCAAAGTTGAAACGCTATTGGTTAGCTCCTCTAATGAATAACCTAGTGCGAGCAATGTCGCCATGACTAACAATAAATTACTCACATTAAATACACCGATTAATGGGCTGTTTAACGTGCCATTTCCCCAACTGGATGAAAAATCTATGATCGTGCCTTCATCACTGAAATGTACTGAAGTTGCTTTGAGCCATTGTTTGGAATTGGTTTGAAAATTTGCCTTGCAGCTCACCGCAATGCCATTTGGTAATGCTTCTAGCCATTCTACAGCAATCGGATCATCTACATTTAAGATCTTCAAATCGGAAGATAATTCAAAGAAAAAACGTTTTTTCGCTTGCCCATAGGCTTCCATCGTACCGTGATAATCTAAATGGTCACGACTTAAATTTGTAAAAATTGCGGCATTAAAATCTAATGCTTCTACACGATGTTGAACTAAACCATGAGAAGAAACTTCAATTGCAGCAAAATCTGCACCTTGACTAACGAAAGAAGCGAGAGAAGATTGAATTTCAATGGCTGAGCCCGTAGTATTTTTCGCCTCAACAACTTGCCCTAATAAACCATTTCCAATTGTTCCCATTACAGCCGGTTTTCTGCCTAAATGCTGAACCCATTGTGCCAATAATTGAGATACTGTGGTTTTCCCATTTGTGCCGGTAACACCAACAAGAGTGAGTTTTTTAGAAGGTGAATCATAAAACTTATCTGCAATTTCCGATAACTTGGCTGACAAATTATAGTAATAAATTACCGGTTTTTGCTGCCGATATTCTATGCTTAAATGCATATCAACGACATCGGTTTCAGCAATAACTGCACTCGCACCGGCTAAAATTGCCTGTTCAATAAAATTCGTTGCATCAATTTGATGCCCTTTTACCGCGACAAATAGATCGCCGGATTTTACTTTCCGACTGTCTAAAACTAATTCATTGATTTCAATATCCGCAGGAAGTGAGGGCAAATTAAAAAGTGCGGTTAATTTTTTCATTATTTTTCCTTAATTTGCCTGTTTCACATTATTTTGTTCTGTTTTACGTGAAGTAAGACGAACTGTACGTTTTGCCGTTTTATCCGTAGATTCGGCATCCGGTGCAATACCATTGGTGCGTAAAGCATAGCCCATAATGCTAGAGAACACAGGTGCTGACACAGCGCCACCGTAATATTGACCCGCCTTCGGATCATTAATCAAAATAATAAGCGCATAACGCGGATCACTAATTGGCGCGATCCCTGCGGTAAATGCCACATATTTATTCACATAGCGTCCATTTTCAATTTTACGTGCAGTACCGGTTTTCACTCCAACACGGTATCCTTCGACCATCGCACGTTTATTTTTGATCGCCACTTTTTCTAACATATTCACAATTTCTTTTGTGGTTTTCTCAGAAAAAACGCGTTGACCAATTACGGGAGGATCGACTTTTGTGATAGAAAGCGGACGATAAATACCAAAACTTCCTAAGGTCGCATAAGCTCTCGCCATTTGTAGTGGTGTTGCGGTGATACCATAACCATAAGCTACCGTTGCACGATCAATATCCGCCCAACGTTTGCGATTTGCATTTAACACGCCGGCTTGTT
Source organism: Rodentibacter mrazii (assembly GCF_001998825.1). Taxonomy (GTDB): domain Bacteria; phylum Pseudomonadota; class Gammaproteobacteria; order Enterobacterales; family Pasteurellaceae; genus Rodentibacter; species Rodentibacter mrazii. The sequence goes on from NZ_MLHG01000035.1 coordinate 31,255, forward strand.
CACCAATCAAGCCTAAATCCGTTGCTTTTCCCAATCCTGCCGCTTGATAAGTATCCATCAGCGCACTTGGCGGCATACGTAATGCAAGACGGCTGACCCCACGGTTACTGGAGTTAATTAAAATTTCATCTAACGTTTGTTGGGCACGAGGCGCAACATCCATAATTTCTTTACCGCTCACCGTGAAAGCTCCCGTATTGATCACTTCATTACGTTGTGCAGCTCCACGCTGAAGTGCGGTCAAAACAACAAAAGGTTTTACTGTTGAGCCGGGTTCGAAAACATCGGTAATCGCACGGTTTCGCATAAGTTCCGCTTTTACGCCGACACGATTATTCGGGTTATAAGAAGGAGCATTTGCCATTGCCAGCACTTCACCGGTACGTACATCAACAAGTACCGCAGTACCGGATTCCGCCTTGTTCTCCGTTACTGCTTTTTTGATTTCACGATATACCATTGATTGTAATTTTTCATCAATGCTGAGAGTTACATCTTGCGCATCGTATTTTTTCTGATCAGCAATATGTTCAACCACGTTTCCTCGTTTATCTTTTCGAACTAGACGTGAGCCATCTTTCCCTACCAGTAGCGTATTGAAACTTTTCTCAATTCCCTCAATGCCATTTCCATCAATATCGGTATAACCAAGCAAATGGGCTGTTTCTTCTACTCTTGGATAGAAACGGCGCGGTTCGCTTTCCAAACTAATCCCTTTAATTTTCAGTTCTTTGACATACTGTGCTTTGCCTGCTTCAACTTGACGCGCTAAATATAAAAAACCTGATTTTGGATTTTTCTCAATTTTTTTCACTAGCTCGTTATAGCTTAAACCTAATACATCTGCGAGGGCTTTGATTCTTTCTTTATCATCTAGCGAGCCTTCCTTAAGAATACGTTTAGGTTCAGCGATCACTGCACTCATTGGCACACTTACAGACAACAACTGACCATTACGATCCAAAATAGAACCGCGGACCGAAAGAATTTCGTCTTTACGTAAAGAGCGTTTATCCGCTTCACCTGAAAGAATATCCGAGTTGATTGCTTGGATATAAGCAGCTCGTGCAACTAGCGCACCTAATCCAAGGAAAATAAGACCTGTAGCAATAAAATAACGCCAGCGTATAAAACATCTTTCAAACACCATTTTAGGTTTGTTGAGTTTAATAGCCGTTGTTGTAGGTACGACGAGTTTTCTAATTGTTTTCTTAGATTTATTTGATTTTTTTGATGAATTAAATCTAACCATTTGCTCAACCCTAACTTACTTTTATTCCAAAATAACAACTTCTTGGTCGCTATCAATTCTTTTCATTTTTAATGTACCAATGGCAATAAATTCCACCCTTGTGCTATCGCCCTCAGTAGCCTCTTGTAACTGCAAATTGCGATATTCATCTTGTAATGCTTGATGTTGCAAAACCAGCTGACCATTCTCTGAAATTAGCCCACGGGTTTGGTGGGTTAACCAAATTGTCGCCATCGCAGAAATCAAAATTAATAACAGCAACAACGCAACCAATTTATTCGCTGAAAATAAATCTTCCACTAAAAGATTTTGTAAAGGATAACGTTCATTATTTTCTAACATTTTTTACCCTAACCAATTTTCTCCGCAATGCGTAATATTGCACTTCTTGAGCGTGGATTCGCCTGAATTTCAGTTTCTGACGGCTGAATTGCTTTACCTATAGTTTTTAGCTTTTGTTTACGTTGAATTTGATCTTCTCGCAATGGCAAACCTTTTGGAATCGGCTCTCCTTTGCTTTGTTTTTTTATAAAATGCTTAACCATTCGATCTTCTAAAGAATGGAAACTAATAATCGATAAGCGCCCTTCAGGTGCTAACACGTCTAATGCTGAATGCAATATACTTTCCAACTCATCCAATTCTGAATTAATGAAAATTCGAATTGCTTGAAAACTACGGGTTGCCGGATGTTTATGTTTATCTTTAAAAGGTACAGTCTGTGAAATAAGTTCCGCAAGTTGCACTGTTCGCGATAAACCTTCTGCGCCATTTTTGACCGCACTTTTGTTGTATTCCACAATTGCTGTCGCAATACGTTTAGCGAAACGTTCTTCGCCGAAAGTTTTCAGAACCCAAGTTAAATCATCTACCGAAACCTTTTTTAACCATTCAGCCGCAGATAAACCTTGTTTTGTATTCATGCGCATATCAAGAGGGCCATCTTTCATAAAACTGAAACCACGATCAGCCTCATCTAACTGAGGAGATGACACGCCAAGATCAAGCAAAATACCATCAACTCTACCGACCAAACCTAATTTTTCACAAATTTCAGGAATTTGGGAGAAACTATTGTGTTCAATTTGAAATCGTTGATCTTGAATTTTTTTTGCTTCTTCCACGGCATAAAGATCACGATCAATCCCAATCAAACGACTATTTTGAGAGAGTTTTGAAAGAATTAAGCGAGAATGTCCGCCCCGCCCAAAAGTGCCATCAATATAAATTCCATTTTCTTTCAATGCCAAACCATCTACTGCCTCATGGAGTAAAACCGTAATATGTTCAGTCGAAGAAAAGGAATTCTGCATATTCATAAACGTTAATAAAATAAGTTTGAAAAAAGATAATGCGGTGCAAGCACCGCTTATCTTGCTAGTGCTGCTGTTCTTTTTCTAATTAATTAGAGTGACAGCATATTTAAATTCGTATCCATTGCAAATTCGGCGGTTCCCGCCACAGCAATGTCTTCATCAATTTGTGCGATCCATTCAGTATCGCTCCAAATTTCAAATTTGTTTAATTGACCAACCAACATTAAGCCTTTTTCTAATTTTGCGTGTTGACGTAATGGTCCGCTAAGTAGAATACGCCCTTGCGCATCCATTTCACATTCAGTGGCATAACCCAACATCACCCGCTGTAAACGGCGTTGGTTAGGATCAAAGTTAGATAATGAGAGTAATTTTTGCTCAATTTTTTCCCATTCATCTAAAGGATAAAGTAACAGGCAAGGTTGACGAATATCTACTGTGCAAACCATTTGCCCTTGATTTTTTTCAATGATTTCTGCGCGATAACGAGTCGGGATCGCAATTCGTCCCTTCGAATCTAAATTTACCGCTGCCGCACCACGAAACATTTATACTTAACCTTTAAAATTAAAATTTTGGTAAAATCCGCCACAAAAAACCACTTTTCACCACTAAAATGTAAGTCTATCGGTTATAAAGAGAAGTTGCAAGCAATTCCAATAGATAAAATACGATAAATTTTAGACAAGAAAAAACCGCTCAAGCATTCACTTGAACGGTTTGACTTTGTAAGACTTTGAAAAATTAGGCGTTTGTCGTATTTACATAAGCTTCTTCATCACGTTCACCCAATGGTTTTAACAAAGTGAAGAATAATACGATACACACAACCGTTGTTGCCAAGCCAAGATACACGGATAATTGATAATCTAGATTGAAACCAATTTTATTGTAATACAAGTAAGTAGCACATACAGTAGTGATAAACCAAGCAGGGATAGATGCAACCCAATGGAATTTATGATAGCGATATAAATACGCAGCTGCAGTCCACAACATCACCATTGCGGTCATTTGGTTTGCCCAAGTGAAGTAACGCCACAAGATACTGAAGTCAATCGTTGAAACAAAATATCCTAATATGAATAGTGGAATTGCAATTAGTAAACGTTTGGAAAGAGAACGTTGATCAATATTGAAGATTTCCGCCAATTGTAAACGTGCTGCACGGAATGCCGTATCACCGGATGTAATCGGAAGCACTACAACACCTAACACAGCAAAGATACCACCAATAAATCCTAGGAAGTGCAATGAACTGTCATATACGACCTTAGACGGAGAACCTGCTGAAATCGCATCTTGTAATGCTTGTGGGTTTTCATAGAACGCAAGCCCCACCATACACCATACTAATGCGATAATTCCTTCTGTAATCATTGCACCATAGAAAATGAAACGACCTTCGCTCTCATTTTCTGCACAACGTGCCATTAGTGGAGTTTGTGTTGCGTGGAAACCGGATAATGCACCACAAGAAATCGTTAAGAATAACAACGGCCAAATCGGCACATCACCTTTCACTTGAAAGTTTTGTGTGAATTTTTCCCATGTTAAGCCTTGCCCATCTGCATTAACGGTACGGAAAAATTCAATTGGATCTACTACCGTGAGGTGCGCTGAGACTAAACCATATACCATTCCCACTGACATAAAGAGCAATAAGGCACCAAAGAGCGGGTAAATTCGACCAATAATTTTATCAATAGGTAATAAAGTAGCGAGAATATAATAAGCAAAAATAATCACTGTCCACACGGCAACCACCGTCGCTTTATCCATTCCCCATACTTTCACGCCACCGGCTTCTACCGCCTGATGAACGGCTTCAGCATCACCTAATTGTAATGCACCTTGAGAAACCCCTAATACATCTATGGTAATTGTACCCAGTAATTGCGCAGGGCTTGCAACAAATACTACACCAACCAATAATAACAACACTAATGCGAGAATATTGATAAACACTTTTACCGGGCGACCCAAAAATTTACCCGCCAAGTAAGGCATTGTTGCACCACCGTGGCGAATACTTAACATACCACAAAAATAGTCATGTACCGCGCCGGCAAAAATACACCCGATAACAATCCAAAGCATAGCAACAGGACCGTATAATGCACCAAGAATCGGTCCGAAAATAGGTCCTGTACCGGCAATATTTAATAATTGAATCAACCAAATTTTGGTTTTAGACATTGGCATATAATCCACGCCATCATTGAGTTGATAGGCTGGCGTTTGACGCTTAGGATTAATGACAAAAATTTTTTCAATAATTTTGCCATAAATAAGATAGCCAAGAATCAAAATGGCTACACAGAAGAAAAACCACAACATAAAAGCACCTCAAGAAATAGTCATACTGTTGTTTAAAACGCTCTAAACAAGCCGGGGTATTTTATGCTAAATTCTATTAAACAAAAAATTTAATTTACGAAATTCCCATAAAATTGTGACAAATATCACATTAACCATTACTTAATTTTAACTATATCTTATAAATAATACCTAATAAGGACTAAAAAATGGCTCTCACACGCTGCCCTGAATGTCGCAAAAAAATCAGTGAATACGCTGAAACTTGCCCAAATTACGGTTTTTCTTTTAAGCAAGAGAATTTGGAAATCTATAAACAAAAGTTAGAAGAAAAACGTTCGCAAAATGCGGAAATTAACCGAAAAAGTATAAAATTACACTTAATTTGGTTTTGCATCTTTACGTTGTTTATCGTCATTGCAAGTTTCATTACCCAATCATAAAAAATGGGTTGCTATTGCAACCCATCCATTCTCTTAAAATATTAACCGCACTTTATGCTTTTTTCACATCCAGACGTTCAAAGGCAAGGACTTTGTTTTCGAGTTTACGCAACAACAATGTTGCGATCCCCGTAATAACCAAGTAAATACCACCTGCAATACCATAAATCGTGAGGGCATCATATTCCGTACCGTAAAGCTGACGTGCATAACCCATAATATCCATAATCGTAATTGTTGAAGCCAACGCCGTTCCCTTAAACACTAAAATAATTTCATTACTATAAGAAGGCAATGCCCGCTTTAATGCGTAAGGAATCAAAATTTTCAATGTTTGTACACGGCTTAAACCTAATGCCGCACAACCTTCCCATTGTCCCTTTGGAATGGCTTTTACTGCACCATGAAACAATTGTGTTGAATAAGCAGCACTGTTTAATGCCAACGCCAAAGCGGCACAAAACCAAGCATTCGATAATAGATGCCAAAAAGGACTCTTCACGATCCATTCAAACTGCCCCGGACCGGCATAAATCAAAAAGAATTGCACAAGCAATGGTGTACCGGTAAACAAAGTCAGGTATAAATTGACCGCACTTTTTACCCATCTGTTTTCCATAGAAAGCAAAAATGTGAGGAATAACGCTAAAAAAAATGCAATAAATAATGAAACGAAGGTGAGTAATAAACTCGTTGGAATTCCCTGTGCAATCACCGATAAATATTCTCGAAACATTATTTTACTCCTCTTTCAAAACGGGTAAAACGTCGTTCTAGACGATGAATACCGACCTGACTTATTAATGTCACAAGCAAATAAATTAACGCAGCAATGCCATACCAAGTGAACGGTTGGTGGGTATTAGTATTAATTAACTGTGCCTGACGCATTAAATCATCAACACCGATAAGGGAAATCAATGCGGTATCTTTCAATAATACCAACCATTGGTTACTTAACCCCGGCAAAGCGTGACGCCAAACTTGCGGCATAACAATATAAATAAAGGTATAACCTTTGCTCAACCCTAATGCAGCGCCTGATTCCCACTGACCTTTAGGGATAGCCTGAATCGCACCGCGTAGGGTCTGCGAAGCGTACGCTGCAAAAATAAGGGATAAGGCAAATACACCACAGCCAAATGCACCAAACTCAATGTATTCGCCGGTCAACATTTCCACAATTTCAGTTGAACCAAAATACACAAGTAAAACGACGAGGATTTCCGGTAATCCCCGTAATAATGCAACAAAAACTGCCACCGGTTTTCCTACAAATCGGTTTGCTTCCAATACAGCGAATACGACGCTCAATACCAAACCAAACGCTAAGGAACAAACCGCAAGCCCTAATGTCATTAGAGATGCGGTAAACATTAAAGAAAGAAAATCAGCAAACATAGATTATTTTGTCATCCATTTATCATAGATTTTTTGGTATTCACCATTTGCCTTAATTGTTGCCAAACCTTTGTTCAAACTTTCAGCAAGTGCTTTGTTTGATTTATTCATTGCAATGCCTAAACCATTACCAAAATATTTTTTATTGGTCACCTTCTCACCGACAAACTGAATCTCGGGCTCTTTATTAATCATATCCGCAAGCACGGCAGTATCACCGAAAATAATATCTATACGTCCGTTTTTTAAATCCAAAATCGCATCTTGTAAGCTTGTATAAGCCTTTGGCGAATATTGTTTCGTTTCGGCTACCGTATATTGTTGGAAAGTGGTACCATTTTGCACGCCAATATTTTTTGCCGAATCTAAGGTTGCCTTACCTTTTAATGCCACATAGCTTGCCGTACTATCGTAGTAGGCATCGGAAAATAGCACTTGTTTTGACCGCGCTTCGGTAATATCCATAGCAGAAATTGCCGCATCAAAACGTTTTGCTTTTAAATTTGAGATTAACGCATCAAACGATTCGCCTTTAAATTTACAGGTAGCTTGAATTTCTTTACAGATTGCATTTGCTACATCAACATCAAAGCCAATAATCTCACCTTTTTCATTTGTGAATTCAAATGGCGGATAACTTGGTTCCATAGCGAAAGTAATATCTTGTGCATTTGCCATTGCCGTTGTGCCCAACAATACTGCGCTTAAAAGTAATTTTTTCATAATGTCTCCTTATTTTTTTAGTGTGAAAGATATTGTTTAAATTGCTCGGTTTGCGGATGTTCAAAACAATCTGCCGATCCCATTTCTACAATCTTACCTTGTTCCATATATACCACTTTTGTCGCCACTTTTTGTGCGACATTCACCTCGTGAGTAACCACCACCTGTGTAATGCCGGTTTGTTGTAATTCCTTAATAATGTCCACCACTTGAGCCGTAATTTCCGGATCTAATGCTGCTGTTGGTTCATCAAATAATAGCACTTGAGGTTTCATCATCAACGCCCGAGCGATTGCTACCCGTTGTTGTTGTCCTCCCGATAAATGTAGCGGGAAACGATCAGTATATTCTTCCAAGCGTAAACGCTTTAATAATTCCATTGCTTCTGTTTTTGCTGTTGGTTCATCTATGCCTAACACTTTCATCGGCGCTTCAATTAAATTTTCAATCACAGTTAAATGCGGCCAAAGATTGTACTGTTGAAACACCATTCCCACATCCTGACGTAACTGACGAATTGCTTTCGGATTAGTCGTTGCTTTCGATAAATCAAACTCGTTACTAGCAATACTTAATTGCCCCGAGGTCGGCACTTCTAATAAATTCAACGTTCGGATTAACGTACTTTTCCCCGCACCACTCGGACCAAGTAATACCACGGTATCTCCTTCTTCCGCTTCCAAGTTAATATCAAATAATGCTTGGGAAGCCCCATAGAAAAAGTTTAAATTTTTAACACGGATAGCCATTTCAATTCTCTCAACTTTACAAGATGAACAAATATTACGTTTTTATGCATATTTATGCAATACTTTAAAATAAAAAAATCCCAAAAATATTTTGGGATTTCACAAAACAGCGTCAGAAATGACCGCACTTTAGGCATCTTTTGCCATTTCAAACTCAATTAACATCATCAAAATATGAATTACTTTAATATGAATTTCTTGAATACGATCCGCATAACGGAAATGCGGTACGCGAATTTCCACATCAGCAAGTCCAGCCATTTTTCCACCGTCTTTACCCGTCATAGCTATCACTTTCATTCCTTTAGCTTTTGCGACCTCAATGGCATTGAGTACATTTTTAGAATTGCCGGATGTGGATAAACCAAATAACACATCACCTTTTTGCCCCACTGCCTCGACATAGCGTGAAAATACATAATCGTAGCCAAAATCGTTGCTGACGCAACTTAAATGGCTCACATCGGAAATTGCAATTGCCGGATACCCCGGACGATTTTCACGATAGCGACCCGTGAGTTCTTCCGCAAAATGCATTGCATCACAATGTGAACCGCCATTACCACAAGATAAAACTTTGCCACCTTGTTTGAAACTGTCAGAAATTAACAGTGCCGCCTGCTGAATTAATTTAATGTTATTTTCATCTGAAATAAATTTATTTAATACATCCTGTGCTTCCACAAGTTCTGCTTTGATTTGGTCCAAGTACATTTTTGCTCCTTTTAGAAAATGAGAAATTTTCGTAACATTGTATAGTAGATAATGCCTTTTATCTAGACTGAAATACACATTCAACATTTTTGGTTCATTAAACATTATTTTTTCGAACAAGATCGCAAAACAAACTCAAAACACTTTTAAAAGCAACCGCACTTTTTTAGTCTTTAACCAATTTTAACCTAGAATAAAAAGGAATCTTATGAGCTTACTCCGTCCCATCTTCATATTATTTTTTAGCATAACCGCTTATGCCAATACTGATGTAATGCTTTTAAAAAGCTATGAAGAGCAAAATGTGGAAGGCTGGGTAATGTCCGAAAAACTTGATGGAGTTCGGGGCTATTGGGATGGGACACAGCTATTAACACGGCAAGGACAACGGCTTTCTCCGCCAGCCTACTTTATCAAAGATTTTCCGCCTTTTGCCATTGACGGCGAATTGTTTAGCGAACGCAACCGCTTTGAGGAAATATCCTCCATCACTAGATCCTTTAAAGGTGAGCATTGGGAAAAACTCAAGCTATATGTATTTGATGTGCCGAATGCAGAAGGAAATTTATTTGAACGGCTGAATATACTAAAAACTTATCTTTCATCACACCCTACGCCCTATATTCAAATCATCGAACAAATCCCAGTGCAAGACAAAGCCCATTTGTATGAATTTCTAAAAGAAGTCGAAAACCAACAAGGAGAAGGCGTGGTAGTCAGAAACCCCAATGCGCCCTATGAAAGAAAACGCAGTGCGCAAATACTCAAATTAAAAACGGCTCACGATGAAGAATGTACCGTGATTGCACATCATAAAGGCAAGGGACAATTTGAAAATGTGATGGGATCATTAACCTGTAAAAATCATCGGGGCGAATTTAAAATTGGCTCAGGATTTAATTTAGGAGAACGCGAAAATCCACCTGCAATAGGCTCGGTTATCACCTATAAATACCGAGGATTAACAAATTCCGGTAAACCTCGATTTGCCACTTATTGGCGGGTAAGGGAAAGTCATCAAACAAAATAAAGGCTGGTAAACCCAGCCTACTAAAACTATCCGTGGTAACGCCCTACGCCTAGCTCATCTTCTTTTCGTGTTCGGTTCATCACTTCTTGTGGTGATTGCGCAATACGCAATCCCATTTCTTCCTCAGTACGAACTACTTCACCTCGTAGAGAATTGGTATAGACATCAGTGATTTTCACATCAACAAATTTTCCGATCATCTCGGGCGAACCTTGGAAATTCACAATACGGTTCGTTTCCGTTCTTCCGGTAAGTTCCATAATGTCTTTTTTTGATGGACCTTCAACCAGCACCCGTTGCTCCGTTCCCAACATACGACGGCTAAATTGTGCTGCCTGCTGATTAATACGCTCTTGCAAGACATATAAGCGTTGTTTCTTCTCCTCTTCCGTCACATCATCTGGCATATCTGCAGCCGGTGTGCCCGGACGGGCGGAATAAACAAAGCTGAAGCTCATATCAAAATTCACTTGAGCGATGAGATTCATGGTTTGCTCAAAATCTTCTGCGGTTTCACCCGGGAAACCCACAATAAAATCAGAGCTAATTTGAATATCAGGGCGGACTGCACGTAACTTACGAATAATGGATTTATATTCCAATGCAGTATGGCTACGTTTCATCATAGTAAGCACACGATCAGAACCGGACTGAACCGGCAAATGCAAGAAACTCACTAATTCCGGCGTATCACGATAGACATCAATAATATCATCGGTAAATTCAATCGGGTGACTTGTAGTGAAACGTAAACGGTCAATTCCGTCAATTGATGCCACTAAACGAAGCAATTCGGCAAAACTACAAATCTGACCATCATGAGTCGGTCCACGATAAGCATTCACATTTTGCCCCAGTAAATTGACTTCACGTACACCTTGTTCCGCCAGTTGAGCAATTTCAAATAATACATCATCCACCGGACGGCTGACTTCTTCTCCCCGAGTATAGGGCACCACACAGAAAGTACAATATTTGTTGCATCCTTCCATAATAGAAACAAATGCCGTCGGACCTTCCGCACGAGGTTCAGGTAAACGGTCAAATTTTTCAATTTCAGGGAAACTGACATCCACCACCGAGCTTTTACCTTCACGAATTTGGTTAATCATTTCAGGTAGGCGGTGCAATGTTTGCGGCCCGAAAATAATATCTACATAAGGCGCCCGATGACGAATATGTTCCCCCTCTTGTGAGGCAACACAACCGCCTACCCCTATCACTAAATTTGGATTATTCTTTTTTAATTCTTTCCAACGTCCTAACTGATGAAATACTTTTTCTTGCGCTTTTTCACGGATAGAACAGGTATTTAATAACAATACATCCGCCTCTTCAGGAATCTCTGTCAATTCAAGTCCATGGGTGCTTAATAACAAATCCGCCATTTTTGACGAATCATACTCATTCATTTGGCAGCCCCAAGTTTTAATATGTAATTTTTGCGTCATCTTTCTACAATTGTGAGTCAATCCAATAAAAACAGTCGGCTATTGTACAAATTTGTACTCATTCTTACCAGTCAAAATTTACTTCTGCTATGATTGAAAACTAAAAAAGTGCGGTCATTTTTAACCGCACTTTTATTATCTTTAATACCCTTCTTCCTGCATATTCGGCAAGAATCTTGCCTGTCGGATTCGTTTCACAGTTGTCACAATCGTACTATCCGAATGCAATTCAATTTCCCGCCAACCGGGCTGAACTTCATCTAAGGCAAAATGCTGACTATCCGCTTTAAATTGAATACAAGTTGAAGGTGTCGCCATCACTTGATAACCCTGCCAGCTACTATCCACCTGTTGATGAATATGCCCGTATAAAATCCCTTTCACGTTTTTGAACGGTGAAAGCACATCAAATAAATCATGAGAATTGCGTAAATTATGCTGGTCAAGCCAAGCTGAATTTGTCGGCAATACATGATGATGGAATACAATTAAAGTATGATGTTCGGGATATTTTTCTAATGTTGTTTTTAACAAATCCAATTGGTATTGACTCAATTCACCATGAGGCACACCGTAAACTTGACTATCCAGTAATAAAACCTGCCAATACTCTCCCAACAAAATATGTTTTGCCTTTTCCATAGGAGGTTGATTTAGATTTTCGACCATTTTAGGTTGAAAATCATGATTACCGGGTATCCAAAATACGGGCAATCCAAAAGGTTTTACCATGTTCACAAAACGCTGATATCCCTCATCACTACTATCTTGCACTAAATCACCGGTCGCCAATATGGCATCAAATTCAGTATTTTCTTGTTGAATTTCTTTCAAAACCTGTGCAAAACTCGCCTGCGTATTCACACCTAATAATTCATTTTTTTCATCTTTAAATAAGTGTGGATCGGTAATTTGTAATAATTTCACCATCGGCTTTTCAGTCCGATAGACAAACGTATTTTTCATAGATGACTCCTAACTTCATTGCCAACGTTGTTGCAACTGAGCATAATTTAATTGAAGCCATTGCAAACCCATCACTGCAATGCCATTATCAATTTTCCCCTCGCACATCCACTGATACGCTTGTTCACGTTTCACAACTTGTACTCGAATGTCTTCATTTTCGCAAGCCAAACCGTGAATCCCTTTTGCTTGTGTACTATCCACTTCCCCTGCAAACAAATGAATCCTTTCAACGACACCACCGGGACTGTCCCACACACTTAAGCAATGAATAAGATTCTTCACACTCACCCCGGCTTCTTCTTCACTTTCACGTAAGGCAACATCTTCCGGTCGTTCACCTTGTTCCACCATACCGGCAATCAACTCCAACAACCAAGGGGAACGATTCGGCTCAGGATGATAAGCCGCCCCAATACGAACCTGCTCGACCAGCACCACCGCATCTTTTTTCGGATCATAAGCAATGACAGCGGCAGCAGCCCCTTTGATAAGCAATTCACGTGTGACAATCCCACTTTCACCACCGGCAAAAAGCTTGTGTTTAAATTGAATTTTCTTGAGCGTGAAAAATCCGTCATACACGACATCCTCATTAAGAATTTCAATATCACGCTGATTAAACTGTTGAATTTCAGACATCTTTTTCTCCAAATACTGCAGTAAAAAATCATACGCTCAAAAGACGATAAAACAAATAAAAGGTTTATACTTTTTGTTGAAACTTTGACGTGGTTCACAAAAAATAAAAACCTGTGACCAATTTGTAGCCATAGCCATAGGCTTAGACGTAATACGACTATCTTAAAAATGCTGAAATAACATCTCTTTATTGCAATCCCTATTTCCGCAATTTTTCAGATAAAGTTTGAACAATTTCACCCGCTCTAAATTCAGATTGGTTGCACAAAAAAGATCTATCGTCCCTTTGTTACCACTTTTTCCAGAACAATTTTTATCCCGATAATCAAGCCAAGAAAATTGAGCCGATTTTAAGCTCTCTTGTTCGGCTGGAGACAACAGATTGCGGAGCAATTTATAAGATCGATTAAGTTCATTATCGGAATTAACTAACAATTTTGCCCAACAAAATGTACTGTCATAAGCATTGTTCGTACCTGAACAACTTTGCTCATCGAGCATTTCTTTTGAAATAACTGTCTGGCTTAACACTAACATTAAAAGGATTAGCGCTAATTTTTTCATAATATTCTCTTATAATTAATTTATAAACATAACTAAAATTCAGAAATCAAATTCAAAATCCGCTTATCCGACACTTGATATTTCGTGCCCAACTGCTGAGCAAATAAGCTCACCCGCAATTCTTCGATCATATAGCGAATGTCCGCCACTTCATCAGAAATCGGTTTCGATTTTGGTAATTTTGCCAATAGTTGCTGATAGGCTTGTTGCACTTGTTCCACACGCAGCATTGCCGCACGATCACGATTCACATCTTGAGTCAGTTTGTCAATGCGTTTGTCAATAGCTTGTAAATAACGCAATAAATCCGGCAAACGATGATAGCCGCTTTTTTGCACAAAGCCTTGATACACCAACCCGCTCAATTGTGATTTAATGTCCGAAAGAGCGAACGCCATAGTAAAATCCATTTTGCCTTTTAAACGTTGGTTTGATGCATGATTAAAAGTGAGAATTTGCTCTACTTTTTGTGCGATATCAACGGTCACATCATTCAGATTTTCACGCACGAAATCCCGTAGTCTTTCAAAGCCCTCTTCAGTCCAAACAAAACCGCCAAAATCCATGATAAGTCTATCCACTGCACAAGCAATGCAATCATCAATTAAATCTAATACCCGTCCAAAAGGCGTGAAATAAAGACCAAGTTTGGATTTATTGGGTAATTTTTCGTGTAGATATTTAATCGGTGAAGGGACATTAAGTAGCAATAATCGGCGTAACCCTTGCTGCATTGCCACCTTTTGCTCAAACTCCGTTTCAAAAAGTTTGATCCCCACTGATTCTTTCTCATCCACTAGGGCTGGAAACGCCTTCACACTGAAGCCTTGCTTTTTTTGTTCGTAAAATTGCGGTAAATCAGCAAAGTTCCAAATATGTACACCCGTCTGTTCAATGGCATCATCCGCTACAGCAGAAATGCTTTCTTGTACACGCTCTTTGAGATCAAATTTGAGCGCATCCAAATCCATAGATTCGGCAATTTTCTTCCCTTTTTCATCAACAACACGGAAAGTCATTTTTAAATGGCTTGGAATTTGTACCCAATTCCAATGCTCTGCATCTACGGTGACGCCCGTCATCCGCCGCAATTCATAGATAAGCGTATCCAATAACGGTTTTTCTAAAGGAACCGCACGGCCTAAAAAAGCTTGAGCATAATTTGGAGCCGGAACAAAATTACGTCGGTATGATTTTGGCAGTGACTTAATCAACGCAATCACTAATTCCTCACGTAACCCGGGAATTTGCCAGTCAAATCCAGTCATCTCTACTTGATTCAGCAATGGCAACGGGATATGTACCGTTACCCCATCCGCCTCTATCCCCGGCTCAAATTGATAAGTGAGCTTGAACTTCAGATCCCCCTGATGCCAGAAATTTGGGAAATCCAGTTGACTTACTTTCTCCGCCCCTTCATTAATTAGAAACGCACGTTCAAAATTCAGTAATTCCGCATCCTGTTTTTCGACTTTTTTCCACCAAGTATCAAAATGTTTTTGCGATACCACTTCTGTACCGATACGTTGATCGTAAAATTCAAAAAGGGTTCGCTCATCAACCAAGATGTCCCGACGACGACTTTTGTGTTCCAGTTCTTCTATTTCATTGATCAACCGTTGATTTTGTTTGAAGAAATGATGTTTAGTATGCCAATTTCCTTCCACTAAAGCAGATTGAATAAAAATCTCTCGGCTGACCACAGGATCAATAGCACCATAATTTACCGGTCTTGCCACAACAATCGGCACACCGTATAAACTCACTTTTTCATCCGCAATCACAGCCCCTCGAGATTTTGACCACCGAGGCTCGGCATAAGATTTTTTCACTAAATGCGCAGCAAGAGGTTCAATCCATTCCGGTTCAATCTCTGCCACCATACGTCCCCAAAGTTTTGAGGTTTCCACCAATTCCGCTGCCATCACCCATTTCGGCTGTTTTTTGAAAAGTACGGAGTTAGGGAAAATTGCAAAATGGGTATTACGCGCGCCAAGATACTGTTGTTTTTCGACTTCTTTCAGTCCGATGTGGGACAATAAACCACTTAAAAGTGCGGTATGAATTTGCTGATATTCTGCTTTTTCAGAATTAATCGGTAAGCCCATTTCACGCACCGATAGACGAATTTGATGATAAATATCCTGCCATTCTCGGATGCGTAAATAATTTAAGAAATCTTTTTGACACTGGTGGCGAAATTGATTTTTGCTCAATGTTTTTTGTTGCTCTTGAATATAATGCCAAAGATTTAAGAATGCCAAGAAATCAGATTTTTTATCCGCAAAGCGACGATGTTTTTCATCTGCCGCTTGCTGTTTTTCGATTGGGCGTTCACGAGGATCTTGAATGGACAACGCAGAAATAATCACCATCACTTCATAAACACTCGCAAAATTGACCGCACTTAGCAACATTTTTGCCAGACGGGGATCAACAGGAAGTTGGGCGAGTTGGCGACCGGTTTGAGTCAATCGGCATTTGTCGCCAAATTTAGTTTTAATCGTTTCAAATGCGCCCAATTCTTCCAACAATTTCACGCCGTCTTGGATATGCCGTCTGTCCGGCGCATCGACAAAGGGAAATGCCTCAATATCGTCCAAACCTAATGCTGTCATTTGTAAAATAACGGAAGCCAGATTCGTACGTAGAATTTCCGGATCGGTAAATTCCGGGCGAGAATTAAAATCTTCTTCGGAATAAAGGCGAATACAAATGCCTTCACTCACACGACCACAACGCCCTTTACGCTGATTAGCTGAAGCCTGTGAAATCGGCTCAATCGGTAAACGTTGAACTTTTGTTCGATAGCTATAACGGGAAATCCGTGCGGTGCCGGGGTCGATAACATATTTAATGCCCGGTACGGTAAGCGAGGTTTCTGCTACATTCGTCGCGAGGACAATGCGATTTAATCCGCGGGGATGGAAAATTCTATTTTGTTCCTGTACGGAAAGACGGGCAAAGAGCGGTAGAATTTCCGTATGTTTTAAATTTTGTTTTTGTAACGCTTCTGCCGTATCACGAATTTCCCGTTCGCCATTCATAAAAATTAAAATATCGCCTCGACCTTCCGCCTGAAGCTCATCTACTGCATTTAAAATGCCTTGTAGCTGATCTTGCTCTTCTTCATCAACAATGGGGCGATAACGTACCTCCACAGGATAGGTTCTACCGGATACTTCAATGATCGGTGCATGGTTGAAATGCTTAGAAAAACGCTCCACATCAATGGTTGCGGAAGTAATGATAATTTTTAAATCGGGACGACGTGGTAGAAGCTGTTTGAGATAACCGAGGATAAAATCGTTATTTAAACTGCGTTCGTGGGCTTCATCAATAATCAGACAGGAATATTGATTAAGAAAACGATCTGTTTGAATTTCCGCCAGCAAAATCCCATCGGTCATGAGTTTAATTTGGGTATTCTCACTGATTTGGTCATTAAAGCGGACTTTATATCCTACTAAATCGCCCAACTCCGTTTGTAATTCCTCCGCTATGCGTGTCGCAACGGAACGGGCGGCAATGCGGCGGGGCTGGGTATGCCCAATCATACCTAAATGCCCTAATCCCAACTCCAAGCACATTTTTGGCAATTGTGTGGTTTTGCCCGATCCCGTTTCCCCAGCCACGACAATAACCTGATGTGCCGATAGCAATCTTTCTATTTCCGTTCTGTGTTGGCTAACCGGGAGATCTTCAGGAAAAACAATTGGATTTTTGACCGTACTTTTACGCTGTGCTACACGCAATTTTGCCTGTTGAATTTGTTGTTCAATTTCCGATGCTACCGCTTGTTGAGCCTCTTGATGTTTAACTTTAGCGATACCCTGAATACGCGAAAATGACCGACGCTTTTCCACAAGCATTAGGTTATCAAGTTGAGAAAAAAGAGATTGTTGTAAAGGATTAAATTCGGATTTTATCGTTCTTTTCTTCATTCTGATTTACTTTTGAAACTGCCGTAGGCTAGGCTAAACCAGCCAATTAAAAATAAAGTACCGCCAATTGGCGTAATCCAAACAACTATCTTGCTTACACCAAAGGCAAGGGTATATAAACTGCCACTGAAAAACACCATTCCCACAGTCCATGCCGTGGCAGCCAAGTTTGCAAATTTATCATTTCGCCACACCGACAACCCAACAGCTAAAATCGCTAAAGTATGAAATAGTTGGTATTTTAGTCCGGTATCAATCCATGTCAGTGCTTTGTGATCCAAAATATGAGTCAAACCATGTGCCGAAAATGCTCCCAAAGCCACGCTGAAAAAACCGCTTAATGCAGCGATAAATAGCCATTTGTTTTTCATTTATCATTTTCCTAGTAATAGTGCCAATATGCCAGCGGCGATAAGTGGTCCAACCGGAATCCCGCCAAGTAAGGCAACACCGGCAACAGTGCCAATTAATAGCCCTGTAACCAACACAGGCTGTTCCCCCATCAACGAGACACCTTTTCCTGCCAGCCACGCAACGAATACGCCAACAACAATTGAAAGAACCATTCTCCAGCTTAGAAAATCCGCCAAGTTCGGGAGGTTGATTTTCCCTGAAACGAGCGGACTTAATACGCCGACAGTGAGAATGATGATACCGATTTTTAAACCGTATTTTTCCAAGAACAGGATATATTCAGATAAAAAAGTTTGTTGCATAATCAACAACACGGCGGCGGAAACGGTGATGGCACTGTTATGGCTTACAATACCGAGAATAATGAGGATCACCAATAATAAGGCGATCATATTGAATTGTAATGACATACCCCTCCTAACTGATTATAAAAAACAGTGAATTATAACAATTTCTTAATTTACTGTGTCTTTTATTCTCCACGATTTTTACTACGCCACTGAATCTAACATTTCTTTCGCATTTGCCAAGGCAAGCTCTGTCACTTGGCTTCCCCCTAATAAACGGGCCAACGCCGGAATGCGTTCATCTTGGGAAAGTGCGGTCATTTTGGTTTCTGTTTTTCCCCCTACCGTGAATTTTTCGACATTAAATTGATGATGTCCACAACAAGCGACTTGCGGTAAATGAGTTACACAAAGCACTTGACACTTATTTCCCAACTGACGCAATAATTTCCCCACAACACTCGCGGTTGAACCACTAATTCCCACATCAACTTCATCAAAAATGAGCGTTGGAATCGCAGATTGATCTGAAGTTAACACTTGAATCGCTAATGAAATTCGAGAAAGCTCACCACCCGATGCGACTTTTGCCAACGATTGAGGCTGTTGTCCTAGGTTACTGCGTAAAGTAAAAATAACCTGATCCGCCCCATTAGTTGTGATTTTTTCATCATCGGTTTTGACTTCGACATAAAATTCCGCATTTTCCATTGCAAGCTGTTTAATGGAAGTGGTCACTTGTTTTGCCAAAGCATTAGCTGATTTTTGACGATTTGCTGTTAATGCCGTTGCTGTTGCCTGCATTTTGGAGAGCGCTGCTTTTTCTTGTGCAATGAGCAATTCTTCACTTTCAGAAAAATCTAAAAGTGCGGTCAATTCCGCTTTTAGTTTTTTATGCCATTCCACTAATTCTTCAGGCTTAATATTATGTTTTCTTGCCAACTGTAATGCTTGCCCCATACGCTGTTCGATTTCTTGCAGCAACATGGGATCTTGCTCAATATTTGATGATAAATGTTGAATCTCACTCGTGGCTTCTTGTACTTGAATCAAGGCTTCATTCAATAGATTTTGCGCCTCCGCATAACGTTGATCCAATTCTACGAGGTCATCAATATACCGAATCGTACGATATAGCATCGAATCAATACTTATCGTTTCATTTTCGCTTAAAATCTGCAAAGCCGATTGTGAGAGTTGAGTAAGCTGTTCACTACTTGATAAGCGGCGCTGTTCTTCTTCCAACTCAAGATATTCATTCGGGCGAAGATTAAATTCATCCAGCTCTTCAACTTGATATTGCAACAGCTGTTTTCTTGATTCATTCTCCGCTATTTTTTGCTGAAATGTCTTAACTTGAGTTTGCAAATTTTTCCATGTCCGATAATCATCACGCATTTGGTTGAGCAAATCAGTATGCTGTGCAAAGCTATCGACTAATTGAAGTTGGTAGTCATTTTTGAGTAAAAGTTGAGAGGCGTGTTGACCGTTAATATGAATTAAATATTGCCCAATTTCTTTAAGTTGAGCCGCAGAAACAGGTGTGCTATTGATAAATGCTTTGGAACGACCGTCAGTGTTTATTACTCTGCGTAAAATACATTCTGAGGGATTTTCGGCATCTTGTAATTCCTGTTCCTGTAACCAATGGTAAGCAGGATTATGCGGTTCAAGATGAAAGCTCGCACAAATTTCCGCACGTTCTTGCCCCTCTCTTACCATCGCACTTTCGACACGTTGCCCTAAGCATAAACCCAAAGCATCAATAGCAATGGATTTACCCGCCCCTGTTTCACCGGTAATCACAGACATGCCTTTGGCTAATTCAATATCTAACTGACGAACAATCGCAAAATTATTAATGGTAAGTTGGGTAAGCATAATAAAATCCCTTATTCACTGTATATTTATCATATTAATACTGAATTAATATACAGTAAAGCATTTTTTAAGATTTTATTTAGAAATTTTTTAACCAACCTAATTTGGTACTTAATACATTGTAATAATTATAATTTTTTAGATGAAGCAAACGTAATTTATGTTCGCTTTTTTCAATATGAACCACATCATCCGGCGAAAAATCCAATGCAATCTGGCTATCACACCCCACTTCCAATTGGGAAGTATTATGTTCCGCAAAGCGGATAGAAATTTTACTGTCGCCATCAATCACGAGCGGACGTGATGAGAGGGTATGAGGAAACATCGGCACCAAAGCAATCGCATTTAAATTTGGTGTCAAGATCGGTCCGCCCGCAGAAAGAGAATAGGCTGTCGAACCAGTCGGGGTAGAAACAATTAATCCGTCAGAACGCTGAGAAAAAGCAAATTTATCATTAATATATACATGGAAATCAATCATGTGCGCAATTTTTGCCGGGTGAATCACCGCTTCATTGATGGCATTTCCTTTTGCAACAATTTCACCATTTCGCTCAATTTGGGCTTCTAAAAGAAAACGTTCTTCCACAAAAAATTCGCCTCGTTCCAAGCAGGCTTCTAATTGAGCATAAGCATTTTTAGGATCAATATCCGTCAAAAAACCAAGATTTCCGCGGTTAATCCCGATAAGAGGTATATTATATTTTGCGAGGATACGCGCACGCCCAAGCATATTACCGTCGCCCCCAATAACGATCACAAGTTGCGCCGATTGTCCGATTTTCTCTAATGTCGCCAAGGCGTGTTCAGGCAATTCAAGTTTTTCTGCCACCTCTTTTTCCACCAGCACCCGATAACCACGTTCGGTCAGCCAATGATAGACATTTTTGTGCATTTGCAGATTCACGTCATTACGAGGTTTTCCTGCTAAGCCAATAATTTTAAAAGAATTATGTAGTTCGTTCATGTTTAATCAATTTAAGCGGAATATTAACCGCCCTTGAATTCAAAATTTTTGCCATTATATTACATAGCACTTTAATTTTGCTAAAATACTGCCAATTTTTGAATTAATGGAGAACAAAATGTCTGAACAAGAACAAAAAATTAATACTACTGAAGAGCCTATTGAAGAAATTCAAAAGGAAGAAGTTGAACAGGTACAATCTGATGATCCTTTAGAGGAAGCCATTGCACGAGTTCAAGAACTCGAGGAACAACTAAAAACACAGGTAGAAGAGGCTTCCAAAAAAGAACAGGATCTTTTACTCCGTACCCGAGCAGAAATTGACAATATTCGCCGCCGTACCGAACAAGATGTAGAAAAAGCACATAAATTTGCTTTAGAAAAATTCTCAAAAGACATTTTAAATACGATTGATAATTTAGAACGCGCACTTGCTACGCCGGCCAATACCGAAGATGAAAGTATAAAGGCTTTATTTGACGGTGTAGAGCTTACTTTAAAAGAACTCATTTCTACTGTCGGTCGTTTTGGCGTAGAAGCAGTAGGTGTCGTGGGAGAAACTTTCAACCCGGATTTACATCAAGCCATTTCAATGCAACCGGCTGAAGGATTTGAATCTAACCAAATTACGGCTGTATTACAAAAAGGCTATACGCTAAATGGTCGTGTTATTCGCCCGGCAATGGTAATGGTTGCCGCATAACTTTAAAAATTTAGAATAAAAGTGCGGTCGATTTTCGACCGTTTTTTTGTTTCTTTCCCCTTCCTTTATAAAATATTGATCAAGATCACAAAAATAACATTTATTTGAGATGAATTCTCATACATAAGCGCCTCATTCTCCCCTTTGAAATCAATACTCTATTCCGATTTTCATTTATAAAACCCAATAAAACACCACATATTGTGTGTTGATT
>NZ_MLHG01000036.1 GCF_001998825.1 Rodentibacter mrazii
CATTAAAATAACCATAGATAATTTAGTTTTTATTTTCTTATTTGATTGCAAGGTACTTATGGCAGATTGGAATGGCAAATATATCAGCCCCTATGCGGAACACGGGAAAAAAAGCGAGCAGGTTAAAAAAATTACGGTATCAATTCCTATTAAGGTATTGGAAATTTTAACTAATGAACGTACCCGCCGCCAATTAAAAAGTTTACGTCACGCAACCAATAGCGAGTTGCTTTGTGAAGCCTTTCTCCATGCGTTTACCGGTCAACCTCTGCCTACAGATGCTGATTTAATAAAAGATCGTAATGACGAAATTCCGGAAGAAGCAAAAGAGATCATGCTCCAATTAGGCATCGATCCGGAAAGTTGGGATTATTAGTTTTCTTCTTTTAATCCGTCCAAAATTGAGCATTCGGGGCAATCATTGCCTTGACATGCATCATACCAACCTTGTAGTTCTCCTACCATTTCTTCTAATTGCTTAATCTGTTGTTTTAATGTTGCGATATGTTTTGCTGTGAGTGTTTTTACTTCACTACTACAGCGGGTGGGGTTATCTTGCAGAGCGAGTAATTGTCCTATCTGTTGTAAAGAAAAACCTACATCTCGCGAATGTCGAATAAAATATAATCGCTCAATATCTGTTTTTTCATAATGGCGGTAGCCGGAAAGGTTTCGTTTTGCCGGTTTAAGTAAACCTAATTTCTCATAATCTCGAATTTGTTTGGCGGAGAGACCGCTTAATTTTGCTGCTTCACTAATATTCATAGAAAATACCTTGACCTTTACCTTAAGTTAAGGTTTATAGTAGCCGCATTTATTTTTTATTCAATAAAACAAGGAGAAAATAAATGAAAAATATTCACTTAACTGTAACTGGAATGCATTGTGTGGGCTGTGTAAAAAGTGTAACGCGCGTACTGGAAGAATTGGAAGGCGTGGAACAAGTGAATGTTTCTCTTGAAGGTTATGCTGATATTCAATTTGATGAAAACAAAGTTTCTGTCGAACAGTTAATTGAAGCTATTGAGGAGGCGGGATTTGACGCAACAGAATAGAAAGATTGCTATCCAAATTGAAGGTATGACTTGTCAATCTTGTGCGAGCAGAATTGAAAAGGTGTTGAACAAAAAGCCTTTTGTGGAACAGGCAAATGTGAATTTTGCGGTGGAAGAGGCACAAGTGGTTTTTGATTCGACACAAGCAACGACAGAAGATGTTCTTAATATTCTTCAAAAAACGGGATTTAAAGGAATTTTAAAAAATGATCGGCAACCCGTTTTGCCAGAGGATAGAAAAGCTCATTGGCAGCTTTGGCTATTATTGTTAATTAACATTCCTTTTTTGATTGGGATGATTGGAATGTTAATTGGCAATCATCGTTTAATGCTGTCCCCTATGTGGCAATTTGTGCTGGCAACGATTGTACAATTTGGTCTCGCTATCCCGTTTTATCGAGGTGCGATTGCTAGTATTCGCAGTGGATTGGCAAATATGGATGTACTTGTTAGCAGTGGCACACTCACCATTTATTTGTATGCCACTTATATGTTGTTCTATCACATTGCACAAGGTCATAATGCGTTGCATCATATTTATTTTGAAGCCGCTGTTATGGTGATTGGCTTTGTGGCTCTTGGCAAGTTTTTAGAAGAGAGAACCAAAAAACATAGCTTAAACAGCCTTGAGTTGCTATTACAACTTACCCCGAAAAAAGTGAGCGTTTTCCGTGATGAAACCTGGCAAACTATTTCGCTTGATCAGGTGAAAATAGGAGATGTTTTGTGTACAAATCATGGGGAGCGTATTGCGGCAGATGGTATTGTTGAAGAGGGTGCTGGGTGGTGTGATGAAAGCCATTTAACCGGTGAATCTATACCTGAAATGAAGCAAATTAAAAGTATGGTATTGGCGGGGGCCATGGTGACAGAGGGAAGCTTAATTTACCGTGCTAACCAGCTCGGTTCAAAAACTTTGCTTGGCGATATGATGAAGGCTCTTTCTGACGCACAAGGCACAAAAGCACCAATTGCCCGTTTTGCAGACAAAGTTGCCGGTATTTTTGTACCTGCTGTTCTTATTATTGCTATGGTAACGTTCGGGCTAACCTGGTGGATTACGGCAAATATTGGTACGGCAATTATTCACTCGGTTGCGGTGTTAGTGATTGCTTGTCCCTGTGCATTGGGGCTTGCTACCCCAGCTGCTATCATGGCTGGAATGGGAAAAGCAGTGAATAGTGGAATTTGGTTTAAGGACGCTACAGCAATGGAAGAAACTGCCCGTGTCGATACCGTTGTGTTAGATAAAACAGGCACATTAACGACCAGCGAACTGGCTGTAGCTGCGGTATGGCAACCTGAAAGTGCGGTCATTTCCGAAAAAGATTTGTATCGCATTACCGCCGCAGTAGAGCAAAATGCCACACACCCTATCGCAAAAGCAATAGTGCGTTCAGCATTGGAAAAAAGATCGACAATACCGACCGCACTTTCTGTGAAAACCGAAGTAGGTTTAGGTGTTTCGGCTGAAGTAGAAGGCGTCGGCTTCATTAAAGTGGGCTCACCGGAGTTTTGTGGTTTTCAGCTACCAAGCCAACTTAATGGTATATGGGATATAGCAAGTATTGTGGTAGTTTCTATTAATAACGAAATTGCCGGTGCATTTGCATTAACTGACACATTACGCGAAGAAAGTAAAGGAACAATTAAACGTTTACAACAAAATAATATTAATGTGATTATTATGAGTGGTGATCGTCAACCCGCTGTGGATTATATTGCACAACAGCTTAGTATTACGACGGCATTTGGCAAATTTACTCCTCGTGATAAAGCGGCAAGAATTCAAGCCTTGCAGCAGGAAGGACGAGTTGTTGCCATGGTAGGAGATGGTATTAATGATGCGGCGGCATTGGTGATGGCAAATGTGAGTTTTGCAATGAAATCAGGTTCTGATGTTGCAGAGCAAGCGGCTTCGGCAACCTTAATGTGGCAATCGATAAAGCAACTTGCCGATGGAATTTTTATCGCACAAGCTACATTAAAAAATATCAAACAAAATCTCTTTTTTGCGTTGATTTATAATGCACTTGGAATACCTCTTGCCGCATTGGGTTATTTAAATCCTGTCATTGCAGGCGCAGCAATGGCATTAAGTTCTATTTCCGTATTAACGAATGCATTAAGATTAAAACGATTAAAAATTGAACAATAAAATAAGGCGGAATTATCCGCTTTATTTTTTATTACTACTTGTTTAACCAAAGCGGTAACTCAATCGTAACGGCTAGTCCTCCCAGTGCGCTTTGTTCAGCCCACACTTTACCTTGATGTTCTTTAATAATATTTAAAACAATAGTTAGGCCTAATCCCGTACCGCCCGTTGAACGGGTACGAGCCTCGTCAACGCGATAAAATGGTTGGAAAATTTTTTCAAATTCATCAGGGGATACGCCTAAACCGTTATCATCAATTCGGATTTTGAGGGTTTCTTCTTGGACAAAAATACTGAGTTTGATCTTACTCTTGGTATATTTCAGCGCATTTCTAATAATATTTTCTACCGCACTTTGTAATAATTCCGGGTTTCCGTTCAGAAATATATCGGAATCTGATAATTGGAAGTGTTGTTCAAATTCAATATGGCGTTGTTTTGCCTCAAACATTGCATCTTGAACTACATCACGCCAAATTTTCTCAGCCGGAAAGATGGATCTTTTCGTTTGTGTGTTCATTTGTTGCCGAGAGAGAAGTAGTAGCTCATTAATCATTTTATCCATACGCGTAATTTCTTTCTCAATTCGTTGAACGGCATTATTGCTACCGATTTGATGACGAAGCAGGGCCGCAGCAAGTTGAAGACGGGTCAGTGGCGTTTTCATTTCATGAGAAATGGAGGATAACAAATTTTGTTGATTTGAGATTAACCCGTTAATAGCCGTTGCCATTCTATTAAAACTTTGACCTACCTGACGTAGTTCTAATGGTCCGTTTTGGCTTAATTGAGGATCAATTTTAAAATTACCAAGAGCCACACTATTTGCTGCTTTTTGCAATCGGGAAATCGGCTTCACTATGGTATAGGTAAACCACCATAGCAATGGTGTGGTAATTGATAAGGTTAGTATGAGTAATATTAAAGGATTATCGATCATATACCGAAGTATTTCTTGGGTAGGATTGCCATGAGAGATAAAGAAAATCGAAAAGGGTTTATCAAAGTTATCGACATACACTTGAAAAGGACCGGCAACCTGAATATTTGAAAAGTTTTTTCGCATAGGCTGAGAGAAATTATTTGCAGTTTCAGTGAAGCGTTCGATAAAGATTTTTTCTTCACTAAATGCACCCAAAAATTCTTTGCGGAGAGGATCATAAATAACCGGACGGGTTTCAGAAAATCGGTCAATGGGGAGTAAGGGAACTCCTGAAATAAGTGATTTAATTTTGTTATTGCGAACAAACTCCACCAGTTTCTTTTGATACTTGGCGACTTCATGCTCTTGAAGATTTGAGTAAAATCGGCTATCCAAATAAGGCAATAGGGCTAATGCCCCTATCATGGCAAAAAATGCAAGCCAAAAAACTGTAAAAGTACGGATAGTTAAATAATTTAGACTAAATTTTTTTTTACTCAGCATAGGGGATTATTTGCTAATTAAAAGATAACCACGACCACGTAAAGTTCTGAACCACGGTAATCCATCTTCCCTAGGCGGTAATTTTTTGCGTAGGTTTGACATATGCATATCAATCGAGCGATCAAATGGTGTCAGCGGTTTTCCCAACACATTCATACTTAGCTCCTCACGAGTAATGAGTTTACCTTGGGAATGAACAAGCGCCTCTAGCAACGAGAATTCCGATGCGGTAAGAAGAAGATCTTGTGTTTTATAGAATGCTTGTTGATGACCCGAATGGAGCTTTAATTCACAAAAAGAAACCCAACCGTTTTCTTCCTGTTTGGCTTCTAAATCTTCGGATATGGTGCTTCTACGTAAAATTGCTTTAATACGGGCTATCAACTCACGATCATTAAACGGTTTTGGTAAATAGTCGTCAGCGCCCAGTTCTAATCCTAATACGCGATCAATTTCTTCGCCACGAGCAGTTAACATCATCACCGGAACATTAGATTGCTGACGGATACGTTTAAGGGTTTCTATACCGTTTAATACAGGCATCATGACATCCAATAGGATTAATGAATAATCCTGATTGAGTTTATCCAATGCTTCTTGCCCATTATTAGCGACGTCAATATCAAAACCCGATAAAGAGAGGACTTCTGCAAGCAAGTCGGTTAATTCAGTATCATCATCAACTAATAAAATTTTTGACATTGTTATAAACCTTTTAGTATGACTTATGTTTAGAAAAACAAAAGGAAGTTACCAAAATTTCCACCACGATTTTTTATTGGTGTCAATGCTACGTTCAATAACTGTATTGTTTTCGTTTTGTGATGTAACCTCCGGCAACGGCTTGTCTAAATGTGTTTCAGCCACCAGACCTCGTTGATCAAATTTTACGGTAAAAGTATGTTGTTCCGGAGCTTGGTAAGCTCGTTGTTGTAAAAACACATAATACCAAGTTAAATTACTATAAGGATCAATTAAGATAGGCGTTCCGAGTAAGTATTGCACTTGTTGAACTGTCATTCCCTGTTTAACTTGCGCTACGCTTGCTGCTTCTAAATAGTTGCCCTGTGGCACATCAATACGATATACGACTTTTTCAACGGTAGAACAAGCAGAAAGGCTAAGCGCCAATACCGTTGCACCAAAAAGAGTTTTGAATTGCATTTTCTTTACCTGTCTTCACAATTTTTTTCAAATAATACCCAAAGTTAATTCGCTTGCCAAACTAATTCTTTGATTTTAAGGCTTTTTGTAGCTGATCTTTCAAGTTCGGCGGTAACCCTTTGATGACGAGTTCATCGTTCATTGAATCCCAATGAACCCGCGTATTGAGTAAATCCGCATCAAAACTTAATGTAATTCCCTTACCTGAGCCGGAGAATTTTGTCAGTGATTTTAATGTAGAACGCACTGGCGGAATACTTTCCTCTAAACCATAATCCTGATTTTCTATAAAGGAAACAAAAGGTTGCTCGCTTAGAGTAGGGATGTTGGCGGAAAGTTCCGCTAATTCAATTTCTTCCCCCGTGGTAAGTTGCCCTTTACAATAGTCAAAAACTTGTTTTTTTACTGCTTGAGTTTGTTCTTTACTGAGATCGCCCTGTTCGCAATAATCACTGACAGCTTGCAATAAGCATTGATTTTGTACTTGTGGGTTTAACCCTTCCTCTGCTCCTAAGAAATCCATAAAAAAGTCACTAATTTTTCGTCCAACTCGCCCTTTAATGAACGTTAAATAACGATTGGAATTAGCGTTGATTTGTAAATCTGTCAGGTTTACTCTTGCCGCAATATCAAATTGCGTAATATCGAGATATTCTGTGCGGCGAATATCCAAGTGTTCGTCGACTAGCATACTGTGTCGGCTGTCTAGTAATGCGATAAATAAATAATCCGTCGCTAAAAAGTTATATTGGCACAGAATAAGTGTGCCGCTGTCGGCAAAATTATAGTTGCTTAATTCATCGGCAAGGAGTTTAGTAGCATATTGACTAAAGCCCAAAAATTCGATTTCTTGTTCCAATAAACGATTCAAATGCTGTGCAAATACTGAATTTTCTTGGAAGATGCCAAAGGCTTTAGCCTTATTTTGATAGCCTTGGTGTAACGCTAACATCATTTGCTCCACTTCCGGTTTAATTGGTAGGAGTTCTTCTCGAAGAATACTTTCCATTTTGGTATTTTCACCGTCTGTTTGCTTGGTAAGTTGATGTAGCACGATTTGATTCACAGTAATGCTCATTTTATTTTCCTTCTTTCAAAAACGTGGCAAATTATAACCGCACTTTTTCTGCATTTCTGCAAGAAAAAAGAAATTATTTATGATCTGCAAAATAATCGGGTATCATAGGACAACCTCTTTCTTTTGTTTTTAATAAAATGGCGCAACATTCTAAATATTCTGACGCACAATTAAGCGCAATTGTAAATGATATGATTGCAGTGCTTGAAAAACATAAAGCTCCGGTGGATTTATCCCTGATTGCCCTTGGGAATATGACAAGCAATTTACTCACCACCAGTGTGCCTCAAACTCAGCGGGAAGCCTTAGCTCAAGCCTTTTCTAATTCTTTAATTAACGCAGTAAAAACGCTTTAGTATGATTCGATTCAAAAAAGGCATGTTTAGTGGAAAACAGTACCGTGACGAGACCTCACGAAAAATCTCGTGGGGACATTGGTTTGCCTTTTTTAATATCATTATCGCCATATTGATCGGCGCACGTTATGCTTTCCTGATTGATTGGCCGGATACCCTTGGCGGAAAACTTTATTTTTTCGTCAGTTTGCTCGGGCATTTTAGCTTTAGTGTTTTTGCCATTTATTTATTAGTCATTTTTCCATTAAGTTTTATTGTTAAAAATCACCGCACTTTTCGTGGTTTAACGGTGATTCTGTCCACTATTTGTATCACATTGTTGTTGTTTGATACGGAAGTGTTTCATCGATTTAATTTACATTTATCATCGGTAGTGTGGAACTTATTGGTGAATCCGGAAAATAGTGAAATGTCACGAAATTGGCAAATTTTCTTTGCACCAATGCCGATTATTTTACTGGTACAAATGCTGTTTTCCCGTTGGAGCTGGGAAAAACTTCGTAGCCTAGAACGTCAAAAGTGGCTGAAGGCAGTAGGGATTTTTTTCACTTCGGCTTTTATCGCGACTCATCTTATTTATGCTTGGGCGGATGCGTACTTGTACCGCCCTATCACAATGCAACGCGCTAATTTCCCACTTTCTTATCCAATGACAGCACGCTCATTTTTAGAAAAACACGGGTTGCTGGATGGCGAGCAATATGCGCAAACATTGGCACAGGAAGGGCGATTGGATGCGCTAAAAATTAGTTATCCGAAACATCCTCTGGTTTTTTCCCCAATGAAACAGAAGCCGAATATTTTGCTTATTACGGTTTCAGGATTACGTTATGACGCTGTCTCTGCTGAAACAATGCCGAAATTAGCGGAACTTGCGACTAATTCGACACAGTTTACCAATCATTATAGTAGCGGTAATACGAAAAATACCGGCTTAGTAGGGCTGTTTTATGGTTTAAACGCTAATTATACGGATAGTATTTTAAGCAACCATACCTCATCGGTATTCATTGAAAAATTACAAGCGGAAAAGTATCAATTCGGTTTATTCTCAGCCATGAATTTTAAAGATAGCTTGTTCCGCCAAGCGCTATTTCGCGGTATGAAATTAACAAAAGGTAAATTCGGTAACGAAAGTGCGGTCAAAAATTTCAATGAATTTATTGCTACCAAAAAATCGGATACCCCTTGGTTTGCTTACCTTGATCTTGATTTGAAAATTAACAATGTATCGGAATATCAGCAAAACTTAATGCGGATGGATAAATTGATTGAACAAGTATTAGCTAATGTTCCAGTAGAAAATACAATGATTATTGTGACTGCAGAACATGGTTTAACTTTCAATGCATTAAATGAAAAAGAACGGGAGAATTATTTTGGGCGTGATCAGATTCAGGTTCCATTATTCGTCTATTGGCAGGGCTTACCTGTGGGTATAGAAAAAGGTCTGACAAATCATACGGATTTATTGCCGGCATTAATGAAAAATGTGTTTAATGTTCAGAATCCTTCCAAGGACTACTCACAAGGGCATGATTTGTTTGAGCGAAACGGAGATGATTGGGTGCTTGTTTCTAATTATCGTTGGAATGTGTTGGTTCAACCTGATGGCACGCAATACCACATTGATCGCAAAGGAAACTACAAAAAATTTGACCGCACTTATCAAGAACAGTCTTCCGAACGCCCACCTTTAGGTTTGTTCTTGGAAATGTTTAAACGGGAAAATTCATTTTTTGATAAATAAATATAGGGCAGGGTTTTCATCTTATTTTGTGATAAAAATGAATAGCTTTTTGAGGCCCAACCCTTTATACTTTCGCCTCAGTTTAAGACTGAAAAGATGTTATTAATGAAAATCCGTGAGTTTTTCATAACATTATTGCAATGCTTCTCGCCACGTTTGTCGTGCCTTTCAATTAATACGCTTCTCGTCTTTTTATCCTCATTCTTTTTATGGAGTTTGTATGAAAAGCCATGTTCGTAGTTTTAAAACTTATATCCGTGATGAAATTATCAAAAAGGGTGGTTGGGTGAATGCCCATGCTCACGCTGATCGTGCCTTTACGATGACACCGGAGAAAATCGGCATTTATCACAGCAGTAATTTACAGCAAAAATGGGATTTGGTGGATGAGGTAAAACGGACATCCAGTGTGGATGACTATTATGCACGTTTCTGTCAATCTATTGAATTAATGATTTCGCAAGGGGTGACGGCATTTGGCACCTTTGTTGATATTGATCCAATTTGTGAAGATAGAGCAATCATCGCCGCCCATAAAGCCCGTGAAGTGTATAAACACGATATTATTCTTAAATTTGCGAACCAAACTTTAAAAGGAGTAATTGAACCGACGGCACGGAAATGGTTCGATATCGGCTCGGAAATGGTGGATATGATCGGTGGTTTGCCTTATCGTGATGAGTTAGATTATGGGCGGGGGCTTGAAGCCATGGATATTCTGCTCGATAAAGCCAAATCGCTCGGAATTATGTGTCATGTGCATGTGGATCAATTCAATAATCCAAGTGAAAAAGAAACGGAACAACTTTGCGATAAAACCATTGAACATGGAATGGAAGGTCGTGTTGTAGGGATTCACGGCATTTCAATCGGCTCTCATTCAAAAGAATATCGCTATAAACTTTACGAAAAAATGCGTAAGGCAAAAATGATGATGATCGCCTGTCCGATGGCGTGGATTGATAGTAATCGTAAAGAAGATTTGATGCCGTTTCATAATGCTTTAACACCTGCAGATGAAATGATCCCAGAAGGAATTATTGTGGCGCTGGGAACGGATAATATCTGTGATTATATGGTGCCGCTTTGTGAAGGTGATTTATGGCAGGAATTAAGTTTACTTGCGGCGGGTTGTCGTTTCCCACATTTGGATGCGATGGTGGATATTGCAAGTATTAATGGACGGAAAGTATTAGGATTGGATCCGATTTAACCATGTTATAAAAATAGAAAAGTGCGGTGAAAAAATTAAGAGATTTCTCACCGCACTTTTTTATTTATTTTAGTAAGTCTTCACTTTTTGCATGAATCCATTTTCCTTTTTTCTTATCCATATATTGAAAATATTCATTAGCAAAGATGCCTTGTGCGCAAGTGAATTTGTCTCTACGGTGAGTCACTTTTTTTCCTTCTAAAGCTAGATTGAGAGTATTTGGTCCTGTTAGTGTGAATACACCATGTTCTGTTCGGCGTTGCTCGATGTTATCAATGATAATATCTAGTGTTTCCCGTAAGAATGGATTACCTTTTTCACTTGCCATAAAGAAATTTGTGTATTTGCCCCGACGTGTAATGAGTACTTCGCTATTTTGTTCTTCTAAAATAGAACCTAAACACCAAAGGAGAAGCCCATCAATATCCATATAGATTCCACCTTCATTATAAAGAACGAATAAACGCCAAAAATCAGCTTGCGCCGCCCCATCATTGAGCTGAATATAAGCCTGATATGTACGCTTATCTGCATATTTTTTGATGTATTCTTCTCGGGCTTCCGTACTCACATAGCGATAATTAAAGCTGAGTGAAAGGAGACGGTTTAGAAGATAATTGCAGTAAATTGGTAGCGTAACTTTATTACTATAGTTAGTTTGCCAAATAGTGCGGTTAATTTTTAATTGTTTTTTAGAAAGACGCTTTGCCGAATTAACTTCTGGAATAGTAAAGCGTTTTTTGGGGAAAATAAAATGAAAGGGATAACTTAGTATTTTGACTGCATTGCCTAAAATGCGTAGTAGGCTACCCGTTACAAGAATTAATGTTTGATATTTAATTTTCATGATTATTTAATGGTAAAAAAGCAAGAACGCACTTACTTTATCATGTTATTGAAATCATTAAAATTAGAAAGTGGAATGACTAGAAAAATTTAAATTGGTGGGCGATACCGGTCTCGAACCAGTGACCCCCTCCTTGTAAGGGAGGTGCTCTCCCAACTGAGCTAATCGCCCGCTTGGTCAAACTCTACAACATTAAGATACTTTGAAAAAGTGGTGGGCGATACCGGTCTCGAACCAGTGACCCCCTCCTTGTAAGGGAGGTGCTCTCCCAACTGAGCTAATCGCCCGATAATATGAAGACTCGTGTCTTATATTTCGGTTTATTTAAACACTTGATTAAGTGGTGGGCGATACCGGTCTCGAACCAGTGACCCCCTCCTTGTAAGGGAGGTGCTCTCCCAACTGAGCTAATCGCCCACTTAAGATAGCGTTTAAATAAAAGGGAAGTTTGAGCGGAAAAGATACTTAAATTGAATTAAGTGGTGGGCGATACCGGTCTCGAACCAGTGACCCCCTCCTTGTAAGGGAGGTGCTCTCCCAACTGAGCTAATCGCCCGCTTGGTCAAACTCTACAACATTAAGATACTTTGAAAAAGTGGTGGGCGATACCGGTCTCGAACCAGTGACCCCCTCCTTGTAAGGGAGGTGCTCTCCCAACTGAGCTAATCGCCCTTAATGTTGTGGATTGGCATTATAGGGATAATGCATTTTCAGTCAATCATTTTTTATAAAATTTAACTTAATTGTTGTAAAAATAAACATAAAAATGGCTTTTTTATTCAGAAGTTAGCCTAGTCGTAGTAGAATAACAGGCAATTTTTTATTGAATATAGGGTTATAAAAATGAAATTAGATGCTCCTTTTAGTTTAGATCCAAATGTAAAAGTACGCACACGTTTTGCTCCAAGCCCTACGGGCTATTTACATGTGGGGGGCGCACGCACGGCACTTTATTCTTGGTTATTTGCAAAACATAACCAAGGTGAATTTGTATTACGCATTGAAGATACGGATTTAGAACGTTCGACACCGGAAGCAACAGCGGCTATTTTGGAAGGTATGGAATGGCTTAATCTTGCCTGGGAACATGGTCCTTATTATCAAACCAAACGTTTTGATCGTTATAATCAGGTGATTGATGAAATGCTTGAACAAGGCTTGGCTTATCGTTGCTATTGCTCTAAAGAACGTCTAGAAGAGTTGCGTCATAACCAAGAACAAAATAAAGAAAAACCACGTTATGATCGTCATTGTTTACATGATCACAGTCATTCACCTGATGAACCTCATGTTGTACGCTTTAAAAATCCAACGGAAGGCTCGGTTATATTTGATGATGCGGTGCGCGGTCGTATTGAAATCAGCAATAGTGAATTAGACGACTTAATTATTCGTCGAACCGATGGTTCGCCGACCTATAATTTCTGTGTGGTGGTAGATGATTGGGATATGGGAATCACCCATGTCGTGCGTGGTGAGGATCATATTAACAACACGCCACGTCAAATTAATATCTTAAAAGCCCTTGGGGCACCGATTCCGGTGTATGCCCACGTTTCTATGATCAACGGTGATGACGGTCAAAAACTTTCTAAACGTCATGGTGCAGTCAGTGTGATGCAATATCGTGATGAAGGGTATTTACCGGAAGCATTAGTCAACTATCTTGTGCGTTTAGGGTGGGGATATGGCGATCAAGAGATTTTTAGCCGTGAAGAAATGATCAAATATTTTGAATTGGATCATGTGAGTAAGTCTGCCAGTGCATTCAATACTGATAAACTTTTGTGGTTAAACCATCATTATATTCGTGAATTAGCACCGGAATATGTCGCAAAACATCTCGAATGGCAATATCGGGATCTCGGTATTGATACAACCAATGGACCTGCTTTATCGGAAATTGTCAAAATGTTAGCAGATCGTTGTAAAACGCTACGTGAAATGGCTCTTGCCAGCCGTTATTTTTTTGAAGAGTTTGAGACTTTTGATGAAGCGGCAGTGAAAAAACATTTCAAAGCCGATGCGGTTGATGCACTTGAAAAAGTAAAAGAAAAATTGACCGCACTTTCTACTTGGGATCTACATTCTACCCATGAAGCGATTGAACAAACTGCTGCGGAGCTTGAAGTGGGGATGGGGAAAGTAGGAATGCCGTTACGTGTGGCAGTGACAGGTTCCGGACAATCTCCTTCAATGGATGTCACTTTAGTGGGGATCGGGCGTGAACGGGTACTTGCTCGAATTCAACGTGCGATTGAGTTTATTCAATCTCAAAATGCTTAATATTTAATCGTCTGATTTTTTCGAGATAATTTAATATTGACAGGGATAGCGGTAAAATTTAAGATACCGCCATATTTCGGGGATATAGCTCAGTTGGGAGAGCGCTTGAATGGCATTCAAGAGGTCGTCGGTTCGATCCCGATTATCTCCACCAATTCAATAAAGCAAGGTAAATTACCTTGCTTTTTTTGTATTAACCATCTTATTAAACTAAAAATGCACAGTATTTACGGTGCAATTTCATTTCTAGAAATTTTTCAATTTATTGGAATACAGCACTAAACAGAGTGCGATCACCATAATTAAAATTGCACCGGCAAATAGAAGGGTATCTACCGCATTTTCATGACTCACGATAATTAATCGGAGCATCGCTGTTATACCGGCATAAATGAAATAACGCAGCGGAAAATGGTAGCCGCTTTTAAAATATTGGACAATTAAGCCGATAAAACCGAAATACAAGAAAAACATGACGGTCTGTTCTGCTAATGCGTAAGGCACAACAGTGGAAGGGTTTATCACCATTAAAGCAAGAGAATAGGTGATTTTGCCTAAGGCGATAATCAAAACGATAGAAAGTGCAATAAGAGCCGTACTTAATACATATTTAAGTATATTAATGACAAATGCCGGTAATTTTTCTAATTGGTTTTCTTCCATTTTTTTCTTCATTATTTTCAATAAAAACTATTGATAGGCTAATCGGTATTTGGGAAAAGGGCGGTCATTTTTTCTTGTGTTTTAATCCGGAGAATAATACAGTTTTCCGATTTCAATTTTATGACGACCGGTTTCCTCACGCCATTTATTGCTATCACGTAATGAATAAACACAACCACAATATTCTTGCTGATAAAAACGTTCACGTTTACTGATTTCGATCATTCGTTGTGAACCGCCTTCTTTGCGCCAGTTGTAGTCCCAGTAAATAACATCATCATATTTTTCAGCTGCACGATGACCGCAACCGTTAATTTGATTCATATCTTTCCAACGGGAAATACCAAGACAGCTGGTAAAAACCGGGAAACCATGTTCGTGTGCGTATTCGGCCGCTTTTTCAAAGCGCATATCAAAGCACATCGTACAGCGAATGCCACGCTCCGGCTCCCATTCCATCCCTTTGGCTCGGTCAAACCAATTTTGCCGATCATAATCCGCATCAATAAATGGAATGCCAAATTTTTTGGCAAAACGAATATTTTCTTCTTTACGGATCAAATATTCTTTGAGTGGATGAATATTGGGATTGTAGAAATAAATAGTAAATTCAATACCTGAAGCAAGAATGGCTTCCATGACTTCACCAGAACAAGGCGCACAGCAGGAGTGAAGAAGGAGCTTATTGTGTCCCTCCGGTAGTTCTAGTTTTTCACGAATAAAGGGCGCATTAGGATCTTTGCGAGCCTTCTTTTTCGGTGTTCTCGGTTGAAAATTAGTCGTATGTTGTGTTTTAAGGTTATTCATAAAGTAATTGTTTAAAAGAGGATAAAAAATATTTCAATCGTTAATAAGTTCTATCTACGGATAAATATGCTAAGGATATTAATGCCTGTTTGTATTGGCTTTCCGGTAAAATTGAAATCGCATCAACCGCCTTTTGAGCTTCTTGTTTTGCTCGCTCCATTGCATAATCCAGTGATTTGTGTTCCGCCATGATTGCCAGTATTTCATCAATGATTTCACGCTTACCGCCCTGTTCGATTGCTTCACGAATCAATGCCGCCTGTTCTTCATTGCCGTGGCGCATTGCGTGAAGTAAAGGAAGAGTAGGTTTTCCTTCCATCAAGTCATCACCTATATTTTTACCTAAATCTTGGGCGTTTGCACTGTAATCTAATACATCATCAACAAGCTGAAATGCCGTACCGAGATAGCGACCGTAATCCTGTAAGGTTTTTTCTTGTGGCTCCGTAGCATTTGCAACAATTGCCGCAGCTTGTCCCGCAACTTCGAACAACCGTGCCGTTTTACTGTAGATTACACGCATATAATTGGCTTCGCTGGTTTCCGGATCGTTTACGTTCATTAATTGTTGTACTTCACCTTCGGCAAGAACATTAGTTGCATCTGCCATAATACGAAGGATTTTTAAGGATTCTAGCTGAGCAACAAGTTGGAATGCCCGCGTATAAATAAAATCACCGACCAGAACGCTTGCGGCATTTCCGAATTCGGCATTTGCCGTGGCACGACCTCGGCGCATATCCGATTCATCAACGACATCATCGTGTAATAAAGAAGCGGTATGGATAAATTCTACAAAAGTGGCGCAAGTAATGGCATTTTCCCCTTGGAAACCTAAAGATCGTGCAGCAAGTACAGCGATCAACGGGCGGATCCTTTTGCCTCCTGCTTGAACGATATAAAAGCCGAGTTGGTTAATTAGGGCAACATCGGAATTAAGCTGAGCAAGAATATTCTGATTGACTTTCTGCATATCAGGATCAGCTAATTGTTGAATGGCGTGCATATCCATTAAATCTTGTTTTTTCATCTTTTGTGTTTGTTCTCAAATGAATGAAAGTGCGGTACATTTTACCTGAGTTTTTGTTTTTTCTAAAATTAATCCGTTATAAAAGGGAATTTTTTTATTTTATTGTAAATAAATTCTTGCTATAAGATCGTTTTTCTCATAGAATCTGCGACCTATTTATATGAATTTTGAAGTGTGGGCTGCCAAAGGCAGAGAAACACAGTTAAGCGGAGTATTTATGTACGCAGTTTTCCAAAGTGGCGGTAAGCAACACCGTGTGAGCGAAGGTCAGGTTGTTCGTTTAGAAAAACTTGAACTGGCAACTGGCGCAACAGTTGAGTTCGATTCAGTGTTGATGGTCGTTAATGGTGAAGATGTTAAAATTGGTGCACCGGTAGTTGCGGGTGCAAAAGTAGTGGCTGAAGTTGTTGCGCAAGGTCGTGGCGAGAAGGTTAAAATCGTTAAATTCCGTCGTCGCAAACACAGCCGTAAACAACAAGGTCATCGCCAGTGGTTCACTGAAGTGAAAATCACTGGGATTCAAGCATAATTTCAGAGGAGATCAATAGATGGCAACTAAAAAAGCTGGTGGTTCAACTCGTAACGGTCGCGATTCTGAAGCTAAACGCCTTGGTGTTAAACGTTTCGGTGGCGAGTCTGTATTAGCAGGTAGCATTATCGTTCGTCAACGTGGTACAAAATTCCATGCTGGTAGCAATGTAGGAATGGGTAGAGATCACACCCTATTTGCAACAGCTGACGGTAAAGTTAAATTTGAAGTAAAAGGCGAAAAAAGCCGTAAATATGTAAGTATTGTTACTGAATAATTTAAAACTTATCCGATTGAAACGCCCTGCAAATTTTTGTGGGGCGTTTTTGTCTTTTTTATTTCTAACAAAGCGGGTAACTATGAAACAACAACCGTTATTAGGCTTTATTTTTGCACTGATTACTGCAATGGCATGGGGATCATTGCCAATCGCATTGAAACAAGTATTATCAGCAATGAATGCACAAACTATCGTATGGTATCGTTTTGTTGTTGCTACAATTGCCCTCTTTATTTTGCTTGCTTATAAAAAGCAATTGCCTGAGCTCAGAAAAATTGGGCGATATGTTTGGCTTGCCCTTATTGGTGTACTTGGTCTTGCCGGCAATTTTTTACTTTTTAGTAGTTCCCTGAATTATATTGAGCCATCGATAGCACAGATTTTTATCCATTTATCCTCTTTTGGTATGTTGATTTGTGGTGTGTTTATTTTCAAAGAAACTCTCGGGTTACATCAAAAAATAGGGATCGTGCTTTTATTGATCGGATTGGGGCTATTTTTCAATGATAGTTTTGAGGCTTTTACCGGACTTAACCAATATTCAACGGGTGTAATATTAAGTGTGAGTGCAGCGTTAATATGGGTGGCATACGGTATGGCACAAAAGTTAATGTTGCGTAAATTTAATTCGCAGCAAATTTTATTAATGATGTATTTGGGGTGTGCTCTTGTGTTTACACCTATGGCGGAGTTTTCTCAGGTGCAAGCTTTAACACCTTTTACGCTGATTTGCTTTATTTATTGTTGTTTAAATACATTAATCGGTTATGGCTCTTATGCAGAAGCATTGAATCGTTGGGATGTTTCAAAAGTTAGCGTTGTGGTGACATTAGTTCCACTTTTTACTATTTTCTTTTCTCATATCGTTCATACCCTTAGCCCAGAACATTTTAGTGCACCTGAATTAAATAGCATTAGCTATATTGGGGCGTTTATTGTAGTATGCGGCGCAGTTTTATCTGCAATTGGGCACAAATTATTACCATCGCACAGTGTAAAATAGTCAAAAGTGCGGTTAAATTTTGGAGAATTTTAATGAAATTTATTGATGAATCCCTGATTCGAGTGGAGGCAGGGGATGGTGGAAATGGATGTGTAAGTTTTCGCCGTGAAAAGTTTATCCCTAAAGGCGGACCGGATGGTGGCGATGGTGGTGATGGTGGTGATGTTTATTTAATCGCTGATGAAAATCTAAATACACTGATTGACTATCGATTTAACAAACGTTTTGCCGCAGAACGTGGTGAAAATGGGCGGAGTTCCGATTGTACCGGTCGCCGTGGTAAAGACATTATTTTGCCTGTACCCGTAGGAACTCGTGCCATTGATAACGATACAAAAGAAACCTTGGGTGATTTAACCAAACATGGTCAAAAAATGTTGGTGGCAAAAGGCGGTTATCATGGGCTTGGAAATACGCGTTTTAAATCTTCCGTCAATCGTGCCCCACGCCAAAAAACCATGGGAACACCCGGTGAAAAGCGGGATTTGTTGTTGGAATTGATGTTGCTTGCAGATGTCGGCATGTTGGGATTACCGAACGCCGGAAAATCAACCTTTATTCGGGCTGTATCCGCCGCTAAACCTAAAGTCGCAGACTATCCGTTTACCACATTAGTGCCGAGCCTTGGTGTGGTGAAAATGGATGAATCCCGTAGTTTCGTGGTCGCCGATATTCCGGGATTGATTGAGGGGGCAGCAGAAGGTGCAGGATTAGGAATTCGTTTCCTGAAACATTTGGAACGTTGCCGAGTGCTTATTCACCTTGTGGATATCAACCCGGTTGATAGTTCCGATCCTGCGGATAATGTTGCTATCATTGAATCGGAGTTGTTTCAGTATAGTGAGAAATTAGCTGAAAAACCGCGTTGGTTAGTGTTCAATAAAATTGATACGATGACGGATGAAGAAGCGAATGAGCGCGCTAAAGACATCGCCGAGCGTTTAGGTTGGGATGAAGACTATTACTTAATTTCAGCGGCAACAGGAAAAAATGTTTCTTCGTTATGTCGCGATATTATGGATTTCATTGAAGCCCACCCACGAGAAATGGAAGAACCGACGCTTGCTCCGGAAGAAGTAAAATTTAAATGGGAAGATTATCATCAAGAACAGCTGGCAGAACATCAATTTGATGATGACGATTGGGATGATGATTGGACGGAAGAAGATGACGAAGGTATAGAGTTTATTTATAAACCTTAATCCGTCTAGCAAAAGTGCGGTTGATTTTATCGTTAAAATCGACCGCACTTTGTTTTTTATACAGAAAAATTATCCACGGTTGACATTTTTCATAATTCGCTCTTTTGCCAGTTTCCACTCGCGATCTTTAATATCGTCCCGTTTATCATGTTGCTTTTTGCCTTTAGCCAATCCGACTTTAATTTTCGCCCAAGCCCCTTTCCAATAGAGAGAAAGGGCAACAATAGTAAAGCCATCACGACTGGATTTACCAAAAAGAGATTCTAATTCCCGCTTGTTAAGTAGGAGTTTTCGGGTTCGGGTAGGATCACATACGATATGGGTTGAAGCCAGACTGAGTGGTTGGATAGTTGCCCCAAATAAATAGGCTTCTCCATTTTTGAAAATAATGTAGCTGTCGCTAATATTTGCTTTGCCCGCACGCATAGATTTGACTTCCCAGCCTTGCAATTCAAGCCCAGCCTCAATTTCATCTTCAATGAAATAATCATGTCGGGTCCGTTTATTTAGAGCGATAGTATTTGAACCCGGTTTTAGTTTTTTCTTTGTCATAATTTACTACATTTTAAATTTTTGCTGATTTTACCGAATATGCCTCTTGATCGCAAAGTTGAACGCATAAAAGAAAAAGGCTGAATTTTCAGCCCTTTCCAATTTACTTTGACTATTGTTCAATCTCTCCACAGAATCGATAGCCTTCGCCGTGAATTGTCGCGATAATTTCTGGGGTGTCGGGATGATCTTCAAAATGCTTACGAATACGGCGAATTGTTACATCTACGGTGCGATCTTGAGGTTTTAATTCACGCCCGGTCATTTTTTTTAATAGTTCTTCACGGGTTTGTAATTTACCCGGATTTTCACAGAAGTGTAACATCGCACGGAATTCGCTACGTGGTAATTTAAATGTTTCTCCTTCTGGGTTAATAAGATTGTGACCGTTTAAATCCAATGTCCAACCGTTGAAACGATAAAACTCACGTTCACTATTACTATTCTCTTTTTCATGTTGCAACATCACACGATGTAATAAATTTCGGGCACGAATAGTTAATTCTCGAGGATTAAAAGGTTTCGTGAGGTAATCATCTGCACCAATTTCTAATCCTAAAATTTTATCTACTTCATTATCCCGCCCGGTTAAGAATATAAGAGGTAGATTAGCATATTCACGTAATTCTCTTGCTAATAACAGACCATTTTTACCCGGTAGATTAATGTCCATCACAACTAAATTTACTCTGCTGTTTTTTAAGATGTCATGCATTTGCACGCCATCTTGCGCTTCAAGAACGGTATAACCTTCTGCTTCAAAAATGCCTTTTAACGTATTACGAGTAACGACTTCATCTTCAACAATGAGAATTTGTGGTATCGCCATATTCGTCCTCTCTTTACTTACTTTTGAGTGATGCCCTATTTTAGCTTTGTAACATTGTTGTAACAACGGGAAAGTGCGGTTATTTTTATGATCTTTTTATTTTTATGATCTAAATCATGCTTTTTTAGTTTTTGGAATCTCTTTATGCTAAAATTTTTCTCTTCTCAATTTATGTTTTCACCTATGAAAAAATACTTTCTTTTGTTTGCGTTACTTTTTACCGTGTTTGCAAGTCAAGCCGGGTTATTCAATAATAAAGCGTCTTTTTTAAATGTTGATGACGCGTTTCCTTTTTCAGCTCAGATTTCACAAGATAAAAAACAACTCTCTATTCGTTGGGATATCACAGAAGGCTATTACCTTTACCAAGATAAAATCAGCGCAAAAGTAGGCTCTGAGCCTCAATCTCTTTCAATGAATTTCAACCAAAATGCAGAAATACACGAAGATCCTTATTTTGGAAGAGTCGCCGTTTTTACTAAGCCTTTAGTGGCTTATGTTTCCGGCAAAACCTTTGGGGATAATCAGAATATTGAGATTTCCTATCAGGGGTGTACGGAAGGATTTTGCTATCCGCCGGAAGTCAAAACCTTGAAAGTGGGGGATTTATCCATTACTTCTGTGGAAGAAAAAATACCACAAAATTCGACCGCACTTTTGGCAGAACAAGATCGTTTAGCGGCAGGTTTATTCCAAAGTAAATATGCGGTGTTCGGCTTTTTCTTACTTGGATTAGGATTGGCTTTTACGCCTTGTGTATTACCTATGTTGCCATTGCTTTCCTCTATCGTTATCGGTCAGCAACAACGCTCAAATATGCTGCGTGCTTTTTCTCTTAGTTTTCTTTATGTGCAAGGTATGGCGCTCACTTATACCTTACTTGGGCTTGTCGTGGCCGCAATCGGGTTACCGTTCCAAATTGCCTTGCAACATCCTTATGTGATGATTGGGCTTTCCGTGCTGTTTATATTGCTTGTATTATCCATGTTTGGCGTATTTACGTTGCAGTTACCAAGTTCTCTACAAACCAAACTCAATACCTTGAGCCAAAAACAAACATCGGGGGCTTTTGGCGGTGCGTTTTTAATGGGAATGATCGCGGGTCTGGTTGCTTCACCTTGTACTTCTGCGCCACTTTCCGGTGCTTTACTTTATGTAGCGCAAAGCGGAGATCTTGTTACGGGTGCGATCACCCTCTATTTATTGGCATTGGGTATGGGAATTCCGCTTATGCTCATCACTTTATTCGGTAATAAAATTTTACCGAAATCAGGGGAGTGGATGAATACGGTTAAACAATCTTTTGGCTTTGTGATGCTTGCCTTACCGGTATTTTTGCTATCCCGTATTTTACCTGAAGACTGGGAACCTCGTTTATGGTCGTTGTTGGCAACGACATTCTTTGTTTGGTTTGCTTTGCAAATGCCGAAAAATGG
Organism: Rodentibacter mrazii; assembly: GCF_001998825.1. Lineage (GTDB taxonomy): Bacteria > Pseudomonadota > Gammaproteobacteria > Enterobacterales > Pasteurellaceae > Rodentibacter > Rodentibacter mrazii. The sequence goes on from NZ_MLHG01000036.1 coordinate 21,665, forward strand.
TTTGGGTTATGGTGTGAAGGTGCTTTCATTCGTTTGTGCTATGGTGGCGGTACAGCCTTTGCAAAATCTCATGTGGCAACATCCATTAGGTCAGCAAAGTGCGGTCAAAAATACGGAAATTTCTCATATAAAATTTCAGCGTATTCAAAATTTGCAAGAATTAGATGAGGTGTTAGCGAAAAATCCCCATAACATTGCTTTATTGGATTTATATGCGGATTGGTGCGTGGCCTGTAAAGAATTTGAACGTTATACCTTCAGTGATAAAAGTGTGCAGAACGCCTTGGAAAAAATGTTGGTGCTGCAAGTGGATATGACAAAAAATAGCACTGAAAATAAAGCCATAATGGCGCGCTATCAGGTATTAGGTTTACCCACCATTTTATTTTTGGACCGTTCAGGCAATGAAATTTCAGGTAGCCGTATCACCGGGTTTATGGATGCTGAAGTTTTTTTGAATTGGATAAATAAAATAGAGAATTAACTTATTTTTTACCAACAGTAAAAGGTCTTTTTCAAATTTTATACTTGTTTGATAAAACGTTACTCGCTATGATTCGCACGTTTTTTCAACTTATCTTTAAACAAGGAAACTTTATGAACAGTCTTGAAAAATTTCGTCCCTATGCTTTAGCGTTATTACGCATTGTGGCCGCCTATATGTTTATCTTGCATGGCTCCGCAAAATTCTGGGAATTTCCTATCTCGATGACAGGGGGCAATGGCGCAGTGACCGATCCATTAATGATCGTTGGTGGAATCATCGAAATCGTTGGTGGTATCTTAGTGTTACTAGGATTATTTACCCGACCGGCGGCCTTTATTTTATCGGGTCAAATGGCGTATGCTTACTTCTTTATGCATGCGGCGAAAGGCGGATTATTTTTCCCACTCGCAAACGGTGGTGAACTCGCATTACTTTATTCTGTTGTTTTCTTCTACTTTGTTTTTGCCGGTGGCGGTGCATTGGCATTAGACAATAAATTTAACAAAAACTAAGGTTTAGTTTTATCCTTTATATCCCTCGCTAGCCCACGTTATGTGGGCTTTTCTTTAAAACGTTTTCTGCTTTGACTGCCCTTTCTTTCGACGGATTTTTCTTTAATCTTTTCTATATTTACGCAACCGTTTGCGTTATAATCTGCCCGCTTATTTTTTTAACCTATTTATGAAAGGAAAACGTAATGACAGATCGTCCTATTCGTCAGGCTTTATTAAGTGTTTCAGATAAAACCGGTATTGTGGAATTTGCCCAAGGGCTTGTGCAACGTGGCGTAAAATTACTTTCTACCGGTGGCACGGCAAAACTTTTAGAACAAAATGGTTTGCCTGTGACAGAAGTGTCCGATTACACGGGGTTTCCTGAGATGATGGATGGTCGTGTGAAAACCTTGCATCCGAAAGTTCACGGGGGAATCTTAGGCCGCCGTGGGACAGATGACGCCATCATGCAACAACATGGTATTGAAGGCATTGATATGGTGGTGGTGAATTTATACCCCTTTGCACAAACCGTTGCAAAGCTGGATTGCACGCTGGAGGATGCGGTAGAAAATATTGATATTGGCGGTCCGACTATGGTGCGTTCTGCAGCGAAAAACCACAAAGATGTTGCTATTGTTGTGAATAATAAGGATTTTAATGCAATCCTATCGGAAATGGATCAACATCAAAACAGCTTAACGCTGGAAACCCGTTTTGATCTTGCCATCAAAGCCTTTGAACATACTGCACAGTATGATTCGATGATTGCAAATTATTTTGGTCAGCTTGTTAAGCCTTATCATGTAGCAGCCGAAGAGGATGTTGATGCGAAGTGCGGTCAATTTCCACGCACGTTAAACTTGAATTTTGTGCGTAAACAAACCATGCGATACGGTGAAAACGCCCACCAAAATGCTGCTTTCTATGTAGATCTCAATGTAAAAGAAGCCAGTGTCGCCACTGCGACTCAACTACAAGGCAAAGCCCTTTCTTACAATAATATTGCCGATACGGATGCCGCACTTGAATGTGTGAAAGAATTTAACGAACCGGCTTGTGTAATTGTCAAACATGCCAATCCTTGCGGTGTGGCATTAGGAAAAGATACCTTAGAGGCTTACAACCGTGCCTACCAAACCGATCCAACCTCTGCTTTTGGCGGAATTATTGCCTTCAACCGTGAATTAGACGAAAAAACCGCCACAGAAATTGTTGAACGCCAATTTGTGGAAGTGATTATCGCACCGAAAGTTTCACCGGAAGCGGTTGACGTAGTGAAACGCAAGAAAAATGTTCGTTTACTTGAATGTGGCGAATGGCAAGCCCGCACCCAACGTTTAGATTTTAAACGGGTGAATGGTGGCTTATTAGTGCAAGATGCGGATTTGGGGATGGTTGGTTTAGAAGAGTTAAAAGTGGTGAGCAAGCGTCAACCGACCGAACAAGAACTGAAAGATTTATTATTCTGTTGGAAGGTGGCGAAGTTTGTGAAATCCAATGCTATTGTTTATGCGAAAAATAACCAAACGATTGGTATTGGAGCAGGGCAAATGAGCCGAGTTTATTCCGCTAAAATTGCAGGAATCAAAGCACAGGATGAAGGCTTGGAAGTCGCAGGTTGTGTGATGGCATCCGATGCATTCTTCCCATTCCGCGACGGCATTGACGCCGCAGCGAAAGTGGGGATTCAATGTGTGATTCACCCGGGTGGCTCAATGCGTGATCAAGAAGTGATTGATGCGGCAGATGAACACGGAATGGTGATGGTATTGACTGGGATGAGACATTTTAGGCACTAATATTTAGCCTGTGCCGAGGGTAAGTTTACCCTCGGTTACGCATAGTCCAACCCCTATGGGTTGATTTCACAAATACCCCAAAGGGGTATGCTTATTTTTAACCGCGGGTAAGCCTACCCACGGAAAGTTGAACAGACAAGGACATATCATGAACATTTTAATTATCGGAAACGGCGGTCGTGAACACGCCCTTGCTTGGAAAGTAGCCCAATCCCCATTAGCTAAGAAAGTGTTTGTTGCACCTGGTAATGCGGGAACAGCAATGGAACAGAATGTCGAAAACGTGAATATTGCGGTTACCGATATTCCGGCTCTTGTTAAATTTGCTCAAGATAATCAAATCGACTTAACCATTGTTGGCCCTGAAGCGCCGCTTGTCATTGGTGTGGTAGATGCGTTCCGTGCAGCAGGATTAAAAATTTTCGGACCAACGCAAGCCGCGGCACAATTAGAGGGTTCGAAAGCGTTTACTAAAGATTTTTTAGCCCGTCACAAAATTCCTACTGCGGAATATCAAAATTTCACTGAAGTCGAGCCGGCATTGGCGTATTTGCGTGAAAAAGGTGCGCCGATTGTGGTGAAAGCAGATGGTTTGGCGGCGGGGAAAGGTGTGATTGTGGCGATGACTTTGCAGGAAGCAGAAGATGCGGTGCGTGATATGCTATCAGGCAACGCCTTTGGCGAAGCAGGCAGCCGTGTGGTGATCGAAGAGTTTTTAGATGGTGAAGAAGCCAGTTTTATTGTGATGGTAGATGGCAAAAATGTCGAGCCGATGGCAACCAGTCAAGATCATAAACGTGTAGGTGAGAATGATACGGGGCTGAATACGGGGGGAATGGGGGCTTATTCACCGGCACCGGTGGTGACGCCTGAAATTCACGATCGCATAATGAAGGAAGTGATCTATCCTACTGTAAACGGCATGGCGGCAGAAGGTAATGTTTACACCGGTTTTTTATACGCCGGTTTAATGATTATGCCGAACGGTCAGCCGAAGGTGATCGAGTTTAACTGTCGTTTTGGTGATCCGGAGACCCAACCGATTATGTTACGTTTAGAATCTGATCTGGTTGAACTTTGCCTTAAAGCCTGTGAAGGTAAATTAGATGAAATTCAGTCCCAATGGAACCCTAAGGCATCACTGGGTATCGTGTTAGCCGCGGAAGGTTATCCGGGCGATTATCGCAAAGGCGATGAAATTGTTGGTTTGCCACAAAGTGCGGTGAAAAATGAAAAAGTTTTCTTAGCGGGTGTAGAAGCGAAAGAAGGAAAATGGCTAACTAATGGCGGTCGTGTATTATGTGCCACTGCCTTAGGCGATAGCGTATTTGAAGCACAACAAAAAGCCTTGAAACTTGCCGAACAGATCCAATGGAACGGGTATTTTTATCGCCGTGATATTGGCTATCGTGCAGTTCAGCGTGAGCAGAAAAAATAAAGGAAAAATGACCGCACTTTTCTTATGAATCTTTTTCATTCCTTAGATGAAAAAATATGTACTAAATTTTAATTAAATTTAAACCAATAAGCGGTTACACTGTAAATCGCAATCACATAACAGGAGAACACAATCAATGTTTACTAAAAATATGAATATCGCCGACTACGATCCGGTATTATGGCAAGCGATTCAGGATGAAAACCGCCGTCAGGAAGAACATATCGAATTAATTGCTTCTGAAAACTATGCCAGTCCGCGTGTAATGGAAGCACAGGGTTCACAATTTACCAACAAATATGCTGAAGGCTATCCGGGCAAGCGTTATTATGGCGGCTGTGAGTATGCGGATATTGTGGAACAACTTGCTATTGATCGTGCAAAAGAGTTATTTGGTGCAGATTATGTGAATGTTCAACCGCACTCCGGTTCTCAAGCCAATGCTGCAGTGTACGGTGCATTGATTAATGCCGGTGATACCATTTTAGGAATGGATTTAGCGCATGGCGGTCACCTAACACACGGCGCAAAAGTAAGTTTCTCCGGTAAAATTTATAATTCGGTGCTTTATGGTATCACTGCGGACGGTTTGATTGATTATGAAGATGTGCGCCAAAAAGCGTTGGAATCTAAACCAAAGATGATTGTAGCCGGTTTCTCTGCTTACTCTCAAGTGGTCGATTGGGCGAAGATGCGTGAAATTGCCGATGAAGTTGGGGCATACTTATTTGTGGATATGGCACATGTTGCAGGATTAATTGCCGCGGGATTATATCCAAATCCGTTACCGCATGCGCACGTAGTGACCACAACAACCCACAAAACCTTAGGCGGTCCGCGTGGTGGCTTAATTCTTTCTTCTTGTGGTGATGAAGAAATCTATAAAAAATTACAATCTTCCGTATTCCCGGCTAATCAAGGCGGTCCATTAGTTCACATTATCGCAGCGAAAGCGGTATGTTTTAAAGAAGCCTTAGAGCCGGAATACAAAGTGTATCAAGCCAACGTATTGAAAAATGCTAAGGCAATGGTAGAAGTATTTAAACAACGCGGTTTTGACGTGGTATCAAACGGTACGGAAAATCACTTGTTCTTGGTGAGTTTCATTAAACAAGGCTTAACCGGTAAAGCTGCCGATGCGGCATTAGGTAAAGCAAACATTACCGTAAATAAAAACTCGGTGCCAAATGATCCGCAAAAACCATTTGTGACTTCGGGTATTCGAGTAGGTACGCCATCAGTAACTCGTCGCGGTTTTAATGAACAAGATTGTCGTGATTTAGCCGGTTGGATGTGTGATATTTTAGATGTACTTGGCACAGAAAACGAAGAACAAGTTATTGAAGCGACCAAAGAAAAAGTATTAGCAATTTGTAAACGTCTTCCTGTTTACCCTGCGTAATTTCTTTATACTTATCATAGGATTAGCGACGATATTCATCGTCGCTTATTTTTTTTACCTAAAAAGATGAAATTCGTACAAAATATAACTTTCTATTTTAAAGCGCATTTTCTTTGTACTTTGTATTTTTAGAAAGAAGAAAAGGCAGTTCTCCTGCCTTTTATTTGAAAAAGTGCGGTTAATTTTGACCGCACTTTAATTGATTAAGGGAGTTCATCCACTTCTTTATCTACTTTTGGCGGAATCATATGTTCACGTCTCAATCCAACATCATAAGCAATGGCAATTGCAATAAAGATGGAAGAATAAGTACCAAACCCAATCCCGACGAGCAATGCGAGAGAGAAGTTATGAATAGACGGACCGCCGAAGAAGAACAATGCGATAACTACAATCAACGTGGTTGCAGAAGTCATAATTGTTCTTGATAAAGTTTGAGTTAGGGAAATATCAATAATATCAATTGTGTCTAATCGTCTGATTTTGCGGAAATTTTCACGCACCCGGTCAAACACGACGATACTATCATTGATAGAATAACCCACTACGGAAAGGATTGCCGCCACAAAAGTTAAGTCCATTTCCACTTGTAAAGCTGAGAAGACACCAAGGGTAATCACAACATCATGGGCGAGAGAGGCGATACCCCCTAAGCCTAAACGCCATTCAAAACGTGAGCCGATATAAATTAGCATCATAGCCAGTGTAGCTAAAGTGGCATAAACCGCCCCCTGTGCCAATTCTTCCCCTACGTTAGGTCCAACGAATTCGATACTTTTAATTTTTATATCTGAGTCGAGCTCTACCAACATTGATTTCACACGATCACCAATACCTGAATCATTATCAGAGGCAGGTAAGCGAATCATCACATCCTGAACGGAACCCGTAGTCTGTACAATAGGGGTTTCAATACCATGTTCTTTCAATTTATCACGGATTTGCTCAAGATTTGCCGTTTGAGAAAAGTGAGTATCAAATACTACACCGCCGGTAAAATCTAACCCCCAGTTAAAGCCTTTTGTGACGATAAAAAACATTGAAATCGCCATAAAAAGTGCTGAAACAACGTAGCCCCATTTACGTATTTTCATAAATTCGGCTAATGGGAACGGAAGTTTAATTCCGTTAATTTCTTTGATGAGATGTCCGTTTTTATCTCTTGCGAAAAGTGCCATAGTCACCTCAATTAAATAGAAAGTTTTTCAACACGTTTGCCACCATAGATTGCGTTTACTAGAGCGCGTGTTCCGGTAATAGCGGTAAACATGGAAATTGCCACACCCAATGAAAGGGTAATTGCGAAGCCTTGAATCGGGCCGGTTCCCACTGCGTAAAGAATAATGGCCGTTAAGATAGTGGTTAGGTTCGCGTCAAAAATAGAAGTAAATGCTCCGTTGTAACCTTCATTAATAGCCTGCTGGATAGGGCGTCCGTTACGGATTTCTTCTTTAATACGCTCAAAGATCAATACGTTGGCATCGACTGACATTCCAAGGGTTAATACGATACCCGCAATTCCCGGCATAGACAATGTTGCGCCCGGAAGAATAGACATTAAACCCACTAACAAGACAATATTAATGACCATTGCAAGGCTTGCGATAATACCAAAAAGCTTATAGTAGATAAGCATAAATATGATAACGGAGATTAATCCCCAAAAACTGGCGTTCATACCTTGCTCAACATTTTGCGCACCGAGCGACGGACCGATAGTACGTTCTTCCACAATTTGTACCGGAGCGATTAACGCACCTGATTTTAATAAAGTGGAAAGATTATTGGCTTCCGCCATGCTGTCGACACCGGTAATTTGAAAGTTGGCACCAAAACGAGCCTGAATCGTAGCAACGTTGATGACTTCTTCGCTTTTCTCAAGAATGGTTTTACCGTTCTCATCTTTCTTGCCGTTGTCTTTATATTCAACGTAAAGGGTTGCCATTGGTTTTTTATAGTATTTTTTGGTGAGTTGCAGCATTTGCTCCCCACCTTCACTATCTAGAGTTACGCTTACCTGTGGCATTCCGGATTGATGATCGAGTGCCGCACTTGAGTTGATGATATGTTCACCGCCTAAAGACGGGCGTTTTAACAATACAACGGGACGACCTTCACGGTTATATTTCAATTCTGAATCCGCCGGGATAATACCGCGAGCCGCCGCTTCCGCATTCACCGTAGAGTTCACCATTCGGAATTCAAGGGTTGCCGTTGCGCCAAGAATTTCTTTCGCACGTGCAGTATCTTGTACACCCGGCAATTCAATGACGATACGTTCTGCACCCTGACGCTGTATTACCGCTTCGGCTACGCCCAATTCTGAAACACGTTTACGCAAAATTGTTAAGTTTTGCTCAATCGCCAAATCGCGTGCTTCATTAAGTGCGGTCGTAGATAGGGATAAATTTAGTGTATCGTTGCCTGAATCGCTCACGTCTAAGGTTGGGTGAGTTTGGCGAATGATACGGGTCGCTTTTGAGAGCTGAGCAGGATTGGCAAGCGTAATGGTTATACCGAAATTATCGGTGTTCTTAATCCCCGTGTATTGAATTTTTTCTTTGCGAAGATCGTTACGTAATGTGTCCTGTAACTGCTCTTGACGTTTTGCCAGCGCGGAGTTCATATCCACTTCCATCAAGAAACGTACCCCACCGCGCAGATCTAAACCCCATTTCATTGGGTTTGCCCCTATACTGCTTAACCAAGTAGGGGTCGCCGGTGCAAGGTTTAAAGCCGTGCTATAGTTTGTACCGAGTTTTTCGGCAATTTTATCTTTAGCAAGTAATTGATCGTCCGTATTATTGAAACGGGCTAAAATAGAACCTTGTTCAAGAACAATAGATTTTGTTGGAAGATTGTTGGCTTTTAAGACCTCTTGAACTTGTCCTAATGTAGTCGTATTGGCTTGTTGCCCGCGAGTACCTGAAATTTGTACTGCGGGATCTTCACCATAAATATTTGGAAGAGAGTATAAAACACCAATGGCGACCACGAGGATCACCATTAGATTCTTCCATAATGGGTAACGATTTAACATAGTTTTCCCTTTATGAATGGAGGATTAAAGGGTCTTTACAGAACCTTTTGGAAGGATAGTTACAATATAGTTGCGGTTAATTGTGATTTCTGTTGTTTCGTTTAATGCAATTACCACGCTGTTATTGTCTTCAATCACCTTGGTGATTTTTCCCATCAGACCGCCGGCTGTCAGTACTTCTGAGCCTTTGGCTAATTCAGACATCAATTTTTTATGTTCTTTATTACGTTTTGCCTGTGGGCGATAAATCATAAAGTAAAAAATTAAACCGAAAATCACGAAAATAATTAACGTGGACATTGGGCTTTGAGCTTCCATTGTATGTTTTCCTTATTAAATTTGAATTGAAAATCGGTCGATAAAATACCATAAATCGCATAAAATGTGAAAAGCATATTGATTAATTACAGAATTTATTGCAATGCGGGTTCCGCTATTGTTCATTTGTGATAACGGAGCTCCCCTTAAATTATTTTAACAATTAATCTTTCTTGATGACTGCCAATCTAGGATTATTATCAAAAATATTCCTTTTTGGTATCTTTGTTCTCTTATCTCGATTAATCGGAGATTTCGCAATGTCTTCCACTGTATTATTATATAACCGATGCTTAAATCCTAACGGAGCGGGAAGATAAACCTCATTCTTAAAAATACCGGCAGAATGGTGTGCATATTTTGCTAAAATTTTCAGATGTGGAATATTTCGATCTGCCCGCAATGCGCCCTGTCCGCCATTTGTCCGTTTTTCTCCTTCATTTAAAAAATCATGTAATTCCGTAATATTTCTTGTTGCTATCGTGCAATAGTCTTGTAATTCTTTCGTCCAATCTAATGCTTGCATATTTTGTTCAAGATTTCCTTCAAATTCCTCTGTGTAACCCTGCTCATCAGGAATATTCGGCTCGGGAATATCAGGATATTTATCGTGAATATTTTTCTTAAATGGCACACCTGCCTTTATAGCTAAACGATACATAGCAATAAGTGCCACTTTTTGTAAATCATCGGTTACTGTCCGCTCACCTTTGCAGTATTTAACTCCTAGAAATTGATAAGGCGAACTCGCAATAGGTATGCCACATTTCCAATTTTCACCAATTTGAATATCATTTTCTGCCGCTGACAATAATGACTTCTCATTTTCTTGGTTTGATTTTTTCTTATCAAACACATCGGCTATTTTTTCTTTTTCCACACTCGCATAGCCACCTCCTACATCAGAATGTGCACCAATAAATTCATAAGTCAAGCCGGCTCCATTGGTATTGGTTAATGGGAAATTTTTACGATATTCGTCCATCGCAACAAAATGCACGATTTGTTCGGCACTCTGAGGGGAAAGGTTAAAATTAAACTCTTCGTAATATTCTTTTGGTGGTGCTGAACCAAAAATATCTCTAACCAATATTTCAAGATTCCCCTCCGAGAAATGTTTCGTTTTTGCTTTCCAGTTTTTATCATCTCCAGGAAAACCGAAAGAACCAACTGTATCAAATAAACCAACAAATTTATATTTATACTTTAATTGATTAAGCATATTTAAAGAGTTAATAAAATCTCTAGCCATTGCAGCCCCACGACTGAACCCAAATACATCTATTTGATGTTGATATTCTTCGTCTGAATATATTTTGAGAAGCTTTGACACCTGTTGTACAGCCAAGTTAACTCGCTCGCCACCTAAAGCACCAAATGCCCCTCCCGATGAATAATCTTTTTGACCAGCATTAGTTCCAACTCCCTCAATATAAATCGCTTTTATGGTAATTTCACACTCAGTTAACTTTTTTCCTTTTAATATTTTATTATCTTCATATAAACGATAAAGCTTACCTATATTGCTTACACCATTTTTACTTAATCGTGCTTCATCATTAAATAAATTATTTCCTGTCCCATCAAAAAAGACACCAATTCTAAGAACTTTACATGTCATACATTAACCT
>NZ_MLHG01000037.1 GCF_001998825.1 Rodentibacter mrazii
ATGAAGGTGGATTTTTACTTGTAAAATACCTTAAAATTCAACCGCACTTTTGGAAATAAGAGTGCGGTTTTTATTTAACAATAAATTTCCTGTATGACAAATTGCATAGCATGACGCTCAAATTGCTTTTGTTTACGATGTTTTAATCGCCTTAAACGTAAGTTACGTGAAGTAGAGATATCACGGGATTTTATTTTTTTTTTTAAAAAGGTTTTGCGTTTTAACATCTTACTCTCCTATTCTTGTTTGTTTTCCATGATATTTTCATTTTCAGTATTGTTCTGATTTTCCTGAACGCGATGATAATTAACAATGCTTTTCATATAGCGACGGATATTTTCTACATATTGGTAGGCCTCATAGCCACGGGCATAGCCATACTTCAGATTGTTATAATGGCGTTTTTCTGCCAATAAGGGTAAATTATTTTTTACATCAAGCCAATTATCCGGATTTCCCCCTAATTTTTTTGTTAAACGACGTACATCCAGTACATGACCTAATCCCATATTGTATGCGGCAAGCGCATACCAAATGCGATCTTCTTGGGCGATACTGTCAGGCATTTGGGTCAATAACCAGTGTAAATAATCTGATCCCGCTTTGATACTTTGTTCCGCATCCGTTCGATTGCTGATTTTCATTCGTTCAGCAGTATCTCTTGTCAGCATCATCATTCCTCGTACGCCGGTAGGCGAAGTTGCATCCGGATTCCAGTGTGACTCTTGATATGCCATGGCTGCCAATAGACGCCAGTCCAACGAGCCTTTGTATTTTTCAAAGAGCGGTTGATATTGTGGAAGAATTTTTTCAATGGCATCTAAATAGGCTCGGCTATCGACATAATCAAATTGAGCAATATGACGGAAATATTTTTCTTCAATGCGATCAATTAAACCGGTATCTAAAGCATTGTTCATAAAATCTAATAAACTGGCCTGTAGTTCATTATAGGAATTATTGGCGAGGTACCAATGGACGGTCGCCTCATCGGTTAAATCAAAGGCTATCGCAAGGTTGGGGCGGATTTGTTGTGTCGTTGCTACGTCAATGGAATTGGCGATAGTGTAAGGAATTTTCCCTTCTGCAACTTGAATTAATAATTCTTCTTGTGTGAGCCACTTGTTGTTTTTCCACTGTAACTCTGGAAATTTTTTCTTAAATTGAGTCAATAACTCATTGAGTTCTTCCCCTCCGGCAATAGTGATTTCTTGTTGTATCTGGCTTAAATCTTTTGGTCGGTTTTCCCCTTTCTTATAGACCAGTTGCCAAGATGCAGAAGTATAAGCCGGACCGATTTGGAATTGTTCCGCGCGGCGAGGGTGGTAGAGTAAATTAGCAGCGGCAAAATCAATTTGGTTATTTTCGAGAGAATTAAAAAGTGCATCTGTGTTCTCAAGGGTTTTAATTTCCAGCTTAACACCTAAATAATCAGCAAAATTTTTTGCCAATTCATATTCTAAGCCGGATTCTCCCTCAGGACCGATCAAATAATAAATAGGATTATTGATTGTTCCAACAATAAGGCTGCCTCGTGATTTAATGGTAGTATAGTGATTTTCTTCCGATTGCATTATTTTCTGCCAAGGAAAAACCATATCAACCGCCCAAAGTAGCAGAGCAAATGCAGCGATAATCCGTAAAAATAAACCTTTCAAATATGTGTTCCTATTTATAAGCGTATCAAATAGCTAATCTATATTCGATGAATGATGCCAATGATTTTTTCGATTTACATCATTATATTTACCAAGTAAGTGATATTTAAAACCGGCAATATTAAAATTTTATTAAGAAACTTCCGCATTTTATTCATATTAGTCACGAATTAATCATCATAGTTAGAGGCTCATTATCATAATTGACTTTTTCGTAGATGTGAATAGTCAGTAATCAAGCGGAATTTTTATGTTATTCTTCTTGATATTTTATTTCTAAGGTTCTGTTTGGAATTATTACAATGAATGTTTTCATTTCTTTACCCTTAATAGAAAGGGTAGGGATATATTCTATCTCTACCCTGTACTGATATTAGGATTAACTGCGTCGTTCTTTTCGCGGTTTTTCATTAAAAGAGCAGTTGTTTTTTTCGTTGAATTTACGCCCGCGCTCACCGTGATTAAAGTCATTGCCGCGACCTTTTCGTTTACCGCGAGAATCATCATTATTACGGTGACCTTCTAATTTCACCGCACCTAAGAAAGACATTCTCATTTGTTTATTTAGTACGCGAGTTTTGCCGAATTGTTGTAGCAATTCTTTTGGCATACCTTGTGGCAATTCCACGGTGGTGTAGTCATCATAAAGTTTAATATGACCGATGTAGCGGCTGTTAATATCGCCTTCGTTGGCAATTGCACCAACAATATGACGAACTTCAACGCCATCCATTCTGCCGACTTCGATACGGTATAAATCCATCGGTTGTGGATTACCATATCCTTTCCGTTCACCACGACGTTCTGCGGAACGAGGGTTATCACGGCGTTCGCCACGATCATTACGGCGGCGTTTTTCCATTGGCGGATCCGGTGGAAGGATTAATTTTTGTTTACCTTGAAGCAGCATAAGCATTGCTGCTGCAATATCTTCTTGATCTTGATCCGCAGTAAATAAATCTTCCAATAAACTGCGATATTGCTCTAAATCGTGATGTTCGAGTTGCTTTGTAATTTTCGCCACGAATTTTTTACGGCGGCATTCTTGTAAGATTAAATGATTTGGTAATTCCACTTCATTAATCGGTTTTTTCATCAAATGTTCAATATTGCGGAGTAAGCGATGTTCACGTGGTTCTACAAATAATAATGCACGACCAGAGCGACCGGCACGACCGGTACGGCCAATACGGTGGACGTAAGATTCAGCATCAAGTGGAATGTCGTAGTTCACCACAAGACTGATGCGCTCAATATCAATACCACGCGCAGCAACATCTGTGGCGACAACAATATCAAGGCTGCCGTTACGTAAGCGATCAAGGGTTTGTTCACGCAGTTGTTGGGTCATATCACCGTTAAGTGCAGCTGAACGGAAGCCATTTTTTTCAAGAAGTTCGGTAATATCTAACGTCGCGGTTTTAGTGCGTGCAAAGATAATGGTGGCATCAAAATCTTCCACTTCTAAGAAACGAAGTAGTGCTTCATTTTTGCGTACACCGTGGACATACCAACAATTTTGTTCAATATCCGGTGCATTTTCGTTATTGACTTTAATCTTCACTTCTTGCGGATCATTCATAAAACGCTTAGTGATACGACGAATCGGTTCCGGCATTGTGGCAGAGAAAAGGGCGGTTTGATGATGTTCCGGTAATTCCGCCATGACTGTTTCAACATCGTCAATAAAGCCCATACGTAGCATTTCATCGGCTTCATCCAACACAATGAAACGAAGTTCGGATAAATCTAAGGTACCACGACGAATATGATCAAGAATACGTCCCGGCGTGCCTACGACAACTTGCGCACCTTGTTTTAATGCGCGTAGTTGAATGTCATAGCGTTGCCCGCCGTAAAGGGTGACAACACGTATGCCCTGTATATGTTTTATAAATTGATCGCAGGCATCCGCCACTTGAATGGCAAGTTCACGTGTCGGTGCCATTACTAACATTTGAGGGTGTTTTGCTTCAGTATCAATTTGAGCCAGTAAAGGCAATGAGAAAGCTGCAGTTTTACCACTGCCGGTTTGTGCCATACCCAACACATCTTTGCCGTTGAGCAAGTGAGGGATACAGGCTTGTTGAATGGGAGAAGGTGTTTCAAAACCTAGGTCAGAAACAGCTTTTAAGATGAACTCAGGCAGCCCTAAGTCATTAAAAGTGATTTTGTCAGTCATTAAAATACTCGAATATAAAAAGGAAAGCTCAAGAGGGCTTTCGGTTTAATTGTTGGACATCAAGGATAAGCTATCCTCAATGTAAAGTGCGGTCTAAAAGTTTCCTGTTTTTGGAACCGCACTTTTTACTTCTTTTTCCTGTTCTATTTGAGCTGGTTTTAGTTTCATGAGCTCAAAAGAGGCAAAACGATACTCAACAAAGTTATAAACCTGATTCGCCATAGCCAGTTTAAATAAAGCAGCCGCTTCATCAACCAGCCCCACATTGAGTTTTTGTTTTGCTAGATAAAAATAGGTTTCCGTAAGAATTTCGGCATATTGTTGTGCATTTTCAGCGAATTCGCCGGCACGTTGCTGTAATTCTTCCAAAGAAATGTGTCCTAAGTAGTATTGAACGATATTTGTACCCCAGAAGTCCTTTGACAGCCCTTTTGCTCGTTCGACAAGGTTTTTGTGGGCTTCTTGCGGTTTTAATTTTTGTTCGTTCAAATACAACCATAAAACACGATAAGGGTCCGTTGTATCGGCTTGGTAGAACTGCAAGAAATCTTGCTCGGCAAGATTATAACGTCCTACATAATAAAAATTTAAACCACGATTAAGGTGGGTGTAATCATAACTTGGGTCTAATTCAAACACCGCATTGAAGGTTTCCAATGCGCCGTCATAATCTTCCTCAAGCAATAGATAAAGCCCTAAATAATTATACATAGCAGCCATTTTAGGCTGTAATGCAAAGGCTTGAGTAAAATCGTAACGTGCGAGTCCCCATAAACCGAGGGAATCATATAGAACACCTCGCTCAAAATGCAACGAAGCACGTTCTTCATTACTCATTTTTCCAACTAATAATACTTGGCTAATTCGTACGATCATCACTTCTTGTTCAAAGTGTGAATTAGGGTTTTGTTCGGAAAGTATTACATGATTTTTAGACACAAAAGCACCTCTATACTGGACACAGCCGGCAAGAAACAATACCGCACATAAGCCAAATAAATAGGCTAAATAATGGCGAGATAGTCGAAAACACTGCATTGGCTTTCTTCTTGTGTACTAATATTTGTTGGAAGTTATAAAACTTGACGGCATTTACCGTCAAGTTTTGATCGTGTTACCAAGATTACTCTTGTTCTTCAGTAGAATCTTCTTGGCTTATTTCAGCGTCTTGTTTTGGTGCAAGCTCTTTCATGGTTAAGCGAATGCGACCTTGACGATCGATTTCGACTACTTTCACATTGACTTCTTGACCTACTTGAAGATAATCGCTGACTTTTTCAACGCGTTCTTCGGCAATTTGTGAGATATGAACTAATCCTTCTTTATTACCAACGATAGCAACGAATGCACCGAAATCTGCCAAGCGGGTAACTTTACCTTTATAAACCGCACCAGCTTCGACTTCTGCAACGATTTCTTCAATACGTACCATCACGTTTTTCGCTGCGTTGTTATCAACTGCGGCAATTTTCACTGTACCGTCGTCATCAATATCAATTGACGTGCCGGTTTCTTCGGTTAATGCACGAATTGTCGCTCCGCCTTTACCAATCACATCTTTGATTTTCTTCGGATCGATCTTCATCGTATGAATACGTGGTGCATAGTCAGAAATATCTGCACGAGGTGCAGGAATCGCTTGTTCCATCACACCAAGAATATGCATACGGGCACTTTTCGCTTGATTTAAAGCGATTTGCATAATTTCAGGGGTGATCCCTTCAATTTTAATGTCCATTTGAAGTGCGGTCACACCTTCGCGTGTTCCTGCCACTTTAAAGTCCATATCACCAAGATGATCTTCATCACCAAGAATATCGGAAAGTACCACGAATTTTTCTTCTTCTTTCACCAAGCCCATTGCAATACCGGCAACCGCAGCTTTAATTGGCACACCCGCGTCCATTAACGCCAATGATGCACCACATACCGATGCCATGGAAGAAGAACCGTTGGATTCAGTGATTTCGGATACTACACGCACCACATAAGGGAATTCGGCAAGGGTCGGCATGACGGCAGCCACACCACGTTTTGCTAAACGACCATGACCGATTTCACGACGTTTTGGTGAGCCGATCATACCGGTTTCACCCACAGAATATGGAGGGAAATTATAGTGGAATAAGAAATGATCGGAACGTTCACCGGTCAATTCATCAATAATTTGTGCATCACGTTCGGTACCGAGAGTGGCAACCGCTAAGGCTTGAGTTTCACCACGGGTGAAAATTGCCGAACCATGAGTACGTGGTAATACACCTGTGCAAATATCTAAAGCACGCACGGTATCAACTGTACGACCATCAATGCGTGGTTCGCCGGCAATGATACGACCACGGACGATTTGGCTTTCAAGTGCGGTGAAAATATCAATGATTTTACCTTCACTGATTTCTTCATCTTCTGCAGTAATTTGTGCGATAACATCTGCTTTAATCGCATCAATTTGCGCATAGCGGGTTTGTTTTTCAGTAATACGATAGGCATCACCTAAACGGGTTTCCGCAATGGTTTTTACTTTATTGATTAAATCGGTATTTGGCTCAGGTGCAACCCAATCCCAACGAGGTTTGCCCGCTTCTGCGGTAAATTCTTTAATCGCTTCAATTACAACTTGTTGTTGTTGATGACCGAATACCACCGCAGATAACATTTGTTCTTCTGTTAAAATGTCCGCTTCGGATTCCACCATTAATACAGCCTTATCCGTTCCTGCCACAACAAGATCCAAACGGCTCTGTTTTTGTTCCGACATCGTTGGATTTAACACAAATTGGTTGTTGATAAAACCAACACGTGCAGCACCGATAGGACCGTTAAACGGTACACCGGATAAGGATAACGCAGCAGAAGCACCAATCATCGCCACTAAATCCGGGCTAATTTGCGGATTAACGGAAACAACGGTTGCCACCACTTGGATTTCATTGAAGAAACCTTCTGGGAATAATGGACGGATAGGACGGTCGATTAAACGGGCAATTAAGGTTTCGCCTTCGGATGGACGACCTTCACGTTTGAAGAATCCACCCGGAATACGGCCTGCGGCATAAGTGCGTTCTTGATAATTAACGGTTAATGGGAAGAAATCTTGACCTTCTTTCACATCTTTTTTCGCCACAACGGTAACGAATACGCTGGTGTCGTCCATACTTGCCATCACAGCGGCAGTGGCTTGACGGGCAATCGCACCGGTTTCTAATGTGACGGTATGTTGACCATATTTAAACTGTTTAACAATTGGATTCACAATGTTTTCCTTTGATTTTGATATTATTAAAAACAACGCTTTATTTTCCAGATTGCGACTAGCAAAAGAAATCTTTAAGAAAACTTACCGCACTTTTGTGAGAAAATTTCTTTTGTTAGCCGCACGCTAATACAGAAAATAAAACTTGCACATTATACAGATGTTTTGGTGTGATTGGTAACTTTATTTCATCGAACCAACTTGTTATGATAACCTGATTTTTATTCATTCAGTAAGGAGAGAAAATGATTATTAGTAGCTTAACTAACCCGAATTTTAAGGTGGGTTTACCAAAAGTAATTGCGGAAGTGTGCGATTATCTCAATACAATAGACCTCAATGCCTTAGAAACCGGTCGTCATGATATTAACGATCAAATTTATATGAATGTGATGGAGCCGGTAACCGCTGAATCAAGCAGCAAAAAAGCAGAACTACACCATGAATATTTAGATGTGCAAGTCTTAATTCAAGGAACGGAAAATATTGAAGTCGGTGCAACCTATCCTGATTTAACCACGTATGAAGATTACAATGAAGCTGATGATTATCAGCTTACCTCATCGGAAATTGAAAATAAATTTACGGTAACATTAACGCCTAAAATGTTTACCGTATTCTATCCTTACGAACCGCATAAACCTTGCTGCCTAGTGAATGGAAAAGCGGAAAAAATTAAGAAACTTGTGGTGAAAGTGCCGGTTTCGTTAATTTAGTTTTTATGTAAAGTGCGGTTAAATATTTCGGTATTATGTCGCAAATGCACAAAAGTAGAAATTTAAACGACATGTAGGGATACACTGCGTGTGTCCCTACAAGCTAACCCAAAAAACAGATTTGTGCAACTACTATATAATACCGAAAAATTTTCTTGTTTTTTAACCGCACTTCAATCACTTATTTCAAAACCGTAATCGTCCATTTCGCCTCACCGATTTGTTCGAAATGGGTGACTTCGTATCCTTCTTCTGCCGCCCAAGCTGGGATGGCTTCTGTGGCTTGAGTGCAGTCGAATTCAATTTCAAGACCATCGCCTTTATTGAGCTTCGCCATTTCGGCTTTTGCTTCCACTAGAGGGAAAGGGCAAACTAAACCTAGTGTCGGTAATTTAACAATCATTTTTTCTCCTAAAAATTAAGTGGTAACAGTTTCTAGTCGTTGTGGACGGATAATGGTGAAATAAGCGGCAAACCAAGTGCCAAGCACCATTAACGGGAGGGATACCCAACCTTGCCATGAAAAATAGGCTGTGGCGACAAGGGCATTACCGATTGAGCAACCTCCTGCCAAACTAGCCCCTATGCCCATTAGTGATCCGCCGAATGCGCTGCGTACCATGGTTTGCGTATTCGGTAAGCGAAGGCGAAATTCGTTACTGCCTTTTGCAGCGATAAAAGAGCCGATAAAGATCCCTAATACCAAGAATACGCCCCAATTGATGAATTTTGTCTCATTGGTGATGAGATATTGCATAATGTTTGCTGAGGGCGTGGTGATACCTAAACCGCCAATTCGTCCTGTTGCCACGCTTAACGGCCAAGCTGCAAGTGCAATCAAACCAATTAATATTGCAGAAACAAAAGGATGCCAGCGTTTTTCAAATAAAATATGGGCAATACCGCTTTTTTTCGGTGTTAGTGTGGCGGCTTTTGCCTGTGGTTTCGCCAGATGTTTATACACATAATAGCCCGTGATGACGGTTAATAGTGCCACCAGCCACCATACGGATATCCCGGCACTTTCATAAATACTGCGTTCGTCTATTTTTACGCTGCGTAATGTTTGGTTGAATTCACCAAGCGGGCCGGTACGCATCATCGCACTGAACAACATATACATGAACAACGCCACCCAGCTACCAATTAAACCTTCTGCCGCACGATACCAAGTTCCCGTTGCACAACCTCCGGCATAAATAATGCCGATACCAAACAAAAAAGACCCCACTATGACGGCAACAAATTCAAAATTTTTGGCAGGCTCAATATTCAGCCAGCCGACTTCTTTCAAAATGAAAAAACCGATAGATTGCACGGTGATGGCAATAAGCAAAGCAACAAACATTTTATTGCTTTTTGTCACATATAAATCACGGAATGCGCTGGTAATACAAAATCGCCCCCGTTGCATCACAAACCCGAGCAAAATACCGCAGAATAACCCAGTCAAAAGCATTGAACCTCCTAAGATAATCTAGAAAAAGGATGGGTTATTTTTAATAAATTAAACGAGAATACGCCAAGAACTTTTAGTTAATTGATATGTAATTTAGGAATAAAAGTGCGGTCGAGAAATCTGGTATTTGCCACATAATACCAAGGTTTTCTCCCATTTAACCCTTCTCTAATATCGGTTTCAAGAATCTTGCCGTATGCGAACCTTCTATTTTCGCCACCTCTTCCGGTGTACCTGTCGCAATAATTTGTCCGCCGCCACTGCCTCCTTCAGGTCCAAGATCCACAATCCAATCGGCAGTTTTGATCACATCTAAATTATGTTCGATCACCACAATAGTATTGCCTTGATCACGTAAGCGGTGAAGCACAGCAAGTAATTGTTTAATATCGGCAAAATGTAAACCCGTGGTCGGTTCATCCAAAATATAAAGGGTTTTCCCCGTATCCCGTTTGGAGAGCTCAGTTGCCAATTTGACACGCTGGGCTTCCCCGCCGGAAAGGGTTGTAGAAGATTGCCCCAAACGAATATAGGATAATCCCACATCCATTAAGGTTTGCAGTTTACGGGCAATCATTGGAATCGCATCAAAAAATTCACGTGCTTCTTCCACTGTCATATCCAAGACTTGATGAATGGTTTTGCCTTTATAGCGAATTTCTAGGGTTTCACGGTTATAACGTTTCCCTTTACATTGATCACAAGGTACATATACATCCGGTAAAAAGTGCATTTCCACTTTGATCACACCATCGCCTTGGCAAGCCTCACAGCGACCGCCACGCACGTTAAAACTAAAACGCCCCGGGTTATAACCGCGAGCACGCGCTTCCGGCACACCGGCAAAAAGTTCACGGATTGGTGTGAATAAACCGGTATAAGTCGCGGGGTTAGAACGTGGTGTTCTTCCGATTGGGCTTTGGTTAATATCAATGACTTTATCAAAATGTTCCAACCCTTCAATGGATTTATAAGGGGCATGATCGGTTTTATCCGCACGGTTCAGCGCATTTTGAGCAAGAGGGAACAGGGTATCGTTAATTAACGTAGATTTGCCTGAACCCGATACGCCGGTGATACAAGTGAATAAACCAACAGGAATATCTAAATTCACATTTTTTAAATTATTACCGGATGCACCTTTCAATTTTAACCATTTTTTCTTATCAAGTGCGGTTCGTTTTTTCGGAATTTCAATTTGTTCAACACCGGATAAGAATTTACCGGTGATGGAATCAGCATTCGCCATAATTTCTTGTGCATTGCCTTGTGCAATCACTTGTCCACCGTGTACGCCTGCGCCCGGTCCGATATCAATAATATGATCTGCGGCACGAATGGCATCTTCATCATGTTCTACAACAATCACCGTGTTACCAAGATTGCGTAAATGAATCAATGTATTCAATAAACGTTCATTATCACGCTGATGTAAACCGATAGAAGGTTCATCCAGTACATACATCACGCCCACTAAGCCCGCCCCAATTTGGCTGGCAAGACGAATCCGTTGAGCCTCTCCCCCGGAAAGGGTTTCGGCAGAACGGGAAAGAGAAAGATAATTAAGCCCTACATTGACCAAGAACTGTAAACGCTCACGGATTTCTTTCAGAATTTTCTCGGCAATTTGTGCTTTTTGCCCTGTTAATGAAAGTGCGGTAAAAAACTCGAGGGTTTCACCAATGCTTTTTTCAGAAATCATCGGCAAATTAGTCGGTCCGATATACACATTCCGTGCTTCCGGGCGTAAACGTGAACCACCGCAATCGGCACAAGGACGATTGCTGATATTTTTAGCAAGTTCTTCACGCACAGACATAGACTCCGTTTCTTTATAACGGCGAGCCATATTATTTAAAATGCCTTCAAAAGGATGTTTACGAATGACCACATCACCGCGATCATTCATATATTGAAATTCAATCTCTTCCTTGCCCGAACCGTGCATGATGATGTGCTGAATTTTTTTCAGCAAAGTTTCGTAAGGCGCGTCCACATCAAAATCATAATGTTTTGCAAGAGAAGTAAGCATTTGATGATAGTAAAAATTACGGCGATCCCAACCTTTCACCGCCCCACCTGAAAGGGAAATACTCGGATTTTGCACCACACGCGCTTCATCAAAATATTGCTGCACCCCCAAACCATCACAAGTTGGACAAGCACCTGCTGGGTTGTTAAAAGAGAACAAACGGGGTTCTAACTCCGGCACGGAATATCCACAATGCGGACAAGCAAAGTTTGCAGAAAAGACCAGTTCTTCCGCTTTCGGATTATCCATATCCACCACAATTACCGTACCGCCGGAAAGCTCTAACGCCGTTTCAAAAGATTCCGCTAAACGTGTAGCTAAATCCGACCGCACTTTGAAACGATCTACAACAACTTCAATGGTATGCTTTTTCTGTAATTCAAGTTTTGGCGGATCCGATAGATCACAAATTTCACCATCAATCCTCGCACGAATATAGCCTTGTGCTGCAATGTTTTCTAAAATTTTAACGTGCTCCCCCTTGCGGTTTTTTACCACTGGAGCAAGTAGCATCATTTTTGATTCTTCAGGCAAACTTAACACTTTGTCCACCATTTGACTGATAGTTTGAGCGGTCAGCGGTACATCGTGATTTGGGCAGCGAGGTTCACCTACGCGAGCAAAAAGAAGACGTAAATAATCGTAAATTTCCGTGATCGTTCCCACCGTTGAACGAGGGTTATGGGAGGTAGATTTTTGTTCAATAGAAATCGCAGGCGATAAGCCTTCAATGGAATCCACATCCGGTTTTTCCATCAAAGATAAAAATTGACGGGCATAGGCGGAAAGGGATTCTACGTAACGGCGTTGTCCCTCCGCATACAACGTATCAAATGCCAAAGAAGATTTGCCGGAACCGGAAAGACCGGTGATCACAATCAGTTTATCGCGAGGAATAGTTAAATTGATATTTTTAAGATTGTGGGTTCTAGCCCCACGAATGTCGATATTTTCCATAAATAATGCGTTCTGCCAATTATTTTCTCAAAATTGCGAGCATTATCGCATATTTCAATATCTGTGCAAATATCCAGTTAAATCTTATAGATCTTTTGCAAAATTTCAGGCAAAATAACCGCACTTTTTTAATATAAAAATGAGGATTCTTCAATGGCAGGAGTAAATAAAGTTATTATTGTGGGTCATTTAGGTAATGATCCTGAAATTCGTACAATGCCAAATGGTGATGTCGTCGCCAATATTAGTGTCGCAACCAGTGAAAGTTGGAATGATCGTAATACCGGTGAACGTCGTGAAGTTACAGAATGGCATCGCATCGTATTCTATCGCCGCCAAGCGGAAATTTGTGGCGAATATTTGCGCAAAGGTTCGCAAGTGTATGTAGAAGGTCGTCTGCGTACCCGCAAATGGCAAGATCAAAACGGACAAGATCGCTATACCACAGAAATTCAAGGTGATGTGATGCAAATGTTAGGTGGTCGCAACCAAAATGCCGGCGGATACGGAGCACCGGATATGGGACAAAGCAGTCCGCAACCATCTTATCAAGCGAACGCTAACAGCAGTTATCAGTCATCCCGTCCAGCCCCACAACAAGCAAAACCACAGGCTGAACCGCCAATGGACGGTTTTGATGATGATATTCCATTCTAGCCCCATATATTTTAGAAATGTAAAATATAAGTCTTAATACTCAAGAGAATCCTTTATTTAAAAGGATTCTCTTTTTTACATTAATTTTGACCCAAGCATCATAACGCCCCGCCAAATAAGCTTACCCTCGCTGTTCGTCATCTCCCTCGGGATGCCGATTTGGCACAGTGGAAGTAGTTCACCTCGTGTTCAATTCTGTTATGTTTTCCGTCTTTCCATCCGATACATTGTGCCAACGGCTCGTAGCTATTTGGGTCGCGGTAAATGTAGGTAAAGTGCGGTCGGTTTTTTTGGGTGTTTTGCGCACGTTGGGGGCGTTGCACGTGATGGATTTCCTGCACTAGATGACTACCGTCCCACACAAACTTGGTTTGGATTTCCGCCTCGCCCTGTTTATTCCGTTTCGCTTTCGCTATCCGTCTGCCGAGGGCGTCATAATAATAGACCCAACTTTCTTTGCCGTAGCGAGTGGTCATCTCTGCCCCACCAGACGGTCATTTAAGTCATAGCGGTAACTCACCCGATTGTCCCGGTCGTAGGT